>NZ_POXP01000003.1 GCF_003044935.1 Neisseria subflava | reverse complement strand
CGAATTATACAGTACATTTAGCAAATGTCAACTAAAATTATCGAAAATTCTAACTAACTGTGTTATACTGTCTGCTTCGTTTTCTTCACCGCGTCAGCAGCGAAGAACCGAACTATACGCCTACCAATAAAACCAGTCAACACCCAACTTCAAAAAAATTAAAATTTTTTCACAACTATCTGTATTTAAATAATTTAAAATTTATTAGATTTTATCATTCGATAGATAAAACAGATATCCAAAGATAAATAGTCCTGCAGCTTTACTCTTAATTGCCACATTCAAACACTCTATATCTCTATACTACTGGCGCTTTAGTCCCATCTACTCTTACAATCTCTACTTTCTCCAATAAAACAATCATAAATTTAGAATAGTCCCTATTATGAGTAACGAAAAGATTCAACAAAAATTTGAACAAGCATATCACTCTTTCATCGAAGAGGAAAATTACGAGGAAGCGCTTAAACGTGCCGAAATTCTTTGCCTTCTCAACCCCCAATCTGTCGAATTTCATCATAAAGTTGCTTATGCCTATCTGAAGCAATTGAAATGGAAAAAAGCCATTGAGGCTGAAATGAAAACGTTAGAGCTAGATAGCACCTATATTCCTGCTTTGGATTTACTTGCACATGCTTACGGCGCTCTAGATAACTGGGAAAAAACCGGGTTTTACGGTCATCAGGCTTTGGTTCTAAAAGATAAAGCCATCCCAGACCTAGAACATGAAATCATTCCAACACCAGCTCCAAAAAATGGCAAACGGATTATCTCCTTTTCTTTATTTGGCAATAATTCCAAATATATTGAGCCTGCCGTATTAAATACCCAGCTTGCGCCTGTGCTTTTCCCTGGTTGGACATGTCGTTTTTATGTCGACGATTCTGTATCAGCTGAAGCTATTCAACGATTTAGAAATAACGGTGCAGAAGTGATTAAGGTTGGCACTCCATTGGACAACTGGCCGGGTACGATGTGGCGCTTTCTTGCCATCAATGATCCCGAGGTTGAATACGTTATTTTCCGTGATGCAGATTCTATTATTTGTTATCGTGATGCAGCGGCCGTATCCGAATGGATAAAAAGTGGCACACTATTCCACACTATTCGCGACTCGGGCTCGCATACTGCCCTAATTCTTGCGGGTATGTGGGGCGCTAAAGCGGGCGCAGTCCCAGATATGCAGGAAAGGATTCAAAATTTTGTCGACGAGGGCTATCCTTCCAGACATTTTGCCGACCAAGATTTTCTAGAAAAAGAATTGTGGGCCTATATCCGTCAGAATCTGTTTGCACATGACAGATTATTTGATTTCTGTAATGCACACGAAATTCCCGGCGAGTTCTACTCTAATTATCAAATCGCTTTCAGCGAAGGGGTTACCAGCTTTAACGCAACGACTGATTATGAAGACGGCAGTCTGGCAAGATGGACGCTGTACTCCAGTGCTTCGCCTTTGGTCAATCCGGACTACTCGCTCAATGTTGTTCCTGAATTTAAGGTCTGCAGTTATGTGACTGAAGTGAAAAACGGAGCGGTTTCAGCGTTCTTGCCGAAGAGATATGGCAATGCGATTAAAGCAAAACTAGCCAGAATCAACATCGAACAAATCTAATTTAATTTGATTCCTATATCTCTCATTTCATGAACCCATTATTTATGAGCAAACACATTCTCCTCGGTATTACCGGCGGTATTGCGGCGTATAAATCGTGTGAACTGGTCAGATTGCTGAAAAAGCAAGGACATTCTGTATCAGTGGTAATGACAGATTCTGCGACGGAATTTGTCTCCCCACTGACTTTCCAAGCTTTAACCGGCAATCCTGTTTTATCGGATACCTATTCAGGCGCTTCCAATAATGGCATGGCACACATCAACCTGACGCGTGAAGCCGACGCATTTCTTATTGCGCCCGCAACTGCCAATACGATTGCCAAAATTGCCAACGGATTGGCTGATAATCTACTGACCAACTTGGTAGCAGCCAGGAAATGCCCTTTGGCTGTTGCGCCTGCAATGAATGTTGAAATGTGGAGCAACCCTGCCAACCTGCGCAATATTGAGCAGCTGGTTTCAGACGGCATTACCGTGCTTTACCCAAACAGCGGCGAACAGGCTTGCGGCGAAACAGGTACAGGCAGAATGGTCGAAGCGGTCGATCTGGCAGATTTGTTAGAGGATTTATGGACACCCAAGCTATTGAGCGGCAAAAAAGTTCTGATTACAGCCGGCGCAACATTTGAAGCCATCGATCCTGTCCGCGGCATTACCAATATTTCCAGCGGACAAATGGGCATGGCTTTAGCGCGTGCGTGCCGTGCTGCCGGAGCGAAAGTCACGCTGATTTACGGTCAAATTCAGACGGCCCTGCCAGCAGGCTTGGCTCATTCCGAACAGGCTGTCAGTGCAGAAGCCATGTATCAGACAGTTCATTGCCATATCCATGCGCAAGATGTCTTTATTTCCGTCGCAGCCGTTGCAGACTATAAAGTCAAAAACAGCAGCAACGAGAAACTGAAGAAAAACGGCAATCAGCCCCCGGTTCTCGAACTGACGGAAAATCCGGATATTCTCGCATCCGTTGCCGCCTTGCCTTCTCCACCATTCTGCGTCGGCTTTGCTGCAGAAAGCCATCAGGTTTTGGAATTTGCACGAGCAAAACGTTTGCGCAAAAACGTACCGATGCTGGTGGCCAACCAAGTTTCCGTTTCCATGGGTAAGCCAACCAATCAAATCACCATTATTGATGACCTTGCCGAAACCTCATTTCCGGAAACATCCAAACGCCAAGCAGCGGATGAAATCGTCAAACGCCTGGCTGAATTATTGGCTTAATCAAACAAAACAAAAGGCCGTCTGAAAATTTTTCAGACGGCCTTTGTTCAAACACATTAAATCACAATCCCAATTCGCGCAAAAAACGAATATCGTCTGCCCAACCGGATTTCACTTTCACCCAAATCTTCAAAAAGACTTTGGTATCAAATAATTTTTCCATATCAAGGCGGGCTTCAGTAGAAATTTTCTTCAATTTCTCCCCACCCTTACCAATCAAAATCGCCTTTTGGCTGTCTTTATCGACCAACACCGCGATATAAATGCGGAACAGTCCGCTTTCCTCTTCCTCAAACTGCTCCACTTCAACATTCATCGCATACGGCAACTCTTCGCCCAAATAGCGGAACAATTTTTCGCGCACAATTTCCATCGCCAGGAATCGGCTGGATTTATCCGTCACCATATCTTCCGGATACATCGGGATACTTTCCGGCAGATACGGCTTGAGCAGTTCCAGCAGATTGGCAATACGCAGGCCATGTTTCGCGCTAACTGCCTCGCTGGCGGTAAACTCAAACTCTTGCCGCACTTCATTGATAAAAGCCTCAAGCGCAAATTTATCTTTGGCTTTATCTTTATCGATTTTATTGACCACCAATACCACAGGCGTATGCTTAGGCAACTGCTTCAACACCACGCGGTCGGCATCGGTAAAGCGCATGGCCTCCACCACAAAAACCACCACGTCCACGCCGCTCAACGCTTCGGTTACGTTTTGATTAAGACGGTCATTCAAGGCATTGCGATGATTGGTTTGAAAACCCGGCGTATCGACAAACACAAATTGCGCCGTGTCGTCGGTGTAAATACCGGTTACACGATTGCGCGTGGTTTGTGCTTTTTTACTGGTGATACTGATTTTCTGACCGATTAAATGGTTCATCAACGTGGATTTGCCGACATTCGGGCGACCCACGATGGCCACAAAGCCGCAACGATAATCCGTCGGGTGTTGCGACTCGTTTTGCAAAAAGGTTTCGATATCCATTTATATATGACTTTCTTGATTGTTTCAGACGGCCTTTGCATTTTCTCAAAGGCCGTCTGAAATATTATTTTTTAGCTTTTTTCAAAGGAAACTTCTGTTCCAACCATTCTAAGGCTTCACATGCCGCTTTTTGCTCGGCTACTTTTCGACTGTTGCCGCGTGCATTGCAGATGAAACCGAGTTCGCCCAAATCGCAGGAAATCACAAACATCGCATCAGCCGTCTGCTCCGCCTGCTCTTCGATTCGGTATTTCGGCAGGGCAAAGCGACGTGCCTGCAAGGCTTCCTGCAAAGCGGTTTTACTGTCTTTCTTGCCGATATTCAAATCCGCACGTTTCACGCGTTCCGCAAACAAATGGCGAACCACTTTTTCCGCCGCAGAAAAATCCGCGTCAAAACTGACCGCCGCAAACATCGCCTCCATCGCATCCGCCAAAATCGAAGGCCGTCTGAAACCGCCGCTCTTCAACTCGCCGGCACCCAAATACAAACCGTCGCCGACATTCATTTCCAACGCGATTTCAGCCAAGACACCTTCATTCACCAAAGCCGCGCGCATCCGCGACAACTCGCCTTCCGACAATTTCGGAAACGCGTCAAACAACATCCGCGCCACGGAATAGTTCAAAATCGAATCGCCGACAAATTCAAAACGTTCATTGTGTTTGGCATTGTAGCTGCGGTGGGTCAAAGCCTGCTGGAGCAGCTCCATATTGCGGAACTCATAGCCCAGACGCTTTTGAATCGCTCGATGCGCCTTCTGTTTGAGCAAATCAGATTTCATTCCATACTTTCAAAAAACAGCCGGAAAGCACGCCTCATCCGCAGTGAAACAAAATAAAAAGGCTACACCGGCAACTTTTTTATTTTGGCTCATTGTTTCTTGCGTCCCTCAAGCCGATAAACAATCAAAAACCGTCATGTTCAAACCTGACGGCACTTATCGACATTGTACCATCAAACCGCCCCTGCACACATCCGTGCGGAAAAGCGGCGAATCGTGTAAAATCATGCCAAATCATCTCTTTGTCAACTCCATGAACAAATTTGCCCAAGCATTGGCCGCAGCGCTCGACCGCTGCATCGTCACCAACACCGTCGCCGAACAAGGCGAGCCCGTCGGCTTCCTCTACCGCGAAGCCCCCGTATTTGAAAACGACAGCGGCTGGCGTATTTTCAGCGGCGACGAAACCGACGAATACACCGACAACCCCGACAATTTCAGCATTGTCAGCCTCTCCGCCATTACTGCAGACAATCCCGACATCGCGCCCATGCTGACTCAGGCAGAAGGCAGTGCGTGGGAATTGAACGAAGACGGCGAGTTCCAAGCCGTTGCCGATTGGCAGCCGCAAGAATAATCCATCCCCATTTCGTTTCAGACGGTCTTCCCTATAACAAGGCCGTCTGAAACCAAGCCGAATCCCTATTTCACAAATATTGAAGGAATCATCATGAATATTATCGAACCACGCCTCGATGGTACCAACCTGCGCATCGGCATCGTTCAAGCCCGCTTCACCAACGAAATTGGCAGCGAAATGGTCAAAGTATGCTGCCGCACCTTAAAAGAATTGGGCGTATCCGAAGACAACATCACGCTTGCCACCGTCCCTGGCGCGCTTGAAGTGCCTATCGCGCTGATGAACCTCGCTTCATCCGAACAATTCGATGCCCTGATTGCCATCGGCGTTGTCATTCGTGGCGAAACCTACCACTTTGAATTGGTATCCAATGAGTCCGGCGCAGGTGTCAGCCGCGTTGCCCTTGACTACAACATCCCTATCGCCAACGCCATCCTGACGACTGAAAACGACGAACAAGCCGTTGCGCGTATCGAAGAAAAAGCCTCCGATGCAGCCAAAGTTGCCGTAGAATGTGCCAACTTGGTCAACCATCTTTTGTCAGAACAATACGAAGACGACGAAGAATAAGCTTCTCCCCGTATTGAATACCGCATATTTTCAGACGGCCTCTCAATCATGACATTGAGGCCGTCTGAATCATTCAATATTCAGCCGACAACCATCGGCACTCTCTTCACAAGGAATACCCATGAAAAGCCCACGCCGCCGCGCACGCGAGCTTGCCGTACAAGCCATTTATCAAGCAGGCATCAACAAAACTGCCGCTCCCGAAATCGCCAAAAACATCCACGAACTGTCCCAAACATCCAATATGGATGAAGAGCTGTTCAACAAACTGTTTTTCGGCGCACAAACCCATGCCGAAGAATACATGGAAAAAATCAGCCCCCTGCTCGACCGCGACGAAAAAGACCTCAGTCCTATCGAACGCGCCGTTTTGCTGGTTGCCTGCCATGAGCTAAGCACCATGCCTGAGACCCCCTACCCCGTCATCATCAATGAAGCCATCGAAGTCACCAAAACTTTCGGCGGCACCGATGGCCATAAATTCGTCAACGGCATCCTCGACCAACTGGCTTCCCGTATCCGCCCTAACGAACCGCGCCGCAAAGGCTAAGATTGACTTCACATCAGGTCAAAATTACTGATCTTTGCCCTGTTTAAGCTAATGTGCTTATACAGCCAAACCATCAAAAAGGCCGTCTGAATTTCAGACGGCCTTTGTTTATTTCTCATCTAGGGGCGTTTCATAACCGGGGCAGTTTTGTTTATCGCTGTTTGCCCAAATGATACCGCTGTCGTTGTAATAAACAGTACAAGTTTCATAGGCATTGGTTTCTTTGTTGGGTACAGCCTTCAAAATATAACCTGAATCGGAAGGATCCGCACCTTCGGAAAAACTAATATCGAAATATTGATTCTGCTGCAAATTTTCAGGAGGAAACCCTACAAAAGTACTTCTTTGAGTATAGTAGCGTTCAAGTTGTTGGGCATTATGCAGCATCTGTGTGCGGACGGATGCGAGACGCGTTTGGCGGATGTAGTTTTGATAAGACGGATATGCGATGGTAGCAAGAATGGCTGCAATCACAACGACTATCAGCAGCTCGATAAGCGTGAAGCCTTGTTGGTGTTTCATTGTATTTATGTCGTGAATAATTAGAATAAGACATGAATATTATAGTCGTTTTCTTGCGGCTTAAATGTTCAGATACGGAGGGAGTTTGGGAATTTATGTAAATGAGGTGCAAGTTCTGAAAAATACTTACTGCCCTTTATTTTTTATTTCAATAAGTTAAACTTCAATTTAAGCCGACTGTCTCTTGGTCGGCCTTGGACTTTACAGTAAAATCCAGTTGTTTTTTTGTCTCCAACATACATTTATTGCTTGTCTGCAACGTTATTTTATTGAATTGGTTCCTTTTATATGTCTAAAGTTTTCAAGTGGGCGGCCGGTACGGCTGTTGTAGTAGCAGCGGCTTTCGGCGGCTGGTCTTTGATGAAGCCTGAGCCTCAGTCTTCTTTTATTACGGAAGTGGTCAAACGCGGCGATATCCGTCAAACCGTGTCGGCAACCGGCGAAATCTCACCTTCCAATTTAGTATCCGTAGGCGCGGAAGCTTCAGGTCAGATTAAAAAACTGTATGTGAAACTGGGCCAACAAGTGAAAAAAGGCGATCTGATTGCGGAAATCGACTCAACCAATCAGATCAATACCTTAAATACCGAAAAATCCAAACTGGAAACCTATCAGGCAAAATTGGTTTCTGCCGAAATCGCGCTTTCCAGTGCGGAGAAAAAATATAAACGCGAACTTGCCTTATGGAAAGAACAGGCCACTTCCAAAGAAAATTTGGAATCTGCACAAGACTCTTTAGCCGCAGCCAAAGCGAATGTCGCCGAACTGAAGGCCTCCATCAAACAATCAAAAATCTCGATTAATACGGCTGAATCCGAACTGGGCCACACGCGGATTACCGCTACCATGGACGGCACCGTGGTCGCCATTCCTGTTGAAGAAGGCCAATCCGTCAATGCGGCTCAATCTACGCCGACCATTATCCAACTGGCCAACTTGGAAACCATGTTAAACAAAATGCAGATTGCCGAAGGCGACATCACGAAAGTCAAAGCCGGTCAGGATATTTCGTTCACCATTTTGTCCGAGCCGGACACCCCGATTAAAGCGAAATTAGACAGTGTCGACCCCGGCTTGACCACCATGTCTTTGGGCAGCTACACCAGCAGCACGGACACGACTTCCAATGCGATTTACTACTATGCCCGCGCCCTGGTGCCGAATCCCGAAGGCAAACTTTCCATCGGTATGACCACTCAAAACACGATCGAAATCAACGGCGTGAAGAATGTTTTACTGGTACCGACGCTGACCGTGAAAAAACATAACGGCAAATCCTATGTCAGCATTTTGGGCGCAGACAATAAAGCGGTAGAACGCGAAGTGACCGTCGGCTTGAAAGACAACATGAATACTGAAATCAAAAGCGGCTTGAAAGAAGGCGAAAAAGTGATCGTTTCTGAAATGAGCGCAGATGAAAAGAATAAGAGCAGTGAACGCGCGATGATGGGCGGCGGCCCTCCTCGCTGATTGATTAAGGCCGTCTGAAAGGTTTGGCTGTGTTTCAGACGGCCTTAGTTCCTGTATTTCTATTTTTCGCCCGGAAAGATTATGAGTTTAATCGAATGTAAGAATATCAACCGTTTTTTCGGTAGCGGTGAAAACCGTGTGCACGTATTGAAAGATGTCAGCCTTTCTATTGAAAAAGGCGACTTTGTGGCGATTATCGGCCAGTCCGGTTCAGGCAAATCGACGCTGATGAATATCTTGGGCTGTCTGGATACCGCCACTTCCGGCTCTTATCAAATCGACGGCATCGAAACATCGCAAATGCAGCCAGATGAGCTGGCGGCTTTGCGCCGTGAGCGTTTCGGCTTTATTTTCCAGCGTTACAACCTGTTAAGCTCGCTGACCGCCCGAGATAACGTCGCCCTGCCTGCCGTATATATGGGCATGGACAGCAAAGAGCGCGCGGAACGTGCGGAAAAACTGTTGGGCGATTTGGGTTTGCAAAATAAAGAAGGCAACAAACCCAGCGAACTTTCCGGCGGTCAGCAACAACGCGTTTCGATTGCGCGCGCGTTGATGAACGGCGGCGAAATCATCTTTGCCGACGAGCCGACCGGCGCATTGGATACCGCCAGCGGTAAAAACGTGATGGAAATCATCCACAAGCTGCACGAAGACGGGCATACCGTGATTATGGTCACCCACGATCCGGGCATTGCGGCAAACGCAAACCGCGTCATCGAAATCCGCGACGGTCAGATTATTTCCGACACGTCTAAAAATCCGGATATTCCGCCAAGCAAAGTGGAGAGGATTAAAGAAAAAGCTTCTTGGTCGTTTTATTACGATCAATTTATGGAAGCATTCAAAATGTCGGTACAGGCGATTATGGCGCACAAAATGCGTTCGCTGCTGACCATGCTGGGTATTATCATCGGTATCGCTTCGGTGGTATCGGTAGTAGCCTTAGGTAATGGCTCGCAACAAAAAATCTTGGAAGACATCAACTCGATGGGCACAAACACCATCAGTATCTTCCCCGGCCGTGGTTTTGGCGACCGTAGAAGCGGACGGATCAAGACACTGACGATTAATGACGCAAAAGCCATCAGCCAACAAAGCTACGTCGCCTCTGCCACCCCTCAAACCAACTCCAGCGGCACATTGACCTACCGCAACACCGACCTGACTGCCTCGCTTTACGGCGTAGGCGAACAATATTTCGACGTGCGCGGTTTAAAATTGGAAGAAGGCCGTCTGTTTGATGATGACGATGTAAAAACCGATGCCCAAGTCGTCGTCATCGACCAAAACACCAAAACCAAACTCTTCGGCGAAGGTGTCAATCCTTTAGGCAAAACCATCCTTTTCAAAAAACGCCCGTTAACCGTCATCGGCATTATGAAAAAGGATGACAACTCGTTTGGTAATTCCGACTCACTGATGCTTTGGTCGCCTTATACAACGGTCATGCATCAAATTACCGGTGAGAGCCATACTAACTCCATCGTTGTCAAAATCAAAGACGATGCCAACACGCAAGTTGCCGAAAAAAGCCTGACCGAGCTGCTGAAAGCACGCCACGGTACAGAAGACTTCTTTATGAACAACAGCGACAGCATCAAAGAAATGGTTGAAAGCACGACCGGTACCATGACGCTGCTGATTTCTTCCATTGCGGTCATCTCTTTGGTGGTCGGCGGCATCGGCGTGATGAACATCATGCTGGTTTCCGTTACCGAGCGCACCAAAGAAATTGGCGTCCGCATGGCAATCGGCGCACGCCGCAACAATATTTTGCAGCAGTTTCTGATTGAAGCCGTTTTAATCTGTATCATCGGCGGCCTGTCAGGTGTATTGTTGTCCGCAAGCATCAGCCTGGTGTTCAACTACTTTGTCACCAACTTCCCGATGAGCATTTCCATGACTTCCGTCATCGGCGCAGTGGTCTGCTCCACCGCCATCGGTGTCGCATTCGGCTTTATGCCTGCCAACAAGGCTTCCAAGCTCAACCCGATTGATGCGCTGGCTCAGGATTGATTATGTTTCAGACGACCTATTATCTTAAGGCCGTCTGAAATGCTGTTACCCGAAAGATTTTTTATGAAGACGAAACCTTTTTCCCAAGCAGCCTTATCATTGGCTATTGCCCTTGCCCTAAGTGCGTGCGCCGCGTCTAAAGCCAACCCGAACCTTACGCTGGAAGCAACCGGCCAAGTCATGAGCGCGGCGGAAACTGCCGAACGCTACAATGTAAACGGCAACTGGTGGGAAATCTACCAAAGCCCGCAACTCAATGCTCTGATGGAGCAGGCGTTGGCCAACAATGTCGATTTGAAACAGGCGGCCATCAGCGTCAACAAGGCTTTGTACCAAGCCAATATTTTGGGCGCGGATTTGGTGCCTTCGTTCAGCGGATCGTTGGGCGCGAACGCTTCTAAAAACCTGAAAACCGGCAGCCACGGCAATACCTTCAGCAGCCAGCTTGGCTTGAGCTACGAATTGGATTTATGGCGTAAACTCAGTGCCACTGCCGATGCTCAGGTATGGGAATATCAAGCCACGCATGAAGACATGGCCAACACACGCCTGACTTTGATTAATAATGTCGCCGATGCGTATTTCAATATCGCCTACCTGAACGAAGCCATCGAGTTGGCAAAAAAATCGCTGAAGCAATATCAGGAAATCAACCGCATTGCGAATGCCAAATTCCGCTACGGCCGTGCCGACTCCAGTCAGCCGACCCAAGCCAAACAGTCATTGCTGAGCGCGGAAAACAACCTGTTGTCTTTGCAAAACAATTTGGATACGCAAAAACAGGTTTTGCGTAATTTGTTGAATTTAAGGCCGTCTGAAAACATGGCCGCCGATCCGGCACAATTCCGCCTGTTGCCGGTCAAAGGCGTGAACTTGGATGTACCGATTACCGTTTTGGCCAACCGCCCCGACCTGCGCGCCGCCGAATACCGCCTGCAAGCGTCGCAACAATTGGTCAACGCGCAAAAACGCAGTTGGTATCCGTCGATTACTTTGGGCGCAAGTTTGAGTACGTCTTCCGATAAAGCGAAAAGCACGTTCAATATCCCCATGTTAGGCGGATCGGCCACCATCAATCTGCCTTTCCTTAATTGGCAGACCATGAAATGGAAAGACAAAACCGTACAAGCGGAGATGGACAGTGCCAAGCTGAATTTTGAAAAAGCCCTGACCACCGCGCTCAACGAGGTCAACACCAACTACCTTGCCTACAAAAACGCGCAGGCCAGCCTTGCCAATCAAGAACAACGTTATCAGTTGGACAAGAAAAACAGCCATTACTATCAAGTACGCTACCAACACGGTAAAAACGAACTGAAAGACTGGCTGGAGGCTTTGAATTCGGAATATAGCTCGGCTCAAAACCTGCTGAACCAACGCTATGAAGCCTTAAAATACGAAAATATGGTGTATAAAGCCATGGCAGGACGTTATACGCCGAAATAGCATTTTCAGACGGCCTTTGGTTAATTTCCGTCAACGGCCGTCTGAAAAACATTCAAGCAACTGAATTTTCATATATAATCGCGCGTTTATTTGATTTTATCCGGACAACATTATGGCCTTCGCCTCTCTCTTTACGCTTTTGGACGACATTACCGCCGTTTTGGACGACGTAGCGATGATGACCAAAGTCGCCGCAAAAAAAACCGCCGGCGTGGTCGGTGACGATTTGGCGCTCAACGCCAATCAGGTAACCGGCGTATCCGCCGAGCGCGAATTGCCGATTATTTGGGCGGTGGCAAAAGGCTCTCTGGTCAATAAGCTGATTCTGGTGCCGCTTGCACTGTTGCTTTCCGCTTTCCTGCCAGCGCTGATTACGCCCTTGCTGATGATAGGCGGTGTGTATTTGTGTTTTGAAGGCGTGGAAAAACTGTTGCACAAATTTCTACACCGCAATGAACACGAAGACGGACACGATACCGAACCTGAAGTCACAGACGAAAAAACAAAAGTGAAAGGCGCGGTCCGTACAGATTTCATCCTCTCAGCTGAAATCATCATTATTGCGCTGGGCGTTGTTGAAAAATATGACCTGATGACGCGTTCTTTGGTTATGGCCGCCATCGGTGTCGGCATGACGGCATTGGTCTATGGTTTGGTCGGCATTATCGTCAAACTTGACGACCTCGGCATGATGTTGATGCGCCAAAAAAGCGTTGCTGTGCAAGGTATCGGACGCGGTTTAATTTCATTTATGCCTTGGTTTATGCGCGGCTTGAGCATTGTCGGCACGCTGGCGATGTTCTTGGTCGGCGGCGGACTGATCGCCCACAACCTTGGCTTTTTGCACGATTTCCTCCATGCGCAGCATTGGGACAGCGGCATGATGGAACATATCGCCAATCTGGTGGTCGGAGTAGCCGCCGGCGCATTGGCTTGCGCAATCGTCCTGCCTGCAATGAAATTGTTTCAAAAAGACTGATTTTGTTTCCCTACCGTCTGAAAACTTTTCAGACGGCCTCAATACCATTTAAAGCATGAATATTTTCCGTAAACTCGAACAATATTGGCAACATCCGCTGCTTTACTGGCCGCTGGTCATCTTGATTGCCGCCGCGACACCGTTCACTTTCGCCCCGTATTATCATTTTTGGCTGATGCCGCTGTTGTTTGGCGCACTGATACGCCTGATTGAGTTACGTCCGCGCTTTGCCGTCATGACAGCCTATCTGTTCGGATTAATCGGTTATACGGCGCAGTTTTATTGGATACACACTGCCTTGCATGATGTTTCGGGTTTGCCGGATTCATACGCCATCCCCCTCACCTTCCTGCTGCCGGCTTTTCTCGCGCTTTATCCGGCCATCTGTTTTTGGGTGTGGAGAAAATGCAACCTGTCACGCTGGGCTAAAACCGGCCTGCTGTTGCCGATTTTGTGGACGCTGGCAGAATTTGCCCGCGAACGTTTCCTGACCGGATTCGGTTGGGGCGCAATCGGCTATTCCCAAATCATCAAAGACAGTCCGTTGGCAGGTTTCGCACCTTTGGGCGGCATTCATATGGTCACCCTGGCAACCGCTTTCCTCAGCACATGGCTGGTGTTGCTGATTGACAACCATGGCCGTCTGAAACACCGCCTGCTGCCCTTATTCCTTATCGTTGCGCTCTGCTCCGTCGGCTACATTTCCCAACAAACCGAATACACCCGCCCCGACGGCAGCACCAGTACCGTCGCCCTGATTCAAGGAAATATCGAGCAAAATCTGAAATGGAAGGAAGAGCAAATCATTCCGACCATTCAGAAATACTACGAACAAATCAGCAAAACCAGTGCCGACATCGTCATCCTGCCTGAAACCGCCCTGCCGCTGATGCGCCAAGACCTGCCCGAAGGCATCTTGGAACAATTCGCCGAACAGGCGCAAAGCAACGGCAGCGCGTTGGCCATCGGCATCAGCCAATATACGCCCGACGGCAACGGCTACGAAAATGCAGTCATCAATTTGAGCGACTATCACAACAGCACTTCCGATGTCATCCCCTACTACGCCAAGAACCACCTCGTTCCATTTGGTGAATACAAACCCTTGCCCGCCATTACCGAGCGTCTCTATAAAATGATGGATATGCCTTTGGCTGACTTTCAAAAAGGCGGCGACAACCAAGCGCCGTTGGTAATGAAAGATCAAAAAGTCGCCTTCAATATCTGCTATGAAGACGGTTTCGGCGACGAACTCATCGCAACGGCGAAACGCTCCACCCTGCTCGCCAACATCAGCAATATGGCGTGGTACGGCAAATCCAATGCCATGTATCAGCAGCTTCAACAGTCCCAAGCGCGTGCAATGGAACTGGGCCGCTACATGGTTCGCTCCACCAATACCGGCGCGACCGCCATTATTTCCCCTAAAGGTACGATTGTTGCCGAAGCCCAACCGGATACAGAAACCGTCCTCGAAGGCCACGTCAAAGGCTACATCGGTGAAACGCCTTATATGAAAGCAGGCGGCTCAACATGGCTTATCAGCATTTTGGCCGTTATCGGCGTATTCCTTATCCTGATTGGCCGGAAGAAATCAGAATGAAAAAATTTTAATATCTTGTTATACAAGGTCTTTTTTATCACTAAAACTATTTACATACAGAAATGTTTGTAATATACTTAATCAAAACCAAGTAAATCACTCAAATTTTCTAAGACAATCAACCCTTGCGATTTAAACAGTAAAAACTATTGAATCTATCGTTAATTTACAGAAAAAATCCAACCCATAACAAAACAAACCACAGGCAGTGTTATACTGCTTGTCACACAAATAAACAAAAGCCGTTTTCAGACGGCCTAATTAAGGAGAGCATCCTTTATGAATAAAGCTTTTGCATTACCCGTTATCCACAGCGGCAACGGTAGCCTCGAGCAATACATTCATACTGTCAACAGCATTCCCATGCTGACCACCGAAGAAGAAACACAACTGGCCGAACGTCAACAAAAAGGCGACCTCAATGCCGCCAAACAACTTATTCTGTCCCATCTTCGCGTCGTCGTATCCATTGCACGCGGCTACGACGGCTACGGCCTCAACCAAGCCGACCTGATTCAAGAAGGTAATATCGGCCTGATGAAAGCCGTCAAACGCTACGAACCGAGCCGCGGCGCGCGCCTGTTTTCGTTTGCCGTGCATTGGATTAAAGCCGAAATCCATGAATTCATTTTGCGCAACTGGCGTTTGGTCCGCGTTGCCACAACCAAACCGCAACGCAAACTGTTCTTCAATCTGCGCAGCATGCGTAAAAACCTGAATGCCTTGTCTCCAAAAGAAGCGCAAGAAATCGCCGACGATTTGGGCGTCAAATTGTCCGAAGTCTTGGAAATGGAACAACGCATGACCGGTCACGATATCGGCATCATGGCAGAAAACAACGATGACGAAGACAACTTCGCCCCTATCGACTGGTTGGCCGATCACGATGCAGAGCCTAGCCGCCAGTTGTCCAAACAAGCCCACTACGCCCTGCAAACCGAAGGTCTGCAAAACGCCTTGGCACAACTGGACGACCGCAGCCGCCGTATCGTTGAAAGCCGCTGGTTGCAAGACGATGGCGGTTTGACCCTGCACGAATTGGCTGCCGAATACGGCGTATCTGCCGAACGCATCCGCCAAATCGAAGCCAAAGCTATGCAAAAACTGCGCGGTTTCTTGGAAGAAGAAGCGGAAGCCGTTTAAGCCTTTCTTGATAAAAAGGCCGTCTGAATCTTTTCAGACGGCCTTTTCGATGGCAAACCTCATTGTATCTTCTCCCCCAACACATTCATTTTAAAGCCCACTTAAGCTATAATACCCACCACACACACTACCCAGTCATACCATAACCATGCAACTTACCGTCGTCGGACTCAATCACCAAACTGCGCCCTTGAGCATACGCGAAAAACTGGCATTTGCAGCTGCAAATCTGCCGGATGCCGTGTCCAACCTCGCGCGCAGTGAGGCGGCGGAAGAAGCAGTTATTCTTTCTACCTGCAACCGCACCGAGCTTTACTGCGTCGGCGAAACCGAAAAAATCATCGACTGGTTGGCACAATATCACGACCTGCCTGCCGAAGAAATCCGCCCTTACCTCTATACCTTAGATAATAATGAAACCGTCCGCCACGCCTTCCGCGTCGCCTGCGGTTTAGATTCCATGGTCTTGGGCGAACCGCAAATTCTCGGTCAAATCAAAGATGCCGTCCGTGTTGCGCAAGAACAGGAAAGCATCAACACCCACTTAAACGCCCTGTTTCAAAAAACCTTTGCCGTTGCCAAAGAAGTGCGTACCGACACTGCCGTCGGTGAAAACTCCGTCTCCATGGCTTCTGCATCGGTCAAAATGGCAGAGCAAATCTTCCCTTCCATTTCCGATCTGAACGTCCTCTTTATCGGCGCAGGCGAAATGATTGAGCTGGTGGCCACTTATTTTGCCGCTAAAAATCCCAAGCTCATTACTGTTGCCAACCGCACACACCAGCGTGCGCAGGAATTGTGCGACAAACTCGGTGTCAACGCCGAAGCCTGCCTGCTGAACGAATTGCCCGATATTCTGCACGATTACGACGTGGTTGTTTCTTCCACCGCCAGCCAACTCCCCCTCGTCGGCAAAGGCATGGTCGAGCGCGCATTGAAAAAACGCCACAACATGCCTGTTTTCCTGCTGGATTTGGCCGTTCCGCGCGATATCGAAGCCGAAGTCGGCGAATTGGAAGACGCATATCTCTATACCGTAGACGACATGATGGATATTGTCCAAAGCGGTAAAGACGCGCGCAAAAAGGCAGCGGCGGCAGCTGAAAGCATGGTGGAAGAGAAGGTCAGCGAATTTATCCGCCTGCAGAAAAACCGCCAAAGCGTTCCGCTTATCCGCGCTTTGCGCGACGAAGGCGAACGAGCGCGCCGCCAAGTATTGGAAAATGCCATGAAGCAACTGGCAAAAGGCGTATCGGCCGAGGATGTCCTCGAACGCCTCTCCATTCAGTTGACCAACAAACTGCTCCACTCTCCGACACGCACGCTCAATAAAGCCGGCTCGGACAACAGCGAATTAATCGATGCCGTGGCGCAGATCTACCATTTGGATCAACACGACTGACCACAATTTAAAGGCCGTCTGAAAGAAGCGAACCGACCGACAGGTCATATTCCAAAGCTTTCAGACGGCCTTAAAACAATAAAATCCCAATCATCATTTTTTCATTTAAAATGAAATGCTTGAAAAAAAACCGTTAAAGTGTAAAAATCCTATCTTATACATTTAAACAGCATTCAAACAATAAAACTGCCTGCCGATTCAAACGCATGCCGACAATACGATAGGCACCGGCAAAAGGAACTTTCGTGAATATTAAAACAAACACATATCTGACCCTTGCTGTTCTCTCAGCTTCCCTTCTTTCAGGTTGCGACAAAGTCAGCACCTTTTTCGACAAAGACGAAAACAAAGAACTCGTCCAACGCATAGAAACCAATACCGATGACGGAAAAGTCGGTATGTTGTTGCCCGACTTCGCCCAATTGGTACAAAACGAAGGACAGGCAGTCGTCAATATTCAAGCGACACCGGCAAAACGCACTGCGACACCGGATGACGACCACAGCATGGACCTGAGCCAATTCCCCGACAATGATCCGTTTTACGAGTTCTTCAAGCGCCTTGTTCCCAATATGCCCGACATGCCGCAAGAAGATACTGAAAGCGACGCTTTGAATTTCGGTTCCGGCTTTATTATCAGCAAAGACGGTTATATCCTGACCAATACCCACGTGGTTGCCGGCATGGGCAATATCAAAGTCCTGCTCAACGACAAACGCGAATACACGGCCAAACTGGTCGGCTCAGACGCTCAATCCGACGTTGCCCTCTTAAAAATCGAGCCGCAAGAAGATTTGCCGGTTGTCAAAATCGGTAATCCGAAAGATTTGAAACCGGGTGAATGGGTAGCAGCCATCGGCGCTCCTTTCGGCTTTGACAACAGCGTAACTTCAGGCATCGTCTCCGCCAAAGGCCGCAGCCTGCCGAATGAAAACTATACGCCGTTCATCCAAACCGACGTTGCCATCAACCCAGGCAACTCAGGCGGCCCGCTATTCAACCTCCGCGGCCAAGTAGTCGGCATCAATTCGCAAATTTACAGCCGCAGCGGCGGTTTTATGGGTATTTCGTTTGCTATTCCGATTGATGTTGCCATGAATGTGGCCGATCAATTAAAAGCCAACGGCAAAGTCCAACGCGGTCAATTAGGCGTGGTTATTCAAGAAGTTTCTTACGATTTGGCCAAATCTTTCGGTTTGGACAAAGCAAGCGGCGCGCTGATTGCCAAAATCATGCCGAACAGCGCAGCGCAACAAGCCGGGTTGCAAGTCGGCGATATTGTCCGCAGCGTAAACGGAGAAGAAGTCCGCGCCTCCAGCGATTTGCCGGTCATGGTCGGCTCGATTATGCCGGGTAAAGAAGTGACTTTGAGCATCTGGCGCGGCGGCAAACAAACCGATGTCAAAGTCAAACTTGGCAGCGCAGCCGAACAAACGGAAACATCTGCAAAAGAAGCCGAACACCCGCAACACGATGGCGGCCATGACGGATTTACCGTTGAAAACGCAGGCCTAACTTTGCAGGTTGAAAACGCAGACGGCAAACAACGCTTAATCGTTCTGCGCGTTAGCGGTGCGGCCGAACGTGCCGGCCTCAAACGCGGCGACGAAATTATTGCCGTCAGCCAAATCAGCGTCAATGACGAATCCACTTTCCGTAGCGCATTGGAAAGCTCAGGCAAAAACGTACCGCTTTTGGTACAACGCGACGGCAATACTTTGTTCCTCGCGCTAAATCTGCAGTAGTCCGATTTTTCAGACGGCATGATGATGTGTTAAATGATAAAATACCCATCTGTCAGAGACGGTGGGTATTTTGTTATCCGTCTTCCAATTTAGGCCGTCTGAAAATATTTCACCGCTTATATACAATATAATTATGCAACTTATTAATTATTCGAATTCTATTTTATCTATCGTCCCGGCAGCCATTGCGCTCGCCTTAGCCATTGCCACGCGCCGTGTATTACTGTCCTTAGGTGTCGGCATTATCGTCGGCTCATTCCTGCTGGTAGGCGGCAATCCACTCGATGCCTTGGTTCACTTAAAAGACATGGCAGTCAGCCTGACTTGGGCGGACGGCGATTGGTCTTTGGGCAAACCCAAAATCCTGCTCTTTTTGGTGCTTTTGGGGATTTTCACTTCCCTGCTGACGCATTCCGGCAGTAACCAAGCATTTGCCGATTGGGCAAAACAGCACATCAAAGGCCGTCGCGGCGCGAAGCTGCTGACTGCCTGTCTGGTATTCGTTACCTTTATTGACGACTATTTCCACAGTCTTGCCGTCGGTGCGATTGCCCGCCCTGTAACCGACAAATTCAAAGTTTCCCGCGCCAAACTGGCTTATATCCTTGACTCCACTGCCGCGCCGATGTGCGTTTTGATGCCGGTATCCAGCTGGGGCGCATCGATTATCGCTACTTTGGCAGGCCTTTTGGTGACCTACAACATCACAGACTACACACCGATGGGCGCATTTGTGGCCATGAGCCTGATGAATTACTACGCCGTCTTCGCATTGATTATGGTGTTTGTCGTTGCCTGGTTCTCCTTCGACATCGGCTCCATGGCCCGTTTGGAACGCGCCGCTTTGAATGAAATTCATGATGAAACCGTTGAAACAGGCCATCCCAACGGCCGTGTATTCGCGCTAATTGTGCCGGTTTTGGTACTGATCGTCACCACTGTTTCCGCCATGATTTACACTGGCGCACAAGCTTCTGAAACTTTCTCTTTGCTCAGCGCGTTTGAAAATACCGATGTGAACACTTCCCTCGTGTTCGGCGGCACCTGCGGCGTATTGGCCGTCATCCTCTGCACCATCGGCACCATCAAAACCAGCGACTACCCTAAAGCCATTTGGCAGGGCATCATCTCTATGCGTGGTGCCATTACCATCTTGATTTTGGCATGGATCATCAGCACCGTTGTCAGCGAGATGCACACCGGCGAATACCTCTCCACTTTGGTGGCAGGCAATATCCATGCAGGCTTCCTGCCCGTGATTTTGTTTATGCTCGCAGGCGTGATGGCCTTCGCTACCGGCACAAGCTGGGGCACATTCGGCATCATGTTGCCGATTGCCGCCGCCATGGCCGTCAAAGTCGAACCTTCGCTGATTATCCCTTGCATGTCTGCCGTAATGGCCGGTGCCGTATTTGGCGACCACTGCTCGCCGATTTCCGACACCACCATCCTCTCTTCTACCGGCGCACACTGTAACCACATCGACCACGTTACCTCGCAATTCCCTTACGCGCTGACCGTAGCCGCGTCTGCCGCCACAGGCTACCTCGCACTGGGCATGACCGGCTCTGCGCCTTTAGGTTTTGTGGTAACCGGCATCGTGATGGTTGTGTTGATTTTCATCTTAAAAGACAAGAAAAAAGCAACTGCCTAATTCAAAACCAATATTCAGACGGCCTGAGATATTCCTACACGCTCAGGCCGTCTGAACATAACGATTATCCAATATATACATTATTCAGGACAAAACAATGAATACGCCTCATCTTCCACGCGGCCCAGTCATGGCTGACGTCGCCGCCTATCATCTGACCAAAGAAGAAAAACAACGCCTGCTCGACCCTGCCGTCGGTGGCGTTATTTTGTTCCGCCGCAACTTTGAAAATGTCTCCCAGCTCAAAGCCTTGGTTCAAGAAATCAAAGCCGTCCGCACACCTGAACTCATCATCGCCGTCGACCACGAAGGCGGACGGGTTCAACGTTTTATTGACGGCTTCACCCGCCTGCCGGCCATGAACGTATTGGGCGAAATTTGGGATAACGAAGGCCAAGAAGCCGCCTGCGCCCAAGCAGAACAAGTCGGCTGGGTTTTGGCTACCGAACTCTCCGCCTGCGGTATCGACCTATCCTTTACACCTGTATTGGATTTGGACTGGGGGCAATGCGCCGTCATCGGCAACCGCAGTTTTCACCGCGACGCCAACATCGTTACCCAGCTTGCCCTTGCCCTGCAAAAAGGCCTGAACAAAGGCGGCATGAAATCTTGCGGCAAACACTTCCCCGGCCACGGCTTTGTCGAAGGCGACAGCCATCACGTCCTGCCTTGCGACGAACGCAGCCGCGAAGCGCTCGAAGCCGCCGACCTTATCCCCTTCCGCGCATTGAGCCAAGCAGGTATGGCCGCAGTCATGCCTGCTCACGTCGTGTACCCGCAAATCGACAGCCAACCTGCCGGCTTCTCCGAAAAATGGCTGAAACAAATCCTGCGCCAAGAAATCGGATTTAACGGCGTTATCTTTTCAGACGACCTGACCATGGAAGGCGCGTGCGGTGTCGGCGGTATTAAAGAACGCGCCCGCCTTTCTTTTGAAGCAGGCTGCGATATTGTACTGGTGTGCAACCGCCCTGACTTGGTAGATGAATTGCGAGACGGTTTCCACGCACCGGCAAACGCCGACTTGGCAGCACGTTGGCAATACATGGCCAACACATTGACCGTACAAGAAGCTGCCGACATCGTGGCAACCGAAGCATTTCAAGCCGCCAAACTGGCAACCGCCAAACTGGCAACGCCTAAAGACATCGCAGGCGGTGTCAAAGTCGGCGAAGCATTCTGATTTAAGGCCGTCTGAAACATTGACGGCAAATAAAAAAAGGAAGACTTGAAAAAGTCTTCCTTTTTTTGATTCAAACCGATTAGCGGTGTTGCGGATTGTAACGGCTTTCCAATCGCAGGAATACCCACCCCAAAAAGCTTGTCAGCACCAAATAAATCAGCGCGATTGTATAAAGCGGCTCTTCATAGACAGAATAGCGGCCGGTAATCGTGCTTTGTACATAAGCCAACTCTGCCACGCCGATAACAGAAAGCAATGAGCTGTCTTTCAACAACGTAATAAACTCACTGGCCAATGGCGGCAACATACGGCGCAAAGCTTGCGGCAAAATCACATAACGCATCGCCTGAGTATAGGTCAGCCCCAAAGAACGCGCAGCTTCCATTTGGCCTTTATCAATCGATTGAATACCGGCACGGAAAATTTCACAAATATACGCACCCGAGTTCGCAACCAAAGCCAAAGAACCGGCAATCAGCGCACCATAAGAACGGCGCAGATCAACAGCTGCTTCGCCGCTAATCAATACCCCGTCGGCCGGATGAACAAAAAATGGGAACCAAACATAAGCCCAAATCACAATTTGTACAAACAATGGCGTACCACGAAACAGCGTCACATACCAAAAAGAAATCTTACGCAAAACCCAAGCCAAGGCACGCATCGGTGCACCGGCTTTTTCCGGATTAATCAAACGCGCCAATGCCAGCAGCAAACCCAAAATCGAGCCGCCTGCCGTTGCAACCACCGTCAGCCCCAGCGTCGTCAATACGCCGTATAAAAACATCCAGCGGTATTCATAAATAATGTCAAAACGAAAATCCATAAACCTTCCGTCGGTCAAAATCGGTAACTAATCCGAATATTTTTTAAAATGAAGCTTGATATTTTACAAGAAAATACATTGCTTGAACGGTTTTTTGTTAAATTATTCCGCTCAACCCTGTTTTTTTACATTTCCAATGAATTGATACCCTTTTTCACCTTTCATCATATAAGACATTTTCCGTATAAAAAACAAAGCGCAAACCCGACACAAAATTGACCGAAACACAAAAACAGCGGATAATCCGCCCATTCTTCAAACATCTTTCAGACGGCCTTCCCTCTTCCCTTAAAGGCCGTCTGAAAACATTTTAAAAAGCATAAAACATGAAAGCACCCGAACTCTTATTGCCAGCAGGTGGCCTTGAACGTATGCGCGCCGCCTACGATTACGGCGCAGATGCCGTTTACGCCGGCAGCCCGCGTTACTCCCTGCGCGCCCGCAACAACGAATTTGCCAAACTTGACGTTCTCGAGCAAGGCATTAAAGAAGCGCACGAGCGCAACAAAAAATTCTTCCTGACCGTCAATACGCTACCGCACAACTCCAAACTCAAAACCTTCGTTTCCGATATGGAGCCCTTGATTGCCATGAAACCTGACGCACTGATTATGGCGGATCCGGGTTTGATCATGACCGTGCGCGAAAAATGGCCGGAAATGCCGATCCACCTATCCGTTCAAGCAAACACCACCAACTACTGGGGCGTAAAATTCTGGCAGAACATCGGTGTCGAACGTATCATCCTGTCGCGCGAATTGAGCATGGAAGAAATTGCTGAAATCCGCCAAGAATGCCCCGACATCGAACTCGAAGTCTTCATCCACGGCGCATTGTGTATCGCCTACTCCGGCCGTTGTCTATTGTCGGGCTATTTCAACCACCGCGACCCTAACCAAGGTACCTGCACCAACTCCTGCCGTTGGGATTACAAGGTTCACAACGCTACTGAAAGCGATGCAGGCGATGCCCAACTTCTGCAAGGTTTCAACTTTGAAAAAGCCCAAGAAGAAGCCAACCAAAACTTTGAAGGCATTAACGGTCAAAAACGCCATCCATACGCTGACAAAGTTTTCCTGATTGAAGAGTCCAACCGCCCCGGCGAAATGATGCCGATTATGGAAGACGAACACGGCACCTACATCATGAACTCCAAAGACCTACGCGGTATTGAAGTGGTTGAGAAACTGGCCAAAATCGGCGTGGACAGCCTCAAAGTCGAAGGCCGTACCAAATCGCTCTATTATGTTGCACGCGTAGCCCAGTCCTACCGCAAAGCGATTGATGATGCCGTTGCAGGCCGTCCGTTTGATTACAGTCTGTTGAGCGAACTCGAAGGCCTTGCCAACCGTGGCTACACCAGCGGCTTCCTCGAGCGCCACCAAACTCAGGATTACCAAAACTACCTGACCGGCCACTCCATCGCTAAACAAAGCCAATATGTCGGCCACGTTACCGAAATCGATGAAAACGGCTGGGCGACCATCGAAGTCAAAAACCGCTTTGCCATCGGCGATTCACTCGAAATCATCCACCCGAGCGGCAACCAAACCATCAAATTGGAACAAATGACCCGCAAAGGCCAGCCTGTCGATGTTGCCCCAGGCAACGGCATTCAGGTCAAAATCCCGAATATGCAAGGCAAAGAAAAAGCTTTGGTTGCGCGGATTATGAATCCTTAAGCATCAACAAAATAAAGGCCGTCTGAAACTTTCAGACGGCCTTTTAAATGATCTATGCTGTTTTAAGCCTGTTCTTGCAATACGGCGGCAATCAATTCTTCCGCACCATCATCCGCCAGTTTTTTGGCGACTGCACGACCCAAGGCATCGGCGTATTCGGCAGGGGCTTGAGCGTCCGCTTGCAAAATGACCGAACCGTCAGGATGACCGACCAAGCCGCGCAAGGTCAACAAGCCGTTTTCTTCAGTGCAATATGCGGCCAGCGGCACTTGGCAACTTCCGCCCAAAGCGCGCGCCAACGCACGTTCGGCCGTAACGCAGGCGTGTGTGGTATCGTGGTTCAAAGGCTTTAAGATTTCGTATAAATCTTCGCGATGCGCTGCAATTTCAATACCTAATGCGCCTTGTCCGACGGCAGGCAGACTGTCGGATTCCGACAAAATCATGCGGATGCGTTCGTCCAATTCCAGACGCTGCAAACCGGCGGCAGCCAAAATAATCGCGTCGTATTCGCCGTTATCGAGTTTGGACAAACGGGTTTGCACATTACCGCGCAAAGGTTTGATAACCAAATGCGGATAGCGCGCGCGCAACTGGGCTTCGCGGCGCAGGCTGGATGTGCCTACGACGGCGCCTTTGGGCATTTCTTCCAAACGCGCGTATTGGTTGGACACAAATGCGTCAAACGGATTGGCGCGTTCGCCGATGGCCGCAAGCGCGAAACCTTCAGGCAAATCCATCGGTACATCTTTAATCGAATGCACGGCCAAGTCGGCCCGGCCGTCATACAAAGCCTGTTCCAACTCCTTGACAAACAAGCCTTTACCGCCGACTTTTGACAAAGTTCTGTCCAAAATCTGGTCGCCGCGCGTGGTCATGCCCAAAATCTCGACTTCGCAATCGGGATACAGGGCTTTCAGACGGCCTTGGATGTGTTTTGCCTGCCACATGGCAAGCAGGCTTTCGCGACTGGCGATAACGAGTTTTTTCGGGTTCATAATGGTTGCCTGAAAGATGGAAAACGGCATGAAGTCTATCATATTTTGGGCGTTTTTTCAGACGGCATGGGGGTGAATATGTTATATTTACACCTAAAAACCAAATTTTCCGGACAACATGAAACGCGCCAAGAAATATCCTTTTTTATCCTTACAGCGGCAACGTTTTCATCTGAGCTTTGAAAACGCTTCTTCCGCCGCCAACCTTCCGTCAGAGAACGACTTCTACCGCTGGGCGTGGTCGGCCTTGAAAAACGAATACCGCCGCGCAGACATCAGCCTGATTCTTCTGGACGAAGAAGAAGCCCGCGCCTACAACCGCGACTACCGCGGCAAGGATTACGCCACCAATGTATTGAGTTTCGCGCTCAACGAAGGCGAAATCCTGCCCGACCAGTTTTCAGACGGCTTGTATGGCGATTTGGTAATTTGTCCGCAAGTGGTTTTGAAAGAGGCCGCCGAACAAGGCAAAACACCTGAGCAGCATTTTGCCCACCTGACCATACACGGTACTTTACACCTGATGGGCTACGACCACATCGAAGACAATGAAGCCGAAATAATGGAAGCCGAAGAAATCCGCCTGATGCTGGCGGCAGGCTTCCCCAACCCCTACCAAGAGGACGAATATTAAAATGGACGGTACGCAGTCGAAACCCAAGTTTTTCGAACGCCTGATCTCCCGACTTGCCGGCGAGCCCGACTCCGCCGAAGACGTATTGACCCTGCTGCGCCAAGCGCACGAGCAGGAAGTTTTTGATGCCGACACACTGACCCGGCTGGAAAAAGTATTGGACTTTGCCGAGCTGGAAGTGCGTGATGCCATGATTACGCGCAGCCGCATGAACGTATTGAAAGAGAACGACAGCATCGAGCGCATCACAGCCTACATCATCGAAACCGCCCATTCGCGTTTCCCCGTCATCGGTGAAGACAAAGACGAGGTTTTAGGTATTTTGCACGCCAAAGACCTGCTCAAATATATGTTCAACCCCGAGCAGTTTCACCTGAAATCCGTCTTACGCCCTGCCGTTTTCGTTCCCGAAGGCAAATCACTGGCCTCCCTTTTAAAAGAGTTCCGCGAACAACGCAACCACATGGCGATTGTCATTGACGAATACGGCGGCACATCCGGCCTGGTAACCTTTGAAGACATCATCGAGCAAATCGTTGGCGACATCGAAGACGAGTTTGACGAAGACGACAGCGCCGACAATATCCACGCCGTTTCTTCCGAACGCTGGCGTATCCACGCCGCAACCGAAATCGAAGACATCAACGCCTTTTTCGGCACGGAATACAGCAGCGAAGAAGCCGACACCATCGGCGGCCTGGTCATTCAAGAATTGGGGCACCTGCCCGTACGCGGCGAAAAAGTCATCATCGGCAGCCTGCAATTTACCGTCGCACGCGCCGACAACCGCCGTCTGCACACCCTGATGGCCACACGAATTAAAGAAAACACGGATAAACCATGATTATTCTGGATCACGTCTCCAAACACTATCAAACACGCGACAACAAAGACTTTGTCGCCGTCGAGCCGACCAGCCTCGAAATCAAACAGGGAGAAATCTTCGGCCTGATGGGCTATTCCGGCGCAGGCAAATCCACCCTGCTGCGCCTGATTAACTTATTGGAACGTCCGGATACAGGTAGCGTCAGCGTATGCGGCCAAGAGCTGACCGCGCTCAACGCCACGCAACTGCGCCACGCCCGACAAAACATCGGCATGGTGTTCCAACAGTTCAACCTATTAAGCAACCGTACCGTTGCCGAAAACGTTGCTTTTCCTTTAGAAATTGCCAAATGGCCGTCTAAAAAAATCCAAGCGCGTGTTGAAGAATGTTTGGAAATCGTCGATTTGCAAGACCGCGCCAACCATTACCCATCCCAACTTTCCGGCGGTCAAAAACAACGTGTCGGCATTGCCCGTGCGTTAGCGCCGCAACCTCAAGTCATCCTCGCCGACGAACCCACTTCCGCCCTCGACCCCGCCACTACGCGCAGCGTTTTGAAATGTTTGGAAGACATCAACCGACGTTTCAACGTAACCATCGTCATCGTTACCCACGAAATGAGCGTTATCCGCCGCCTGTGCGACCGTGCCGCCCTCTTGGACAAAGGCCGTCTGCTGGAAATCGTTGAAGTACACGGCAACCAAATCCATGCCCAATCCGAAATCGGGCAAGAGCTGATTCGAGAGGACTAATATGGCAGATTTAACATTTGAAAGTGCTGTTGAGACCATCGTCAGCATGAAAGGCGAAATTATCCAAGCCTTAGGCGAAACCTTTATTATGGTCGGCCTATCGACTACTTTCGCCGTTATCTTCGGTACGATTTTGGGCGTATTGCTGTTTGTGACGTCAAGTCATCAGTTGCACTACAACAAACAGCTGAATTTATTTTTGGACAACATTGTCAACCTGATGCGCGCGTTTCCTTTCGTTATCCTGATGATTGCCATGATTCCTGTTACACGCGCCATCATCGGTACGACCATCGGCCCAGTTGCCGCCTCATTGGTATTGAGCGTATCCGGCCTGTTCTACTTCGCCCGTCTGGTCGAGCAAAACCTGCGCGAAGTACCCAGAGGCGTGATTGAAGCAGCCTCTGCAATGGGAGCCTCACCCATGAGCATCATCTGCAAAGTGCTTTTGAATGAAGCACGCGCAGGTATGGTTTCCAGCATTACCGTACTGGCTATCGGCCTTCTGTCGTACAGCGCGGCGGCAGGCATGATTGGCGGCGGCGGCTTGGGCGACCTTGCCATCCGTTACGGCTACTACCGCTATCAAATGGAAGTCATCATTTTCATCGTCGCCATCCTGGTTTTACTCGTTATCCTGATTCAAGGTATCGGCAACAGATTGGCGCGCAAACTGGACAAACGTTAAGCAAACAGGCCGTCTGAAATGGACTTACTATTTTTCAGACGGCCTGTTATCTGTTTAGAACATATTAGGATATATATTCCAAATAAATTTACAAAAAACATCCTCATATTTCCAAAATAGATTTACAATCCCTCTTTTTTTGACGGCGGCAGCTTGAGGCCGTCTTAAACCGTTTTATCATCCATCAGGAGCAAAATATGCAAACCAACACATTCTTCAAAACCCTTTCAGCCGCTGCGCTGGCCATCGTACTGGCTGCCTGCGGCGGTCAAAAAGACAGCGCGCCTGCTGCTTCTGCTGCTTCTTCTGCCGACAACGGCGCAGAGAAAAAAGAAATCGTCTTCGGTACAACCGTCGGCGACTTCGGCGATATGGTTAAAGACCAAATCCAACCGGCTTTGGAGAAAAAAGGCTATAAAGTCAAACTGATCGAGTTCACCGACTATGTGCGCCCCAACCTTGCTTTGGCTGAAGGCGAATTGGACATCAACATCTTCCAACACAAACCTTATCTGGACAACTTCAAAAAAGAACACAAACTCGACATCACTGAGGCCTTCCAAGTACCGACTGCACCTTTGGGCCTGTACCCTGGCAAACTGAAATCTTTGGACGAAGTGAAAGACGGCGTCAGCGTTTCTGCACCTAACGACCCATCTAACTTTGCCCGTGCATTGGTTATGTTGAACGAATTGGGCTGGATTAAACTGAAAGCCGACGTTGATCCGCTGACTGCTTCTAAAAACGATATTGCCGAGAATCCAAAAAATATCCAAATCGTAGAGCTTGAAGCCGCCCAACTGCCACGCAGCCGTGCCGACGTTGACTTTGCCATCGTTAACGGCAACTACGCCATGAGCAGCGGCATGAAACTGACCGAAGCCCTGTTCCAAGAGCCAAGCTTTGCCTACGTTAACTGGTCTGCCGTCCGCACTGCCGACAAAGACAGCCAATGGCTGAAAGATGTAACCGAAGCCTACAACTCTGACGAGTTCAAAGCCTACTCACAAAAACGCTTTGCCGGTTACAAATATCCTGCTGCATGGGGTGAAAACGCAGCTGCAGGTGCTCAAGCCGAAGCTGCTTCTACTGCTTCTGCAACCAAATAAGTGACTTTTTGAAAAAAGGCCGTCTGAACATTCAGACGGCCTTTTTCTATTGATTATCTATTTTCAAAGCTCAAAACAAGTTTTTTGATTAACACCAAATACTTACACAATTCCCTTTTTAAAACCAAATCAATATGTTGTAAAAAAGTTCAATAAGAAATTATGTTTTTATTCAATATAATCAATCACTAAATGAATTATTCTATTTTTTTATAATATTCACTAGTAATGTTCCGCTTATCCTGATATTATACCGTTCATCTAAAGACATCCGGTTATCTGCATTACAGACCGTTCATCTGAATTGCTTCAAACCACTTTGTCGGATTTTCCCATATATGTTGTGTTTCTCCGTATCGAAGGGGTTTGAGCGGTCGAAATACCGTTTTGCTTAGATATTAAAGCTTCGTGCTTTGAAATGAGTGAATTTTTGTTTTAAGTGTCGTAATCTCTTGCTAATTACTCCCAGCTGCAAGAGTTTCAGGGTTGCCCCCTTGGGCAGCCCTTCTTTTTTATCCTCCATTTTTTCAGCAACCAAGCCTTCCCTGTCCTATACACATAGTCAAAATCGCAGGCAAGGCCGCCCTTCCCTCAGTCTCCAATCTTCTTCAATTCATTATTCGGCATCACCAGCCAAACCTGTGCCTTTTTAACTTGGGCCGCTGCTCGGATGGCCGCTTCATCCATAATAGAAAATGCGGTAGAAAAAGCATCGGCAACTGCCGCACTTTCCGCCATAACGCTCATGCTTTTATAGCGCGGCTGGCTTCCTCCTGTGCGCGGGTCAAACAGATGGGTAAATTTGCCTGCCTCGTCCATCACCGTGCCATAGCCGCCCGATGTGGCAAACGCTTGATTTTTCATGGCAATGGTGGTCAGGATTTGGTCTTCTTGGTCGGGATTGCGAATGCTGACATTCCACTCGCGCTGGTTGGCATTATCAAAGCCGTAAATCTCCCCCATATCAATCAATGCCTGGGTAACGCCTTGCTGCTTCAACAATTCAGCTACTTTGTCGGTGATATAGCCCTGCGCAATGCCGTTGAGCGACAGGCCCATGCCTTTTTGGGCAAAACGGATTTCTTTGGTATCAAAATCGACTTTGTTGAAATCCACTAATTTGAGCGTGTCTTTGATACTGCGTTCAGATGGCGGCGTTTCGGTTTTAGGGTTTCGTCTGAAATGATCGGCATACAGATTCCACAATGGCTGAATGCTGGGATCAAATGCACCCTGCGTCAGCTGATGGATATCTCGGCTGATACTGAGCAGCTGTAAAAAATCGGATGGCGGATTTTTCAGACGGCCTTCTCGGTTTAAACGGCTTATTAGGCTGTCGTCCCGATACAGGCTGAAGATTTTTTCCAACCGTGAAACTTCCGCCAATACTTTGTTGACCAGTATCTCCGCCTGCCTGCGCCCAATACCGAACAAACGCAATTCTGCACCTGAGCCTAATGCAATCCCTTTCCAGATAACAGGCTGCCCTTCTTGATTCGGGCCGGCTAAATGAGTCGGCCGATTGGTTTTTCGGCTGATGGCAAAGGGAATGCCGACACCGGCAGCAAGTGTGGCGGCGATGGCAAGGAAACGGCGGCGCGTTAAAGGGGTGGACATGGAGTATTCCTTGGATTTTTTATCTTTACATTGAAAGCCGCATTCATTAAATCATCAATCGGCAGCTTCCAATACAAAGGCCGTCTGAAACTGTTTCAGACGGCCTTTTATTGATTGTTTTATTTGAAAATGTATTCGTCGGGCATCTCTGCAAAACCGACTACTCTGCCGCCTTTTTCTTTGGCGAATTTTTCAGCCTGAGCCTTGTCGGCAAACGGAAGCGCGTCTTCCGCACCCATGCCGCCGATAAAGCTGCTTTCGATGACGTAATAGGCTTTTTTCGCATCTATCCATTCGGCGTCAGCATTGGGTTTTTCCCAATCTTTGACTTTGCCCATATCGGTAACATAGATGACATGAATGCCTTTAGGCTCTTCGGGCAGCTTTGTATAACCGAACATCTGCTTGATGGTGGAAAACCAAACTGGTTTGTCAGGTTTGCCGTTCAAGAAGATTTGCGCTTTAGGGCCGTTGTGTTCAGTCAAATTCATGCTGCAGTAATGACCCACTGCGCTGTCGCTGATTTGTTGGGGTGCAGGCGGAGGGCTGTTGTCCTGCTTGCTGCAGGCTGCCAATGCGATGAGTGTGAAGGTTGTCAATAATATTTTTCTCATATTTGTCGCTTTCCGAAAAGCCAGGCGGCTAAATTCAAAGGAATGATAACCCATAATACCTGTGCCGTCAGCAAAACCGGCATAGTCAGGCTGATTTGTTCGCTCAAACCCGCCATGCCGGCATACATGGCTGTATTTTCGTAACCCGTCAGGTTCAGTAGGCGATAAATGTCTGCAGGGTTGAACAAAAGAACGGTTTCCACTACAGGCGCGGTAATGACTTGTTCGGTATCGGCAACCAAAACACCCAAAAGCGCCATATCGAAAATCACCACAAAAAACAACCATACGCCGATGGCGATACCGGCGGCGGTACCGCGTTCTTTAACTTTTGCGCTGATCAAATAGCCCATGGACAAAAAGGCTGCGCCAAGAATCACGCTGGCAGCAATCAAGAGGGCGAAAGGCTGCCATGCGGCAATATCAAAACCGCCGTTGGCAAGCTGAAGGGTAATACCTGCCAATCCGTAGCCTGCCGTGGTAGCAAGGGCAAGAATGATGAGGTGGCCGATAAATTTACCGGCAAGGATTTGGTTGCGCGAGATGGGGTAACTTAGCAGCAAAGCCATTGTACCGCGCTCGATTTCGCCAATCAGTGCATCATAAGAGAGCAACATCGCAATCAGCGGAATCAGGAAAATCGACAGGCTAGAGAGACTGACTACGGTTACCGTCAAGGGATCAACCTTGACCGAACCGGTAGGCGAGCTGCCGAGAAAGCCTAATGACAGTGCCAATGCGGCAAGCAAAAGTGCGGCGGCAAGAACCCAACGGTTGCGCAGGCTGTCGCGGACTTCTTTGCCGGTAATAATCCAAACGGGGTTCATACGTCTTCCCTCTTCAAGAATTGCGCGTACATATCGTCAAGTGTAGGCGTGTGGATATCGATGTAGGCAAGACTGCCCAAATCACCCAATTCGCTCAAAAGAGCCATACGCTCTTCTGCTTTACATTGTGCTTGATATGACAGGCCGTCTGAAAGCAGATGCCAACGCTCGCTCAACGGGCGCGCTTCTTTCAAGCAGACGTTGACGGTCAGCGGCAGGCCGCTTTGAACATGCAACTCATCCATGCTGCCGTCGGCAACTTTCACGCCGTTTTTCATAACGATGATGCGATCGGCGTGGCCGTCAAGCTCGGCCAGTGCATGGGTGCTGAGCAATACGGTTGCACCGCGCCCATTGAGTTCGCGCACAACTTCGTAAAACATTTGACGTGAAGCCGGATCAAGGCCGGTAGTCGGCTCGTCAAACAATAAAACTTTAGGCTCGCCCAACAAGGCTTGTGCCAAAGCGAGGCGTTGTCGCATACCTTTAGAGTAAGTGCCGACGCGGCGGCGTGCGGCCTGGGAAATGCCGACACGCTCGAGCAATTCGCGGTTTTTACTCAGGGGCTGTTTTTTAAGTTTGGCATAGAAATCCATGGTTTCGATACCGGTCAATGAAGGGTGCAATGCAACCGTTTCAGGCAGGTAACCGATTTGGCTGCGACGCTGCGCCCCTGCTTTACTGCCGGTCGGCTCTCCCAAAAGCATCACTTCGCCCTTGGTCGGCGTAATCAGGCCGAGTATCAGCTTCATAATGGTAGATTTGCCTGCACCGTTGTGTCCTGCCATGCCGACGCTCTCGCCAGCCTTGAGAACCAGATCGACTTGATTGACGGCCTTTTGGCTGCCAAACTGCTTGGTCACGTTTCTCAATTCAACGTGGTTGGTACTGCTCATGGATATTCCTCTAGTGAATGTTTCAGACGGCCTTTGATATTGGGCCGTCTGAAAGGTTACATATTGGCATTTCCGCCTGTCAGCGCACCGTTTTCGGCATTACCCCATTCGGATTGGTGCGTTTTTGCTTCATGCAGCAATTCGTCCTTCATGGCTTCGTATTTGGTTGTCGTTTTATTGCGGACAGGGTTCATCAAAGGCTTGCTGTCAATTACGCCGCCAGGCAGGATGGCGGGAAATTGCGATTGCGCCCATTTGACAATGCTGATGGCAGGGCTGTTCATCAATAACCGGGCGACGGGTGCGCGCCAGATGATTTGGTCGATAATCCCGTTGGGACGGTAGGCACTGTCGCCGAAGCCGTCGCCGTCAAGGTCAAAGGCGCTGTTATCGCTCCAATAGTTGCCGCGACCACCCTCGCCCCAATCAAGGAAACGGGTGCTGACGTATTTGACTTGGCTTTCGTTGTTGATAAACGAATTATTGAACAGGCTTGTGCCTTCAATGGCCGCGGTAAAGTGAATACCGATTTGACAGTTTTCAAAATGGTTGTCGAAAATTTTATTGTAGTTGGCATTGTAGGCAAACACGCATTTGCCTGCCTTGTTGATCACATTATCGTGAATTTCGGAATAATTGACGTAGTTGAGCATAATGCCTTGGTCGCGGCTGCCAACGGCAATGTTGCCATACACTTTCAGGCGTTCGGAAAACATCAGCACATAACCCATGTTGTTGCCGACGGAGATATTGTTGCTGACTTCGCTGTCATTGGTGTACATATAATGGACGGCAAAGCGCAAGTCGCTAAAGCGGTTGCCTTTGTAGGTATTATGAGTACTGGTATTTGAAAAAATACCGTCACGGCCTTTGGAAATATCGTTATCGACCACTTGCGCACCGGGCGCATTCCAGACGGTTACGCCGTTGCCGCGTTCGTTGACGCGCAGGGTTGCATCGCCGATGATTTTATTTTCCCGCACCATGGATTCTGCCGCACCGTGAATATACACGCCGACGGAATTGTCGATGATGTTGTTATGCTCCACCAGTGCGCGCGTTGCCGTCTCTTCTAAATAGATACCGGCATCCATTGCTGGCAAACTCATGCCGGAATGGGAAACAGTCAGATTGCGCAAAGTTACATCAGGCGCATGAACGGCAACCGTCCTCCCGCTCCGGTCGCCGACAATCTTGGCGGAACGGTCGGCAGGGCCTTCGATGGTAATGGGTTTGTCGATATAGAGTTTGGTTTTGTATGCACCGGAGGCAAGCTTGAGCGTATCGCCGGCTTGGGCGCGCGCCAAAGCATCATTGAGATTGTCTTGTGCGGATACGTTGATGACTGCGGCAAAGGCCGTCTGAACCATGCTGCCAAGCAGCAATACGAGTGCGGCACGTTGCCATTTGGAACGATGGATTTGTGTGTGCGTCATAATCATATCTCTGTTTCAGACGGCCTGCTTGCCGCATGATAAACCGATGCGGAAACAGGTATTTTGGTGTTATAGCAAAGCTGTCTGATGATGGCTTTCATTTTGTGGCCATATCGGCCGACAAACAACTTTGCTATAAAGGCCGTCTGAAAGAATGTTTTTTCAGACGGCCTGAAGAATTAAATCATCAAACCGAAATTATTTTGGTTTAACAATCATTTGGCCAGACATTTCCATGTGCAATGCGTGGCAGAACCATTGGCAGTAGTACCAGTGTACACCTGGACGGACAGCCTTGAAGGTTACAGAAGATGTAGCTTGCGGGCCAATCTCCATAGCAATGCCATAACCTTCCAAAGTAAAGCCGTGAGTCAAGTCTTCAATGGTCTCAACGTTGGTTACATATACGGTAACTTCGTCGCCTTGGTTCACTTCAAATTGAGGAACGCTGTAAGCAGGCGCAACGGCAGTCATGTACACGCGTACTTTGTTGCCTTCACGTACGACTTTGGCAGCTTTTTCCAGCTCAACACCGTCTTTTTGAGCTTGTTCCAAAGCTTCTTGCCAGAACCATGGGTCTTTGCGGTCCCAAGTTTTGCTTGGGTTCACTTTAGACGCGGCAACCAAGCACAAGTCGTGTGGTTCGGCAAAAGTCGGATTGTCATGCACCAGACGCATTTCGTCGCCGGAGATATCGATCAATTGGTCACACTCAGGTTTCAAAGGACCGGCATTCAAGAAGCGGTCTTTAGAGAACTTGTTCAAAGATACCAACCATTTACCGTCGGCTTCTTTGGTTTCGCCCATGGTAGTGTGGTTGTGGCCCGGTTGATAGTGAACGTCGAGTTTTTGTTTGATCGGATCGATTTTCTCGCCTTTATAGGCTTTAATCGCATCGTCAATGTTCCATTTCACCATTTGGCTGTCGATAAACAATGTAGTATAAGCATTGCCGCGACCGTCAAATGCAGTGTGTAATGGGCCAAGACCCAGTTGAGGCTCGGCTACAACAACATCGCGCTCTTTGATTTTACCTGCAAACAAGTCATCCAGTTTGCTGACATCCAATACGGTAACGGTTGGAGACAGTTTACCGTTGAGCATAATGTATTTGCCGTCAGGGCTTGCATTACAGCCGTGAGGAGAGTTAGGAACCGGGATGTAACGAGTGTATGGAGAGTTGGCTTCCGCACGACCGTCCAACATTTTCACGCCGTTAACTTCTTTGAAGTCGCCTTTTTTGATGCCTTCTTCGATGGCGGCCAGGTTAAATACCACACACCAGTCTTGTTCGTTAGAAGATGCACCTTGTACAGTCAGAGCGCGCTCAGAGTTATAGCAGGTAGAGAAAGAGTATTTACCTTGGTAGTCGGCATCGCCATTATCCAAGTTACCGTCTACCAATACTTGCCATGCGATGTCCATGGTTTCGCCGTCAACTGCAGTATAAACGGCATTCCAAGTTTTAGGATCATCCCATTTGCCTACGCCGTCAACAGGAACGATATGCTCGCCGTTGGCAAATACGTAGCCAGTTTTCGGATAGCGTTGAGGACGCAGACCGTGAACACCTGAAACGTTTGGGATTTCAACGATTTTATCGGTTTTCATCACATCCAAGCGGATACGGCAAACGCGGTTGTTTGCTTTATCGTTGGCATATGCATAGCGGCCGTCGTAAGTTTGATCGGTAAAAGACAAGTGCGGGTGGTGCAAGTCGCCGTTAGGGTAGCAGCGCAGACCGCTGTCTTGCAGGAATTTACGGGTTTCCGGCGTAATTTTTTCATTCAAAATACGCAGGCTCTCGTTGGTACGACCCCAACCGGTAGCGCTGTCCATATTGAACACAGGGATACGCATCAACTCACGCATAGAAGGTACGCCGATCAAGCGCATTTCGCCTGATTGACCGCCTGACAAGAAACCGTAGTATTGGTCAAGCTCGCCTGGACCGACTTCGGAAGTTTGTTTGCCCGGCTCGGCAGAATGAGCAGCGGCTTTTTCGGCAGGTGCAGCACCGGAAGCAGCAGCTTTATCACCCTCGCCGTTAGAGCAACCGGCCAAGCCCAACAAACCGGCACCGGCAATACCTGCACCGGAAGCAGCGGCAGTACCTAAGAATGAACGACGGCTTAAGCCGTTTTGTTCTAATTTTTCGTCTGACATACGACACTCCTTGGATAAAATCCGGCGGCCGATTTTTCAGACGGCCTGCCGATGAAAAATTTTCTAAGTCGGGCTGCCGATACAGCCCTCTTTTTTTATTGATAAATTACTACTTGTCGACACTGATTGCCGATTCTTTTTTAACAAACTGGACGACTTGTTCTTGGGCATTTTGCGTCGCTGCCGCATCATGCTGTTCAGCTTTTGCCGCTGCTTGTTTTTGTTTTTTCTTATTCGTTGCCACTACTTGAGGACAACGCGTATCGTGATGATACATTACCTGACAATGCAGACATTGGATACATTCGTTCGGATGAATGTCGCCTTCAGGTGCGATTGCCTGTACTGGGCATTCGTGTGTACAAATCTGGCATGGGTTACCGCACATTTTATAACGGCGCAGCCAATCAAACACACGGAAGCGGCCCGGCAATGCAATACCTGCACCCAAAGGACACAGATAACGGCAGAAGAAACGTTCGATGAACAAGCCTGCAATCAGCAAAGCGGCGGCGAACAGAACAAACCACCATTCACGCATGAATTTCAAAATAATTGCAGTTTTGAAAGGCTCAATTTCAGCAAATTTTTCAGCCGTACCCAAATCGTACAGGGAAATTGCCAGCAAAGCGAAGAAAATTACATATTTAATCGCACTCAGACGGGTATGCAACAAGTGTGGCACTGTAATCTGTTTCAGACCCAATTTTTTAGCGATACGGTTGGTTAACTCTTGCAATGCACCGAAAGGGCACAGCCATCCACAGAATGTACCGCGGTTCCACAACAGCATGGTCGCCGCTGTAAAGAGCCACAGAATGAATACTAGCGGATCCATCAGGAAAAATTCCCAGTGGAACTCAGTCAAAACAGCTGAGAACAACGTCAAAGTATTCACTACCGATAATTGTGCCTGAGCATACCAGCCGATATAAAACAGCGTAAAGGTCAGGAAACAAAGACGGAATCGGTCATACCATTTTTCGTAACGGACAATCCAATCTTGGAACAGGAATACCAACAGAAGAATTGTCAAAGCAATACCGACAACCACGATTTGACCTTGTTTGGCTTTCCAAACCTGTTTCCAAAGTTGGTTGGATACGCCTTCCTCAGCCGTTGCATCTTCTGCAATACCTGTACTTTCCTCCGGAGCAGAGGCTGCCGCAGCCACCGGCTCAACCGGTGCACTAATTTCAACCGGCGGTGCTTTAGGATCGTCAACGTAGTAGCCTTTTGGCAATTCATAATCCAAATCGGCAGTTACAAATGCCTTATCATTTACGCTCAATACGCGTTGAATCATCAATTGCAAACGCCATGGTTCAGCACCATCAAATTCCACACCTTCGGGGATAGTGAACCAAGAAACTTCTTTAAATGCAGGCGCACCTTCGGCAGATAAAGCAACTACACGTTCATGTTGCGCATCGGTAAAGCGGAAGCTGGTATCGCCTTGAATCATTTCAATACGGTCAAAGATACCGCCGCGGACATAACCTGAACCTTTCCAAGAATAGCGACCCTCGCCGGCCACCATCACGGCTTCTTGGCCAGGTTTCAAACGTTTTTGCAGGTTGTTCCAACCGGCTTCACCTAAAAGGCTTTTACCGATGGAAGGTTGGCTGACCAAGGCAACATACAGATCAATAAATGTATCATTACCATCGCCCTGCTCCGCATGATCTGCCACACCTGCTTTACCGCTTTTCTCAAACAGTTTATTGATTTCGTCGATAGGAATATGCAGATGACCGACGGCTTTTTGTTCCAAAAGCGCATTCCATGACAGGATATCTTGTTTGTCTTGATTGGCAACACGACGCGGACGAGTTTGAACGGCAGGTTCGGCAGACTGCTCGCCGGAAGCAGCTGCCGTACCGGCTTGAACTGCTTTATCTGTACCCAAATGATATTGATTGATTACTGCTTTAACAGAGCGCTGAATACTGTCATTGATGACCATTAGGGTTACAGTCGCACCACTAATAATATCTCCTGGTGCAACACCTGGTTGAGGCGGGTTTTTAATAAAATTTAAGCCGATATATTTGTCAATGAATTTATCGACACGGGATTGCGGGATACCGATCAGCATAATCGGCTCATGGTGCTCAACCAATTTTGCGCCGGCAATAGTGCCATCATTGGCCAATGCAACCATCGTATCGATCGGTTTGCTCGAATAACCGCGCGTATTGACTACGTCAGTTGTGATATAAACCAAGCCAAGCTGCTCTTCGCCCTTGTACACGCGAGCAACCAAGGGCTTACCTTCAGGCTTACCGTAGCGGTCAGCACCTGGGAAAATTTCAGACGGCTGAACTTTTGCCAAGAAATCAGGCAAGCGTTCCGCGTAAGCAGGCAGGCTTACCATCATCATGAAAAATACAGCGAACAGCATAAGGATTCGTTTCCAAATGCCACTTAAACACTTTACTTCAAGGCAGGACATGGCTATTCCCGATATATCGATACTCTAAACACTGATATTATATGAATCATCTATCAGCAATAATTTGATTAAAATCAAGTTTACAAATCTTAAAATCAGATTCTACATACTAATAATACTTTAGAACTACATTAGATGAACCTTTTATTATTAGGCATGAAACATAGGAAAATCAACTCAATCCAAGAATCATCCCTATATTATTAACTTATTTATAATAATACTCAAAACAATTTCTGAAATTTCATTTAGCATATATTAAATAGAATAGAACCTGACTTAAATTTCCATAGACCGTCTGAAAACGAATATCGAAAATACTTTAACCTACCCCTGCAATGACAAAATACATTTCTTACAAAAACAAAAAGAGCCTGTATAAAACAGGCTCTTTTTTCAGACTAATCTTAAGCCAGATTAGAATTTGTGACGCAGGCCAACAGTACCAGCAGTTTTCTCGTATTTGTAGTCGCCTTTGCCTTCTTTCAACCAGCCGGCAGACAACAGGGCAGAAGTGCGTTTAGAGAAGTCGTAGTCAGCACCAACGATAACTTGGTTGTAAGCGCTGTTTTTTTGTTTTACGCCATCTTCTTTAGCTTTGAAGCCGTGAGCGTAAGAAACACGAGGAGTTACGTTGCCGAAGCGGTAAGCAGCAGTCGCACCAACTTCAGTACGTTCGTTTTTCTTAGCACCAGCTACATCAGCTTTGAAGCCTTCGTATTGACCTACAACAGCAACCATCAGGTTGTTAGCATCGTAACCAGCAGTCAGACGGTGTGCTTGGTGATCTTTGTAAGCACCAGCAGCCAAAGTAGTGTTGCTGTTGAATGCATCCAAGTAGCCAGCATCCAAGTCAGCACGTTTAGCGTAAGAACCAGCATAACGACCGAAGAAGCCAGAGTTTTCGTAGTTCAGGCCCAAATCGTAAGATTCACGGCTTTTCACAGTGTGAGTGTATTTGTCGCCAGGGTTAGCATTGTCGCGAGGTTGGTATTGTACGCTTGCACTGAAACCACCAAATACAGGAGTGTCGTAACGTACAGATACTTTACGAGTATCTACACGTTTAATTTTACCCAGTTGCAGAGCATCTGCGTTAGCGGCACCAGATTCCCAAGGGTCGAAGCTGTCACTGCTGTCTTTCAGAGCAGTGTTCAGGTTACCGGCACGAACTTTACCGAAACCACCTTCCAAACCGATGAAAGATTCACGGTTAGCAAAACCAGAGTCACCACCGGCGATAGAAGTGTTTTGTTCAACTTGCCAAATAGCATTCAAGTTGCTACCCAAATGTTCGTGGCCTTTGAAGCCGATGCGAGAACCGTAGTCAGCAATCTCAGTAGCAGTTTTAGAAGTAGCTTTACCCACTTTTACTTTAGAAATTTCAACGCCGGCTTTAACTTGACCGTACAGAGTCACATCAGCCATAGCTGCAACAGGCAGAGCTGCCAAAGTCAGAGCAATCAGAGATTTTTTCATTGCTGTATTCCTTTTCTATTGTGAAGAAATAACTTAAGCAGACCGGACAATCCGCTTAGGCTTACATTATCGCTGGAATCAGCGATTCCATGACTGTTACTATAATTGCTCCTCTCTAAAAAAACAAACTTTATTCAATCCACCCCCACCACCCTTGAAACCCAGCAAAGGCAAACACAGCCTAAAAAAATGAAATTTATTATTTAAAATCAATGATAAATTTCTTTTAAAACCAATTGTGCATTTTTACAACACTTTATTAATTTACACATCAATCCAGCTATTTTGTTGCTTTTATACCAACAATCCGCAGTTAGCCCGTCTGAAAATCATTACCTAGAACGCTCATCCACTCGGGTAACGATAGTTTCTTCACGCCAAACTCATCAGGATAGTCAACACCTGTTAAATACAGGCCATCTGACATAAAAGTTGGCGGAGCCTTCAATCTACTTTTTGCATGAAAGACTGACTCAAACTCATCCACACTGATTCTGCCACTACCCACATACACCAATGCTCCCATAATATTGCGTACCATATGATGTAAGAATGCATTTCCATGCAAATCAAGGCACAGATAGCGAGCAGTTCCACTAATACTTGTACTATATAGTGTCTTTACAGGAGATTTCGCCTGACATTCAGCTGCTCGAAAGCTAGAAAAGTCATGCTCCCCCTCCAATAAGGCAGCAGCCTGCCTCATCAGATTTAAATCTAATTTCAAATGCGTCCACCCTACTCTACCAACCAATAATGGAGAACGAACCGGTGAGGATTCCAATAAATAACGATAATGACGGCCATAAGCATCAAATCGGGCATGGAAATGAGGTGCAACTTTTTGCGCAACCAACACAGCAACACCATCAGGCAAATGTGCATTGACCCCCCGCACCCATGCTTGCTCCGGACGATTTACTGATGTATCAAAATGCACTACCTGGGCAGTTGCATGCACACCCGTATCCGTCCTTCCCGCAACAATAGTATTAATTTGCTCCTCTGCTATTGAAGACAACGCCTGCTCTAAGGCCGTCTGAACAGTCGGCAAATCTCCAGCCTGTTTTTGCCAACCATAAAAACGACTACCGTCATAAGAGAGGGTCAAAGCCCAGCGCTGCACCAGATGCCCTGTTGTATTTACTTGTTCAGTCATTTCTTATACTTCTTGTAAATTGATATTGTTGCCTACGCTCAAGTAACAAATATTAAAAAGGCGTGATTAACACACGCCTCCATTTTGTATTTCAGACGGCCTTCATCTTCAACCATCATATAAAGCTGAAATCTTACCCAACCAATAATAGACTCAGCCAAAATCTTGCTTTTTAATTTACCATAAAAAAGATGCCGTCTGAAACGGCATCTACATTTGACTGGCACTTACGCGCCAAGTTCTTTCATCAGTTTTTGGGCTTTATGCAGAATATCGCCTTCAGCCTCCTCAATCAGCCCTTGCAATGTTTCTCGAGCCGCTTCAGGATCACCGATTTCGATATACATCTTAGCCAAATCATATTTGGCTTCAAACGGTGCAGTCATGCCGACTGATTCTGAAACAAAGCCTCTTTCACTATTGCTTTGATCAGCGGCTACTGAAACATCTTCAGCTTCCCATTCCAATGCACCTTCTTCAATCACAAACTCGGAAGCAGCTGCTTCTTTCTCTGCTTCTTCTTTGGTTTCTTGAATTTGCAAGTCTTGATCTTGCTTGACATCAAATGGCAACGCATGGCCGCCTGAAGCTTCAGGGGTTTCTACCGTAAACTCAAGTGGCTCTTCATTTCTTAACTCGGAGACCTTTTTCTCTGCCGCCAAATCAAACTCAGCAAATGTATTTGCCTGCTCTTCTTTACGTTCAGGCATAACAACAGATACTGGCTGATACGGATTTTCTGGTTCAGGCTCGTACACGCTTTCCGTTGATTCGATATTGTCCCAATCAGCATGACGACGTTGCTCTGTCTCAACATCATGCGTTACTGCACCTGAAAGAATACCTGCCTGACTATTGTCAATCTTACCCAAATCAAGTTTGACATCATCAATATTGGAAGATTCTTCTACCTCATTGATAACCACATCATCTTCAAAATCGTCTTCGATAAACAGACCGTCTTGAGTTTTTTCAGACGGCGTTACTTTAGTTGCAGCAACCGCAGCAGTTGAAGCGGCAACATTTTTCTGTACAGCCTTCTCTTCATCCTTACGGCTTACAGGTGCCGCTTCCGGCTCGTCTTTACGTTTACCGGCAGCTTTCAACAACAACCAAGCAGCAATAAGGGCTGCACCGCCTGCCAATAACCATTTCCATAAATTGCCGTCTGATTCGCTTTCTGTTTGCTCTGCGACAGAACCAGTGGTTGCAACAGGCTCAGAAGCCACTACGTTCTCTTGAGCATCAGAAGCCATAGCTTCTTGAATATCGGACGTAGGAACAGTCGATGCGGCATTTTCATTAACCGCCGCAGATGCTGCTTGTTCTGTTTGTTCAGCTGAAGCTTGTTTCACTTCTTCCTGTTGCTGTGTATTTACGCCAGCATCTTTGACCTGAGCTTCAGTTTGAGCCTCAGGCTGAACAACAGGTTTTTCTATTTTAGCTTCTGTTGCATTGGCGGTTTCATTGGCTTTTTCTGTCGCAGTATTGGTTTTAACAGGAGCAGAAGCAACCAAGCGTTGCAATTCGCTACGGTTTGGAATATTCAGTACCTTACCTGCCAACATACGGTTGGCATTATTATCGATAAACACATCCGGGTTGGCATTTACCAAAGCCTGGATGGTTTGATCCAAGGTCATACCTTGCGGACGGATACTGGACGCAATGGCAATCAGGGTTTCACCCGTACGTACCAAATGCTGCCTGCCTGAACGTGCAGCCGTGTCGTTTTTAGCAGGGGCCGTCTGAACTTGTTTTTTCTCAGCCTTACGCTGCACATCCTTACGCGCTTGAGTTGCCTGATTACCTGCTGCTTTATTGTTTTTAGTGGCCGGCTGTTGGGCATTGCGTGTCAGCTCGGAGGATTGAGATTCAGTGGCCGGACGGGTACGAACAGATGCAGCATCTTTAGAATCATATCCGGCCGGATCGATAATAGCGGTGTATTCACGCGATTGCGCGCCAACACCTACTTGGAAAACCAAAACAGGATCTTTGATGGCTTTATAGGAACGAATGGTAACGACTGCTTTATCGCCTGATTTGCGTACCGCCGCGCGCAAATTGCCATTTGAAATAGTGGCCTTGCCGCCATTAAGCAGAGCCTGAGCTTCCTCGCCAGTCACAGTGATACTGCCTGTAAAAGGCTCACCCAAATGAGATTGAACATTCAAGCCGCCCAAACCTGCAGAGGCACTGAGCGATGTCATTAAAGCGATAGAAGCTGTAATTAATTTAATATTGTGATGTTTTTTCAAAACTGATCCCCTGTTCGGAAATTATGGTACTGACCAATGTGCGCGCATTTAACCATATATTTACTAGATATTACGTCATGATATATTTTTAACCCATTCCTGCCAAGCAATAGAGGCTATTCAGCCTAAAATTCCTTAGCAAATCTATTACTTTTGCATGCTTGTGTTTCTTTTTTACAAATTTCGCCAACCCAAAACAAATATTTCATATGAATATATGTGGTATTAAAGTCATAGGGAAAGGTGCAAAAAAACACATCTCCCTGTATGATTAGCATTTACTCAATTAGTTTCATCATTAACATATGAAGGTTTTGAGCGACTTATTCGCCGTATTCTTATTTTTCATTACATACATCATCACCAAAGACATGATTGCCGCAACCACTGTTGCGGTTATCGTCGGCATTGCCCAAGCTGCGCTGACCTTTTGGAAACACCGCAAACTGGACACCATGCAATGGGTCAGCCTGATTTTGATTGTCTTTTTTGGCGGTGCAACGATTTTACTGAAAGACAACCGCTTCATCATGTGGAAACCGACCGTTCTGTTTTGGATCGGCGCGATCGTCATGCTGTTCAGCCATCTTGCCGGTAAAAACGGGCTTAAAGCCGTCATGGGCAAAGAAATGCAGCTCCCTGATTTTGTATGGACACGCCTGACTTACGCATGGATTGGCTTCCTAATTTTTATGGGTGCGGCCAACCTCTTTGTCTTTACGTATTTTCCAGACCAATGGGTCAATTACAAACTGTTCGGCACATTGGGTTTTACAATCATTTTTTCTATCGCACAGGGTATGTATCTGATGCGTTTCCAGCCTAAGGAGGATCAATAATGGAATATTTCATGCTTTTGGCCACTGATGCCGAAGATGTCCACGAAGCACGCATGGGAGCCCGCCCTGCTCATTTGGCACGCTTAGAAGAATTGAAAGCGCAAGGCCGTCTGCTGACTGCCGGCCCCAATCCCCTGCCGGATAATCCGGAACGCGTCTCCGGCAGCCTGATTGTGGCTCAATTTGAGTCTTTAGACGCCGCACAAGAATGGGCCGAACAAGACCCTTACGTCGATGCCGGCGTATACGCCGAAGTCTTGATCAAACCCTTTAAAGCCGTGTTCAAATGAGCAATATGCGTCAAATGATTGAAGAACGCCTGCAGGCGCTTGAGCCTGAGTTCTTCGATTTTGAAGATGAAAGCCATCTGCACGCCGGCCATGTCGGCAATAAAGGCGGTGGGCATTACGCTATAGTGGTGGTCAGCAACGTATTTGAAAACATTGGCCGCCTCCAGCGGCAACGTATGATTAAGCAGCTTTTGCAAGACTTGTTTTCAGACGGCCTGATTCATGCACTCAGTATCAAAGCGGCCACGCCGGACGAATACTTCCATTAAGATTACCGCCCAAACTTTGATTTCCAATCATTAATTTAAAAGAGAAATACGATGAAAAAAACCTACTTTGCTTCAGCCTTGATGCTTGCCCTGACTTCCGGCACCCTGTTTGCCCAAGCTTTGGTTACCGTCAACGGTCAAGCCATCGACAGCAGTGTTATCGATGACCAAGTTGCTTCCATACGCGCCAGCAACCCGAACGTTCAAGACACTCCCGAATTGCGTCAAATGCTGACTGAACGCCAAGTTATCAGCACTGTGGTTACCCAAGAAGCTAAAAAATTAAAACTGGATCAAAGCGCTGAATTCAAAGCTGCATTGGAGCAAGCGCGTGCCGATGCCGCCAAGCAAGGTGCAGATAAAAAAGCCACATTCAAAACCGAATGGGCAGTTTTCGAAAATGATTTGTTAGGCCAAGCGTTCGCGGCACATATCGTCCGTCAATATCCTGTCCAAGAAAAAGACGTCAAAGCCGCTTACAACGACTTCAGCAACTTCTATAAAGGTACTCAGGAAGTCCAACTGGGCGAAATCTTAACCGACAGCAGCAGCAATGCCCAAAAAGCCATTGCCGATTTGGACGCGAAAAAAAGCTTTGTTTCGGTATTGAACCAATACTCAATTGATGAAGCAGCCAAAAAAGCCGGCGGTATCCCTAAAGCTTATGTTCCGCTCAAAGATTTGCAAGAATCAGCACCTCCGCTTTATGCAGCCGTCAAAGACCTGAAAAAAGGCGCGTACACTAAAACGCCGCTACAAAACGGTAATCTGTACGCCGTTTTCTACGTCAATGACCGTCGCAACGTTACCGTACCTTCTTACGAAGCCGCTAAAAACGAGATTGGCAGCGACTTACAGGCAGCCCGTGTTGATGCGGCCATTCAATCATTGCTGAAAAAAGCCAGCATCAAAGTCAACAAATAATATAACGTGCCCGCCGTGATAGCGGCGGGCAATAAGGAACTCACATGAACATCAAGCCCAAAACTGCCGTTTTGGCTATCCTCGCCCTGTCGACGATCGGTTTGGCAACCGCCAAAGCACCTGATACCGATCCCGCCCGCATCGACAGCATGGTTGCCGAAGTATTGAGACAGGCCGACCAGCATCCCAACCAAACTGCCAAACCCGATGGTCAGGCAATCCGCAAAGATGTGGTTACACGCTTGCAGACTTTGGAAATCTTGAAAAATGAAGCCTTCAAAGCTGGTTTGGACAAAGATGCGGAAGTACAGAATCAATTCAAAAACGTTGAAGCTGAGTTCTATGCTAACCAATACGCTGCTTATCTAGAACGTCAAACTGTGGTTGACGATGCCGAGTTGCGCCGTTTCTACGACCAGCAAACACGCATTATCAAGCTGCAACAAGTCAGCTTTGCTTCAGCCGACGAAGTACGCGCAGCGCAAGAACTGCTGCTCAAAGGCTTATCATTTGAAGAACTGATGAAACGCTATCCCAACCCCGAACAAGAGTTCGATGGCTTCATCTCTCCACAGCAGCTTCCTCCTCAACTGGCCGTTGCTTTTGCCGACATGAACCGAGGCGATGTAACGCATGAACCGGTTGTAATAGGAAACCGTTTTTACCTGTTTAAACTCAGTGCAGTAGAACGCGATCCTAAAGCCAAACCTTTCGAACTGGTACGCAATCAGCTTGCCCAAGCCGTTAAACGACAAAAAGTCGAGAATCAGATCGAACGTATCTTAAAAGAAAACGGCATTAATCCATAAATTGATTCAATGGTTTCAGGCCGTCTGAAACCATACTCCAACCCAAAGGGCGTGTCTTTTACGCCCTTTTTTACAAACTTCTTTTATTCAAAAACATCATGCGCGCCGTTATCCAAAAAGTTACCCAAGCCAAAGTTGACGTTTTGTCCGAAGATTCCCGAGAAACCTGCGGCGAAATCAACAACGGATTTATGATATTGCTCGGCGTTACACATACCGATACAGAAGCGGACGCCAAATACATTGCGGATAAAACCGCCAACCTGCGTATCTTTGAAGATGAAAACGGCAAATTAAATTTATCGCTCAAAGATGTCGGCGGCTCGATATTGCTGGTTTCCCAGTTTACCCTTTACGCCGATGCGCGCAGCGGCCGCCGCCCATCTTTCTCCAATGCCGCGCCCGCAGAACAAGCCGATAAGCTTTATCAATACACCGCACAACTTCTACGCGAACATGGATTGACTGTCGAAACCGGCAGATTCCAAACCCATATGCAGGTTTCTCTTTGCAATGACGGGCCGGTTACCTTATTGCTTGACTCGCAAAAAACATTCTAAATCCCATCGAAAAAGGCCGTCTGAAATCTTTCAGACGGCCTTTCCATTTCTGATCATTACTAAATCAAGCCTTGCGCTTTCACCCAGTTCACAATATCTGCCTCAACGGCTTCAGGCGAACCCGGATTGTCGATTTTGACACCGTACTCATCAGTACCCAGCTCTTCCAAAATCTCTAGCTGCGAATCCAGCATACCGGCTTTCATATAATGCCCTTGACGCGACAGCATACGTTCAAGATTGATTGTTTGAGGCGGAGTCAGATGAATAAAAGCCACCTTCCCTTCCGCACCACGCAGAATATCGCGATAGTGATGCTTGAGTGCGGAACAAGTAACGATAGAATATTTTTCCCCGTTTTTTGCCTGCTCCGTCATCCAGTCACGCAAATTGCCCAGCCATGGATAGCGGTCTTCATCCGTCAACGGAATACCGGCACCCATCTTGTCGCGATTGGCTTGTGTATGGAAATCATCGCCTTCGGCATACGGACATTGGTTGAGATGTTTTTGCAAAGACAGCGCGGCAGTAGTTTTACCGCAACCGCACACGCCCATCATGACAAAATGTGTCGTCATTTTTCTACTCCTTGTTTATCTAGATTTTAACGGTATTTAAAAACGGGCGGATTGTGTTATCTCAAAAACACTATCCACCCATTCTTCCGATTAAACCAAAACAAACAACACTGACGATAAAGCAAAACCGATGAGTGCGATAAGTGTTTGGTTGACCGTCCATGTCTTCAAGGTCGTCGGCACATCCATATTCAACAGACGGCCGACAAGCCAGAAGCCGGAGTCGTTAAAGTGGCTGCAACCAACGGAACCTGCCGCCGTAGCCAAGACTACGCAAGTAATCTGCCAATCGCTGAAACCTGCCGCCGCAACGGCCGGTGCCATTAACGCGGCAGCGGTAGTCAATGCAACGGTCGCAGAACCTTGCGCAATACGCAAAGCCAAAGCCACCAAGAAACAACCCAGTAAAACAGGAATACCTAAGTCTGCCATACTGTCTGCCAAAGCCTTACCGATACCGGAGGCACGCAACACGCCGCCGAACATACCGCCTGCACCGGTAATCAAAATGACCGAACAAACCGGGCCCAATGCGCCATCGATGGTTTTCTCCAATGCACTGGCTTTTTCGCCACGTTTGCTACCCAATACATACAGGGCTACCAAAACAGAAATCAGCAAAGCAATCGGGGTCGAACCGAGCATTCGGGCAAACTGCACCCAGCCCTCATCCGCACTGACCATTTTCTCGCTGATCAAAGTAGATAAACCGGTATTCAAGAAAATCAACAGCATAGGAATCAGCATAATACCGACGACGGTAGATGCCTTTGCAGACGCTTTCGGTTGGTCGTTATCTTGCGTACCGCCGCTGAGCAGATCAGGAACGGGCACATGGATGCTGCGGCCCAAAATCTTACCCAATAAATAGCCGCTGAAATACCAAGTAATCAAGGTAACAGGCAAACCCAAAATCAGCAGTTGACCAATATTTGCGCCATAAAATTCAGAAGCGGCAATCGGGCCGGGATGAGGCGGCAGGAAAACGTGCATGACGGAAAATGCGCCAATAGATGCCAACGCATAGGGCAAAACAGTTTGCTTCATGCGGCGTGCCGTTGCAAACACAATCGGCAACATCACCACCAAACCGGCATCAAAGAAAATCGGAAAACCGAAAATCAAAGAAGCTACGCCTAAAGCAAATGGCGCACGATTCTCACCGAAAATCCGAATCAGCGCATCCGCCAAAGACTGGGCACCGCCGGAAGTTTCCACCAAACGGCCGAGCATTGCGCCCAAACCGACCAACAACGCCACGCTGCCGAGCGTACCGCCGAAGTTTTTGACCAATACATCATTAACAATGCTGCCCATAGGCAGACCTGTTACGATGGCAGTCAGCAGGCTGACCAATACCAACGTCAGCAAGGCATGAACGCGCAGTTTTACAATCAAAATCAAGATCAGCAAAATCGCTGCTGCGGCAATACCGAGCAAAGTACCGGCACTCAGCGTTTGAGTCCATCCATCCATTTTGAAGCCTTTCTCTGTAAGAAAAATACAAACTTATTAATGTTTCTTAACACACGTAGATAAGATAACACATTTCACTATGGATTCATACGGCTGGATTTAGTCAAAATATAAACTTCTCTTTTTCAAAACCCTTTTTGTAAGATGCTTGATAAATAAGGATTACAACGAAAAACAAGGGTGACAAAAAGGCCGTCTGAAACGTAGTTAATTTTTAGACGGCCTGACATCATTCTTCTCGATAAAATAGAAACGAATATTTTTTCAATTACCTAAAATCAAGTATTTTCGGCTTATGCCTTGGTAAAAATCACCCCATTTCCCAAACGTAATTCCGGCAGTTTGGTATTAAAATCCAGCCCATTGAGGCATGAGGGACTGTTACGCATTACTGCTTCGATTTCGGCAAAATCCTCGGTCAAAAATTTTAGCCGAATCAAAAGAATCTGGACAGTAATGTTTTACGATTCCCCGAACATTCATCATGCTTTTTCTTAAAAACTGAAAGTGCCATGATACAAAGGCCGTCTGAAAAATTCTTCAGACGGCCTTGATTCTTAAACTTCTGCCGGTGGTTGCGGTGTATCCTCATCTTCCTGCTGCGTTTTCGCTTTGGCAAAACGGCTGAACCAAATACCAGCTTCGTAGAGCAGAATCAGCGGAACGGCAAGCAGGGTTTGGGAAATTACGTCAGGCGGCGTGATGATTGCGGCCACGATAAACGCACCCACTATAACATACGGACGGGCGTTCTTAAGCTGAGCGGTCGAAACAATGCCCATTTTTGCAAGCAACACCACAACAACGGGCACTTCAAACGTCGTACCAAATGCGACAAACATGCCCAAAATAAAGGACAGGTATTTGTCGATATCGGTCGCCATATTGACGCCGACAGGGGTTACACCGGCCAAGAATTTGAAAATAACGGGAAACACCAGAAAATAGGCAAACGCCATACCAACGAAGAAAAGCGTTACGCTGGACAACACCAGCGGCGTAATCAAACGCTTTTCGTTTTGGTATAAGGCAGGAGCGACAAATGCCCAGACTTGATACAGCGTGTGCGGCAACGACAGCAGAAATGCCGCCATCAGGGTAACCTTGACCGGCACAAAAAACGGCGCAATCACATCAGTTGCAATCATGCTGGTATCTTTAGGCAGATTGGCCATTAATGGCTCGGCAACAAAGGTATAGAGCTGCTGGGCAAACGGCATCATGCCCAAAAAGCAGACGACGATACCGATGACGATCCACATCATGCGGCGACGCAGCTCGAGAAGATGCTCGATAAGCGGTTGGACGGGTTGTTCGTGTTGAGGTTCGGACACCGGTTGACTCACTTTTTACTTACGGACGCGCAGTTTGGGCTTGGCGTAGAATTTCGGGCGCATATCGCGTTTGCGGCTCATCGCCTGCTTACGCAAAGAAGTCGTATGCAGCGGAGGAACATCGGCAACAGGAGATTCGATATAGCTGACTTCAACCGCAGGAGCAGGAGCAGGTGAAACTGAAGCCGTCAAATACTCACGCCAAGCGCGGTCTTGCTCGGACTCGGCATTTTCAGCCCCGACAGGCTCTTGAGTTTGCGCTGCTCCACCCTCTTCAGGAACTTGGGCCGCACTTTCATTTTCAGTGCTGCTTGAAGCCAAATCAGGCAGAGGATTACCGAACTCGTCCACGCCAAAATCAGCTGGCGTTTTTTGTTCGGGCAGGCGCTCCCAAGGCTTGAGGCCATCTGAAATATCATTCAGATTTTTTTGTGCATCATCGCCTAAGTCTTTGATACCGTCGCGAAACTCCGAAGCGGCGGCTTCAAATTCCTGCTTCACCTTGCGCAATTCGTCCAACTCAGCCTGAGTATTGAGCTCCTGCTTGACGTTGTTGACGAAGCCTTGCAATTTGCCGACCAAACGCCCGGCCGTGCGCGCGGCTTGCGGCAGACGTTCTGGACCCAGCACTATTAGGGCGACAACGCCGACCAGCAGCAATTCGCCCAAACCGAAATCAAACATGGATTATGCTTTGTCTTCGTCTTTTTTGTGTTCGATGACTTCGTCTTTTTTGGCATCTTTACCGTCTGTACCTTCGTTCAGGCCTTGTTTGAAGTCATGCACTGCACCGCCGAGGTCTTTGCCGACGTTGCGCAATTTTTTGGTACCGAATACCAAAACGACGATAATCAGTACGATAATCCAGTGCCAAAGAGAGAAGCTACCCATGATAAATCCTTGAATTTGTTTAATTTAAAAAGAGATAATAATTATGCGGGCGTACCCATGATATGGATATGCAGGTGGAAGACTTCTTGTCCGCCGCCTTTGCCTGTGTTGATCAGGGTTTTGAAACCGTCGGTCAAACCTGCCTCATGGGCGATTTGAGGAACTTTCAACATCATTTTGCCCAACAGGGTTTGATGTTCGGCAGTTGCGTGTGCCAGTGAATCGAAGTGCACTTTCGGAATCAGCAGCAGATGCACCGGCGCGGCAGGACGGATATCTTTGAAACAAAGCATCTCATCGTCTTCGTAAACGGTTTGTGCCGGAATATCTTTGGTTGCGATTTTGCAGAAAATACAATTATCCATAATGGCTCCAATGGCCGTCTGAAAACGGGCGTAACGGGTTTCAACCCAAAAAGTGAAATCGTTTTTGCCCCAAGAGACGGATTCTGAAACAGGTCAAATACGGGATTGTAATATAAATTCAAGATTCTTTGCGAGAAGCTTTTTCCACTAATCCCGACAAACCTTGACGGCGCGCAAGCTCGTTTACTACATCTTCGGCGCGCAATCCGTGATGCGCCAATAAAACCATGGTATGAAACCATAAATCCGCCACTTCGTAAACCAAATGTTCGCCACCGCCATCTTTAGAGGCCATCAAGGTTTCACCCGCTTCCTCGATGACTTTTTTCAAAATCTTGTCTTCGCCTTTGTGTAGCAGTTGGGCGACATAAGAAGCATCGGGATCGCCGCCTTTGCGCGAATCGATGACGTTTTGAATTTGGGTAAGGATAGTATCGGTCATGGTCGGTTTCTCTTATTTTCTTTCAGACGGCCTTAAGGATGTTTATGTCCGTAAATCGCCTCTTCGTCTTTCAACACGGCATCGACTGCCTGCCATGCGCCCTCTTGCCAAACTTTGTAAAAACAGCTTTCGCGCCCAGTATGACAGGCAATGCCACCGTTTTGTTCAATCAGCATGACCACTGCGTCGCCATCGCAATCCAGGCGCAATTCGTGTACTTTTTGCGTATGTCCGGACTCTTCGCCCTTCATCCATTGTTTTTGGCGGGAACGGCTGTAATAGTGGGCAAAACCGGTTTCTACGGTTTTTTGCAGGGCTTCGGCGTTCATCCAGGCAACCATCAGCACACGGCGTGTCTGCCAATCTTGGGCAATCGCGCAAACCAAACCTTTCTCATCAAATTTTACGGCATTCAGCAACGTTTCGTTTATATTCGACATGTGCGTCTTTCTCCCATATTTTTCAGACGGCCTTTGGGTAGCAATCACAAACGCACTTCAATTCCTGCTTCACGCATGGCCAGTTTCGCTTCGCGGATACTCGCTTCGCCAAAGTGGAAAATACTGGCGGCCAATACCGCATCTGCTTTTCCTTCTTTAATGCCGTCCACCAAATGCTGGACCGAACCGACACCGCCGGAAGCAATGACCGGAATATCGACCGCTTCGCTGACCGCGCGAGTCAGAGGCAGGTTGAAACCTTGCTTGGTACCGTCCCGGTCCATACTGGTCAGCAAAATCTCGCCCGCACCGCGCCGCTGCATTTCGACAGCCCATTCCACCGCGTCCAAACCGGTCGGATTACGTCCGCCGTGGGTAAAGATTTCCCAACGGGTGTTTTCAGGGTTGACCGCTTTGGCATCCACGGCAACGACAATTGCTTGCGAACCAAAAAAACCGGCCGCTTCATTTACCAAATCAGGATTGGTTACAGCGGCCGTATTGATGCTGGCCTTATCGGCACCGGCATTAAGCAGACGACGGATATCGGCAACCGTGCGCACGCCACCGCCGACGGTTAATGGAATAAAAACTTGTGATGCGACTGCCTCAATAACGTGCAAAATAGTGTCGCGATTATCGCTGGAAGCAGTGATGTCCAAAAAGGTCAACTCATCCGCGCCTTCATCGTTGTAGCGTTTGGCAACATCAACCGGATTGCCCGCATCGCGCAGACCCAAAAAGTTGACACCTTTTACCACGCGACCGTCTTTTACATCCAGACAAGGAATAATTCGTTTTGCCAATGCCATACCCAATACCTCTTATCCGTTATCAGGCCGTCTGAAACCGTCAGGCCAAAAATTTGCTCAACCAATCCGGCAAATGTTGCAACAGCTGAAAATAACCAATGCCGGCTATCATCGCCAAAACACAGGAAATAATGAAATTGCTGTCGATACGGCCGACGATGGAAAAAATCAAACCGGCAAATGCCCACACTATCCCATTGAAAATCATCCAATAGGTATCGATAATCGGCAAATCAAACGCCGTCAGCTGCCGCAATATCACAGCAATCAGTGTAAACCACAAACTTTCGCTTAGCGGATACACTTCGCGGTCGGATGACCAGATAATCCAAAAACCCAAAACAAACGCTTCAAGCATATTAATCCCTTAATAAAATATCGATTAGGTTATTTTTATGATTATTTCAAATAGATATAAACCCATAACCTATACAGGCAATCCCTTTGAGTGCATTTTTGTGTGCTGCGTCAGCCGCTGCGTTTTAATGGCCTGAAAGGTCTTATCCGCATAATCCGACACACTTAAGCCAAAGAATCGGCCAGTTTTTGTGCCTGTGCGAAATCAATACTTCCCTCATAAATTGCGCGGCCGGTAATCGCACCGCTCACACCCTCTTTTTCAACGGCACACAATGCGCGGATATCATCCAAATTCGTCAAGCCGCCGGAAGCGATAATCGGAATATTCACTGATTGAGCCAATTTAACGGTAGCCTCGATATTCACGCCGCTCATCATGCCGTCGCGGCCGATATCGGTATAAATAATGCTGTTGACACCATCGTCTTCAAAACGCTTGGCCAAATCGACGACATGATGCTCCGTTACCGTTGCCCAACCGTCTATCGCCACCATACCGTCTTTGGCATCCAAGCCGACGATAATCTGACCCGGAAATGCCTTACATGCTTCGCGCACAAATTCAGGATTTTTTACCGCGGCCGTACCGATAATCACATCGGTCAGCCCCAAATCCAAATATTTTTCAATGGTTCCCAAATCACGGATACCGCCGCCAAGCTGTACCGGAATATCTTTAGCCACGGCGGCCAAAATCTCTTTAATCGCCGGAAAATTTTGAGGAACGCCTGCAAATGCGCCGTTTAAATCAACCAAATGCAAACGGCGTGCGCCTTGATTGCGCCAATGCGAAGCCATCTCTGCCGGCGAATCGGAAAATACCGTCGCCTGCTCCATCAAGCCTTGTTTTAAACGAACACAGCGTCCTTCTTTCAAATCAATGGCAGGTATCAACAGCATTTTTTTCTCCTCTATTCAATTTCAGTATATTTTACACAAATTAGCGATTTTTAGCAGATTTATGTTAAAAACCTCAAATCTGCCAATTTAAAAAATTACGCAGCAGCAGCAATCCTGCCTGATGGCTTTTCTCCGTGTGGAACTGTGTGGCAAACACATTGTCCTTACCGACAATGCAGGCAAATTCATTCGGATATTCGCTGACGCCTAAAACAATCTCTTCATTTTTCGGTGCAAAATAATAGCTGTGAACAAAATAAAAATACTCGTTCTGCCCAATGTCTTGAAATAAAGGGTGCGGACGGATTTGGCGCACTGTATTCCACCCCATATGCGGCACTTTCAGACGGCCTCCTTGCTCATCGGTTTGATTGAGCAAAAACCGTTTGACTTGCCCTTCAAACCAGCCCAAACCATCTGTATCGCCTTCTTCGCTGTGTTCAAACAATAATTGCGCACCTACGCAAATTCCAAAAAACGGCTTATTTTTCAGGCCGTCTGAAACAGCCTCGCCCAAACCGCTGGCCTTCAGCGCCGACATACAATCCGGCATGGCGCCCTGCCCCGGAAAGATAACCTTATCCGCCGCCATCACTTCTTCGGGCCGCGAAGTCAGATAAATTTCGGCATTTTGATTGGACAAAACCTGCGCCGCCTGAACAGATTTCAATACTGAGTGTAGGTTTCCCATTCCATAATCGACAATCGCTACTTTCATTGCTTCTCCTCAGGCCGTCTGAAAACATTTAATGATTAATATAATAATAAGAATGATTGTAGCAAAAGATGGTTTAAAACAAAATATTGCCACCATACAAGATGAATAATAAAGGCCGTCTGAAATCCCGATCGGTTTCAGACGGCCTTTATTCATTCACACGATGCCTTATTCTTCAGATGTGTCTTTTGCTTCTTCTTGAACAGATTCTTCGCTCAGCGTGCCTTTGGTAGAAGGCGTTTGACCAATCATGCGCGGATCGTATTCGACCGCCATGCGCAATGCGCGGCCGAAGGCTTTGAAAACGGTCTCGGCTTGATGATGTGCATTACGGCCGCTCAAGTTATCGATATGCAAGGTCATCATGCTGTGGTTCACAAGGCCGTGGAAAAATTCTTCAAACAAATCGACATCAAAACGGCCGATCAGGGCGCGGGTAAAGTCGATGTTGTACACCAAACCAGGACGACCGGAAAGGTCGATAACCACACGGCTCAACGCTTCATCCAGCGGAACATAGGCATGACCGTAACGGGTAATGCCGGCTTTATTGCCAAGCGCTTGTTTCAGAGCCTGACCCACCACGATACCGATGTCTTCAACCGTGTGATGGTCGTCAATGTGCAAATCGCCTTTGCAGGTAATATCCAAGTCAATCAAACCATGGCGCGCTACTTGGGCAAGCATATGCTCAAGGAAAGGAACGCCGGTATCCAAGCGATATTTGCCGGTACCGTCAAGATTGAGGCTGACGGTAATTTGGGTTTCGCAGGTATTGCGGGTCACGGTAACAAAACGGCCTTCGGTTGAAACACCAGCTTCGGCTGCTTCGACAGTTTGTTTTTCCAAACGCGCCGCTTCAATCGCTGCTGCTTTTTCTTGGTCTTTGCTGTGATCCCGGTTCAGCCAGCCTTTGCGTTTGTGCATACCGGATTCCAACTTCGCAGCCAGGCTCGGACGGATGCCGCGCGCAGACTCATCGCCTGCTTGTTGTTCCAAACGGCGTTTGAGCTGAGACAAAGAGGCGGAGTTTTCATAACCACACGCGCGTGCGAGTTTGGTCAATGAGCCGGCTTCTTCAACCAGTAACAGAAAATTGGTCAAATGCAGTTGAGCTTTGTTCATAATGGTAGTTTCCTTGGAATCAAAGATTGGGGTAAAGGTTTCTAATAACGGCCAAGACAGCATCATTTTGCGCTGCCGAGCCTATGGTTATGCGGACACACTGATCCAAAAGCGGATGGCTGCCATGCAGTTTTTTAATCAGTATGCGGTTTTGCTTCAATGTTTCAAACAGCTCGTTCGCATCAGGAACGCGAACGGTAATAAAGTTGGCTTCGCTCGGAAAAACTTCCAAACGGTTTAATTTCAACAATTCATCCATCACGCGCGAACGCTCGTTTTTTAATGTATCAATGTTTTGCCGAATGATTTGATGATGTTTCAATGAGAATTTTGCCGCCGCCAAGCTTAATTGATTCATATTGTAAGGCGGAAGGATTTTGGCCAGCTCTCCAATAATACTCGGACTTGCCGCTGCATATCCCATCCGCAAGCCTGCAAAGCCGATTTTACTGATGGTGCGCATTACAACCAGGTTTTCGACTTCACCCGCCCACGGAAGGAAGCTGTCATGATGGAATGCGCCATATGCCTCATCGACAACCACAATGCCGGTAGCGGCACGAATGACCGCCTCTACTTCTTCTCGCTTAAAGCACACGCCGGTAGGATTATTGGGATAAGCAATAAAAATTAATGACGGCCGATGTTGCTCGATGGCGGACAAAACGGCAGGAAGATTTAAAGAGAAATCCGGATTTAAGGGAATACCGACATATTCCATGCCATAAAGCGCGGCATTATGACGATACATAACGAAACTTGGCTCAATACCCAATACACGCGCATTTGGTTTGGCAACCAGCATGGTCAAAAACTGGATAAGCTCGTCGGAGCCGTTGCCCAATGCGATTTCCGCTTTATCGGGAATACCGAAAACTTCCCTCAATTCCTCATAAATACCGCTCTTGGCAGTATGGGGATACAAATGAATCGGTGCCTGCCTTGCCAAGTCCGCCCATTCTGACAATAAAGATTCATACCTGACGAAAGGATGATGCGGACACTCCATGGCGTCCAACTTAATAAAACCTTCCGGCAAATCGGCAACCTGATAGGCTGTCATTACTTTAATATCATCACGGATAACATCAGCAACGCGATTCATGGTTTTCTATCCTCCTCAGATAAAGTATTTATAATAGTAGCACAATCTTTATTAGATATATATATTAATAAGACTATAAAACAAGATAAAGTTTCATTCGTTTGAAGAAAAAACAATAAATCCTTTCTTCAGCATCTTTAAGCAATATTCTTGGCTTCCACCGCCTTTTTAGCGGTATAATTTTAAGTTTTCCAGTACGGCTTTACGTCCTCAATATTGTGAACAATACACGCTCCCCATTACCTTATCTTGCAACGTCCATAAGCCTTATCCTGCTGATTCTGCTTTCCTTGTCATGGGAATTATGGATCGCACCATTGCGCGAAGGCGGCTCATGGCTGGCACTGAAAGCCCTGCCGCTGTGCCTGCCGTTGACCGGTATTTTGAAAAAACGCATCTACACTTATCAATACAGCTCCATGCTGATTCTGATTTACTTTGCCGAAGCCTGTATGCGCCTGGCTGACACAACCGTCGCCAGCCGGATTTGCGCCGCCGTTTCCGTATTATTGTGCATTGCCTTTTTCCTCGGCTGCCTTGCATTTATCAAACAACAAAAACACACATCAAAATGACCTACCACACACTTTCAGACGGCCTGACTGAATCTTCAGTGAAAACCTTTTGGCCTTTATGGCTCAGTTTTCTTTGGATTTGCGCCGTCCCTTTTCTCTCACTCTACCGAGTCGGCCCACTGCCCAGTTTTTATTTGGAAGCCATCTCACTGAGCGGCTCATTGGTCCTGACATTGATTAGCGCACACAAAGGCCTGCTGAATATCCGCCTTCCCGCACTCAGTATCGGCTTGTTTGCCATGGCTGCATTTTGGTCGCTCCAAGCGCGCTTCATGTATTCGACCTACCCCGGCATGAGCGATATTACTGCTTGGACCTTTGTCATTTTGGCACTGGGCGCATGGTCGGTTCGCGGCTGGGTAACGGCCTACGGACAAGAACGCGTCGTCAGCATCTTCGCTTGGTCTTTATTGATAGGGGCAACCATACAGGCCGCCATCGTCTGGCTGCAATTTAAAGGCTGGTCCAACGTAGAGTGGTTGAACGGCATCATTGCCCGAAGCAACGGCACCGTAAACGGCCAACTCGGCCAGCGCAACCATTTGGGACATTATTTAATGTGGGGCATTTTGACGGCATCCTATTTATGGACGGCACGCAAAATGTCCAATACAGCAGGTTTTCTGTTCGTATTGGCTTTGACTGCAACCCTTGGCCTTGTCAACTCGCGCACTATCTTAGGCTATATTGCCGCCCTCTTCCTGATTACGCCGTTATGGTTTTGGCGTACCCGTTTCCAACACAAACGCGCACTGTGCATTTTCCTTCTGACTGCAATCCTGGCCGCTGTTTTCCAATTCGGCATGGGCAGCCTGTTGGATTTGTTTGGCAACATCAAATACGAAACCGCTGTAGAACGCGCAGGCACCAGCGGTTTTGAAGGCTCCATGCGCCAAATCGAATGGAGCAAGGCATGGATTGCCTTTCAATCCGCACCTTGGTTCGGTCATGGCTGGAACAGCTTTGCCCAGCAAACCTTCCTGATTAATGCACAACAACAATACTTCCCCAACAATATCCTCGGCGTACTGTTTACCCATTCGCACAATATCGTCATGCAGTTATTGTCCGAAATGGGCATTGCCGGCACCTTGCTTGCAGCCTTAACCCTGCTTGCAGCCGTGTGGCGACTATTGGGCCGTAACCAAACACCGGCCTCGCTGTTTTTACTGACTGCCGCCGCCGTCAGCCTTTGCCACAGCATGCTTGAATATCCACTTTGGTATATCTACTTCCTCACCGTATTTAGCCTGATTCTGTCGTTGACACCCTCTTATCCGAAAGATGTTTCAGACGGCCCTGTATCTACCCGAATCAGACAATGGGCAGGCGGTATAGCTGCTTTATCGATTTTAATCGGCATGGCAAACCTCAGCTGGGAATATCAAAATCTGACCCAATATAGCCGTGTAGGGAAAACCGATGATCAGCAAACGGTTCAAAACAAAATCGACGGCTTGCAACGACTTTCCAAAGAAAGCCCCATGCTTGCCTATTACGCCGATTTGAGCTTGAGCAAACGTGCCGACCCGACCGATGCCTACATCCGTCCGTGGGCGGAAGAAGCCGCACTCAAAGCCCTGACCTACCGCCCCTACTCCAGCGCCTACCAAGTCGGCCTTTACCTCTACCGACAAGGCAAAAAAGAAGAAGGTGCGCAATGGATGCAGGCAATGCAATATTATTATCCTTATATGATGTATTTCTACGCTGACAAAATACGCAGTCACCCGGCATTCGCTCCCTTGCTGCCCAAACTTTTGTCCGATTGCAAAGATTTCATCAACGCACCGAAACACCAAACCGCCCAATCATGCGACAAACCCTGAACAAAACACGCCCAATTGTCAGTTTGTCCTTACAGGCCGTCTGAAAATGTAAAGAGCGACAAGTTTCTATGCAAAAAAGCGCAAAAGCACAGAAAATTACGCTATCAACAAAAGCAGATTGCATGTTAAGATTGAATACAACTCTGTTTTAATCGCCGCACCGCACTATTTAGTGCCACGGCGCATACAATCACGAAAAGGAAATTCCATGAGTCGCGTATTACTCGTAGATGACGATGCCCTCTTGACCGAATTGCTGACCGAATACCTGACTGCCGAAGGCCTCAACGTTCATAGCGTTCCCGACGGCGAAGCCGGCGTTCAAGAAATTCTGACCGGACAATACGATGTCGTCGTATTAGACTCCATGATGCCTAAAATGAACGGTTTGGACGTACTGAAAAACGTACGTACCCAAAGCACCGTGCCCATCATCATGCTGACCGCGAAAGGCGACGACATCGACCGCATTATCGGTCTGGAAATGGGTGCGGACGATTACGTACCGAAACCATGCACACCGCGCGAACTCTTGGCGCGTATCAACGCCATCTTGCGCCGTGCGCAACACAGCAACGAACAAAACAACGCGCCTAACAGCATTTCTGTCAGCGACGTTGTCCTGTACCCTGCCAAACGCCAAGCCAGCATCAAAGACACTCCGCTCGAGTTGACCAGCACCGAATTCAACCTGCTCGAAGTTTTGATGCGCCACGCCGGACAAGTTGTCAGCAAGGAAACTCTGTCTATCGAGGCACTCGACCGCAAACTGGCTAAATTTGACCGCAGCATCGACGTACACATCTCCAGCATCCGCCACAAATTGGGCGATGCTTCCCTGATTCAAACTGTACGCGGCTTAGGCTACCTGTTTGTTAAAAACTAAAGATTAAACAGATCAATGAAACTGTTTCAACGCATCTTCGCCACATTTTGCGCAGTCATCGTCTGCGCAATCTTTGTGGCGAGTTTTTCATTTTGGCTGGTACAAAACACCCTTGCCGAAAACCAATTTAACCAACGCCGCACCATCGAAACCACATTGATGAGCAGCATCATCTCCGCGTTTAACTCGCGCGGAGACAGCGGTGCGCGCGAAATTCTTTCCGAATGGAAAAACAATCCGGTTTCCAATGCCGTCTATGTGATTACCGGCGACGATAAAAAAGATATTTTAGGCCGAAACATCGACAGCCTCTCCATTGAACGCGCCCGCATCTTTGCCATCAACAATCCCGAATCCGATTTAGCCCACATCGAATACGACCGTTTCGGCGAAGAATACCTCTTCTTCATTAAAGGCTGGGACAACCATCAAGCCCAACGCCTGCCCAGCCCGCTTTTCATTCCCGGCCTGCCGCTCTCACCGATTTGGCACGAATTTATCATTCTGTCTTTCATCATCATCGTCGGCCTCTTGATGGCATATATCCTTGCCAACAACATCACCAAGCCCATTAAAATTCTTGGCGGCGGTATGGACAGGGTAGCCAACGGCGAACTCGAAACCCGCATTTCCCAGCAAGTTGACGACCGTGACGACGAATTGTCCCACCTTGCCGTACAGTTCGACAAAATGGCCGAAAAATTGGAAAAACTTGTGGCCAAAGAGCGTCATTTGCTCCACCACGTTTCTCATGAAATGCGTTCGCCGCTGGCGCGCATGCAGGCAATTGTCGGCCTGATTCAATCTCAGCCGCAAAAACAAGAGCAATACCTCAAGCGGCTTGAAGGCGAATTGGTGCGCATGGATACTTTGGTAGGTGAATTATTGACCCTCTCCCGCCTAGAGACTTCCAATATTCCTTTGGAAAAAGAAAACCTCAAACTCGTTCCTTTCCTAACCAACTTGATTGAGGACAACCAAAGTATTGCCCACCAAAACAATCAAAGCGTTACCCTGAGCATTGACCCTAAAATCCCTGAAAATGCCGTAATCAGTGCCAACGAAGGCTATTTATACCGCGCCTTCGACAACGTTATCCGCAATGCCATCAACTACAGTCCGGAAGGCAGTACCATTCAGGCCCATATCGGACAAGACAGCAAACACTGGATTATCGATGTTACCGACAACGGCCCGGGTGTCGATGAAATGCAGCTTCCGCATATTTTCACTGCCTTTTATCGCGCCGACTCCAGCGCGCACAAGCCCGGTACAGGTTTAGGGCTTGCCTTGACGCAGCACATTATGGAACAGCACTGCGGTAAAATCATTGCTGAAAATGTCAAACCCAACGGCCTGAGGATGCGTTTTATTCTTCCCAAAAAGAAAGCCGGAGACAAAAAAGAAGTCTAAAAATAAGGCCGTCTGAAACTTTTCAGACGGCCAAAAACACAAATAAGGAACCATCATGAGTGCAACCGTCCAAACCGGCTACTTCTTCATGCCTGAACACATCATCCTCGTCGGCGCCAGCGAACGTCCGCACAGCCTTGGTGAACGCATTTTCAGCCACCTGCTCGGTTCCTCATATCAAGGCAAAATCACCCCCGTCAATCTTCGACACAGCAGTGTCGCTGGTATTCCCTCCTACTCCAGCCTCAGCAAAATCCCGGGCCAAGCCGATTTGGTTGTTGCCGTTATCCCGCCCGACCATTACGACTCGCTGTTCAAAGCCTGCCGTAAAAAAGACCTGCGCCACATTATCCTGATTCAAGATTGGGAAAACCTGCCACCCGAATCCTGTAAAAATGCCCGTTCCATCATTCAAAAATATCACGGCGACGAATTGAATATCACCGTATGCAACAGCGCAGGCATCCAACTCCCCTCGCTCAACCTCAACATCGGCACCCAAGCCGACTATCCGGCCGGCCATATCGCGTTACTGACCGGCCACAGCACCGTCAGCCGCAACATCAACCACCTGCTGAACACGCTGCACCAAGGCGTATCACGCCACATCAGCCTCAACTATGACCTAAGCCCCACTACATCCGCCGACTGGCTCAACCGCTTCGGCCACAACCGCCATACCAAAGTTGCCGTGATCCACTATAATCCGACCGAAAACCAACGCGAGCTGTTCAGTGCCATCCGACACTTTACACGCCACACTCCGCTTATCCTGTTGTCCACACACTACACCGACTACACAGACAAAGCCATCCTGCGCAGCCTCAGCCGCCATTGCAATTTCCAACCGGTATTCAATACCGCCGAGCTGGAAGCAGCCCTAAAAGCCCACCTTTCCGGCATTCCCGTCATCACCAATCCCACCATTCTGTCCGACACGCCGATAGAATGGCTGCGCACTACCGCCAATGCCTGCGAATTGACCCTCGACCTCCCAACCGATGTACCATCCATCCGACAAGGCTGCATTGGCAGCAACCCCACGCCTGCACGCATCCACCGCTTGGCACTCGAACAATTACAAAATCCGCATACTCAAGCCCTGCTCGGCATTATTTCGCCAGATACTCCGGATGCGTACAGCATTCATCAAACTCTGGATAATTTGGCACAAAAAACCAGCAAGCCCATTCTCATCAGCTATCGTTTTTCAGACGGCCTGACTCGGTTTAACACGCCGGAAGAAGCCTTGCTGACACTTTATTTCCGCAATCAAACAGCCTATTTGCAACAAGTACAAAATACCCCTGCGCCAGCCAAAACAGGCCGTCTGAAAACACCCAAAAGCAAAAGTATCGATAAATCCATTGCTTCCGGCCAAACCGAACTGATAGCGGAAGCCCTATACCTGCCTCCGTACCAAACCCAAAAACACAATGCCGTCCAGTTCCGGTTCAGCCGCCATGCCATTTACGGCAACATTCTTTCCGCCCATTACAACGGCAAAACCGAAGTCGCATTACCTCCATTTACCACACTCGATATCCAGCGTTTAAGCCAATTTGCAGAACTCGACAACACTTCCGTTCTCAATCAATTCCTGCATTCCCTAAACACGCTTATCCACAACAACCAGCATATCGGCGACATCATCCTCAACTACAACGGCAGCCAATACAGCAGCACCATCATTCCCGAAATTGTGGAAAAACCAGCCGCGCCGACAACCAAAATCCCCAAAAAAGCCGTCCAAACCTTAGAACAGGCCGCCGCTAAAATGCAAAGTGCCGCCGCCTACCTCCAACAAAAAAATCCGGTCGCAGCCGAATTCCTACGCAACACTGGCGAAGCCGCTTCCGAACTGCTGCACCCTAAAACCGAAACGCCCGAAATACAAAACGTACTCGCACCCTACCCGAGCCAAACCGATACCTTTACCCTGCCCGACGGCAACACACTGCACATCCGCGCACTAGAACCTGAAGATGCCGAAGCCAAACAAAAATTTGTCCGCCAATTACCCGCGGCCGACCGCTATACGCGCTTCATGACCCATACCAACGAGTTGCCACTGCCCACGCTCGCACGGCTGACCCGCCCCGATTTCCATACCGAATGCGCATGGGCCGCCTTCGCTTCAGACGGCCGTATCGTCGCAGTCAGCCGTTACAGCCGCATCAATCGCAATGAGTGCGAGTTCGGCATTACATTGGCTGCCGAAGCCCGCAAAACCGGCTTGGCCGGCAAAATGATGAGCCTCATTATCCAAACTGCCACACAACAAGGTTATCAAACCATGAATGCGGAAATCCTCAAAGAAAACACACCGATGCTCAAACTCGCTGAAAAATCAGGATTTACCGTTACCCCGTCGGAAACCGACCGCGGACTGTATCAAGCAAGCCTCGATTTGAACGCATGGCAAAACAGCAACAAAAACAAATAAAAACTTGCATAACCCGTGTGAAATATCCTAAAATTAGCGGTTTCTATATACCCGCATTTTTCAAAAGGACTCAAAATGGTAGTTATCCGTTTGGCTCGCGGCGGCTCAAAACACCGCCCTTTCTTCAACGTAGTCGTAACTGACTCTCGCAACCGTCGTGACGGCCGCTTCATCGAGCGCGTAGGTTTCTACAACCCCGTTGCCAACGAAAAACAAGAACGCGTACGTTTCGACGCTGACCGCATCAATCACTGGGTCGCTCAAGGCGCGAAAGTTAGCGATGCAGTTGCCAAACTGATTAAAGAGCAAAAAATCGCTGCTTAATCAGCTGAAACGACCATGACAGACACTCAAAAACGGGTAGCCATGGGCTACATCAAAGGCGTATTCGGCATTAAAGGCTGGCTTAAAATTGCCGCCAATACCGAATACACCGACAGCCTGCTGGACTACCCAGAGTGGCAGTTGTGCAAGGATGGCAAAACCCTGAATGTCACGCTTGAAACAGGTAAAATTGTCAATGGCGAACTTCAGGTCAAATTTGAAGGTATAGACGATCGCGATCAAGCATTTGCCTTGCGCGGCTATACCATCGAAATTCCCAGAGAGTCATTCGCCCCTACTGAGGAAGACGAATACTACTGGGCAGATTTAGTCGGCATGACCGTCATCAATAAAGAAAACATTGTCCTCGGCAAAGTCAGCAACCTGATGGAAACCGGTGCAAACGATGTTTTGATGATTAAAGGCGAACACGGACAAATTCTGATTCCCTTTGTCTCCAACTATATCGAATCTGTCGATACCGACAGCAAAACCATTATTGCCGACTGGGGTTTGGACTACTGATGCTGATTCAAGCCATCACCATTTTCCCAGAGATGTTCGACAGTATTGTCGAATACGGCGTTACAGGCAGAGCAAGAAAACAAAATCTTTGGCAGTTTCAAGCCATCAATCCCCGAAAATTTGCCGAGAACAAACTTGGCTATATCGATGATCGCCCTTTCGGAGGTGGTCCGGGAATGATTATGATGGCGCCGCCACTTCAAGCGGCAATTGAAGAAGCCAAAGCAAACTCGCAAAAACCTGCCAAAGTAATTTATCTCAGTCCGCAAGGTCAGCCGCTGACACATAAAAAGGCCGCAGAACTTGCCGAACTGCCCCATCTTATTCTTCTATGCGGACGCTATGAAGGCATAGATGAAAGACTGCTGCAAAGCAGTGTGGACGAAGAAATCAGCATTGGCGACTTTGTCGTCTCGGGTGGCGAATTACCCGCCATGATGTTGATGGATGCCGTCTTAAGATTGGTTCCGGGCGTATTGGGCGATATACAGTCAGCTGAACAAGACTCGTTTTCAGACGGCCTTTTAGACTGTCCTCATTACACCAAACCCGTAGAATTCCAAGGCATGATCGTTCCCGATGTCTTACGCTCAGGAAATCATGGCTTGATTGCCGAGTGGCGATTGAAACAATCTCTACAACGCACTTTAGAGCGCCGACCTGATTTATTGGAAAAGCGCAGTTTAATCCCAAAGGAATCCCGCCTCTTAAAAGAAGTCTTGCAAGAGCAACAGGAAATCCAATCATAACTTAGGAAAAACAAATGAACTTGATTCAACAATTAGAGCAAGAAGAAATCGCTCGCTTGAACAAAGAAATCCCTGAATTCGCTCCAGGCGACACCGTTGTCGTATCTGTACGCGTAGTTGAGGGTTCTCGCAGCCGTCTGCAAGCATACGAAGGTGTTGTTATCGCTCGCCGCAACCGTGGCCTGAACAGCAACTTCATCGTTCGCAAAATCTCTAGCGGCGAAGGTGTAGAACGTACTTTCCAACTGTACTCTCCTACCGTAGAAAAAATCGAAGTTAAACGCCGTGGTGACGTACGTCGCGCCAAACTGTACTACTTGCGCGGCCTGACCGGTAAAGCAGCTCGCATTAAAGAAAAATTGCCTGCTCGCAAAGGTTAATAGCCTTCATCAAAAACCCACTTCAATGAAGTGGGTTTTTTATTTTTATACAATATCTCCTCGTCTTTCTTACACAATCCTGCAAGCCAACCACCATCTCCATTTCACATATAAACTTAAACAGAATCATAACTCCCCCTGCTTCTTTATAACCTTTATAACAAAGGCGTAATATATAAGGCCGTCTGAAACAAAAGATTCAGACGGCCTTTAATCACATCAGGCAGTTATTTAAACCATCTTGCCAATGCTGGGATACGCGACAACAACAGTGTATCCAAAATCCAAATAACAGCGATTGCGGCAATGGCTGTTGGAAAAATCACAGCCAAAATCAGAAGTGGCACAGCCATTGCCCACCATACCGGCAATTTAATTTTCTGTGCAGGAGGAACCAAACCTCGTGCTTCCGAAGGACGGCGTTTCCACCACATCACACAACCGCTGACACATATAAAGATAATCGCCAGACAGAACAAGACATTTGCCAATACGCTCCACCAGCCCAGTGTACCCATATGCAAAGCAATACTTGCCGCCATGAATTTACCAAACCAGTTGTAATCATCGAAATGAATATCAGCCAGGATTTTGCCACTGTATTGATCAATGTGTACCGTACGATCCGCAGTCGGACTAATCATATCGTAGCTCATTGAGTCTTGCGACAGCGTCCATACGCCGGTTTCGCCTTTAGGCAGGTTCAACTGATAGCGGCCTTTAAAGCCAATTTCGCGCGCAAAGCGGTCAACCGTCTCCAACGTCATCGGCTCACTCGGATTAATGCCGTTTTCGCCCATTGTCGTACCGGAAACCGGCATAGGCGTCAGCTCCAAAATCCACGGCACTTCTTTGGATTTGCCGTCATTCAGCACATCACCATGGGTTGGTACGGAAGATACCGGATTAGGCTCCACGCCCCATTTACCCGCAGGAAATTGGCTCCACGCCTGAACCACTTTACCGCCCCAAATACCTGCCCAAGCAATACCCGACAGACAGAACAGCAACAAAATCAAAGAAACCCAAGAGCCAAATGCACCGTGCAGGTTGCGCCACCAAGAACGACCTTTGCCTGCTTTAGGCAAAAAAACAGCCTTCAGACTACGCTGTTTTACCCACCACAAATAAATACCGGTCACAATCATGATGATGGTTAACGACGCAGCGGTTTCCAACAGGTAGTCCCCTGTCGCCCCTATCATAATATCGCCGTGGATTTCATCCATCGTATGATACCAACCTTGACCGCGCGGCATCGTATTCACAACTTTTGCTGTATAGGGATCAACAGCAACCATAGTGGCTTTATCGTCATTGTTTACGCGGAATACGGCAACCATATCATCTGCGCGCGGCGCAATATATTGCACCACAGAGGCAGTTTCCGGATTCACAAACTGTCTGGCAGCTTCAGCCTGAGCCGACAAAGGCTGAACCACTGCCTGCGGCGTAACATGTATACGTTCGCCTTCTTTACCGATAATATTGGCAAATAGCAGCATTCCCAACCCTGTAACAGCCAGCAGGGTTAAAAACGGCGCAACCAAAAGTCCGGCATAAAAATGCCATCGCCAAACAGTCAAATAACGGCGGTTAGCCTGTTGTTCATTTTGGGAAGTTGGTTTTGTTTCCATATATTCTCTTCGTATAGTTAAAGCAGACTAATTATTACGAATTAGTATCAGACATTTTAATCAAAAACATTCATTTAAGAAACCGTTTTTCCCATGCAGCTTTGAAATACTTCAATATTTAGTTTTCAGGCCATCTGAAAAAACGAAATAGACAGAAAACAACACTTTACTGAAAATCCGTTTTAATCATTGCGGTTTCGGCAGAATTTGGTAGAATACAGGCATTACTTATTTATTCATCAAGCCGCCAAGCTTTGGCGGCTTGTATTTTTATTTTCAATCCGGCTACCGCGCGTGGCCGGATAAAATTTTAAAAGCATCATCATGCTTTCATGGAGAACTCAATGCAAAAAATCCCTTTGACCGTCCGTGGTGCAGAATTGTTAAAACAAGAACTTCAACACCTCAAAAGCGTAGCACGCCCAGAAGTCATTGAAGCCATCGCCGAAGCACGTTCGCACGGCGACTTGTCTGAAAACGCAGAATACGAAGCCGCCAAAGAGCGTCAAGGCTTTATCGAAGGCCGTATCGCCGAGTTGGAACACAAACTCTCTATGGCGCACATCATCAACCCTGCCGAAATCCATGCAGAAGGCAAAATCGTGTTCGGTACAACTGTGACACTGGAAGACTTGGAAACCGAAGAACAAGTTACCTACCAAATCGTCGGTGAAGATGAAGCAGATATCAAAGAACGCAAAATCTACGTTGGCTCCCCCATTGCCCGAGCCCTGATCGGCAAAGAAGAAGGCGACGTTGCAGAAGTTCAAGCACCCGGCGGCGTGCGTGAATATGACATCATTGCCGTACAATATATCTAAATAAACAAAAGGCCGTCTGAAAACATTTTCAGACGGCCTTTTGTTATACCTAAAAACACCATAATTAAAGAAAATAAAATCTTCCCAGGAGAAGCATAATGAATCTACTATACAAAATTATCCAAACCGCTGCCGCCATGTGGCTTGGTATGCAGCTGACAGCAGGCTATGTTACTGCCCCTATCCTGTTCCGCATCCTGCCCAAAATGCTGGCAGGAGAAATCGCCGGCATTTTATTTGCCATCACAGCAATATGCGGCTTAGCTATTTTTGGCGCAGCCTATGCCTTTTTCAGACGGCAACTTGCCTCCCTCTCTTGGTGGATCTTGGTACTTTGGCTACTCTTAGCCTGTAATCATCTTTTGGTTACGCCGGTTATCGAGGCACACAAGTACGGACTGGATAACTGGCTGCTGTCTCTAGTAGGCGGTACATTCGGCATTTGGCATGGCTTATCCAGTATCATCTTTTTGATTTGCACAATACTCGCCGCTGTTTGCGTATGGAAATGGCCCAAGCCAAACTAATCCGTCTTAATAAAAGGCCGTCTGAAAGACTTATTTTCGGACGGCCTTTTATTTTGAATCATGAATTCCCCGACTCTTCAAATATAAACCATAAAAAAATGCCCTGCAATATGCAGGGCATTTTTCAAAAACCGATTAAGGTTTAGCGTAACCGTGAACGCCATTGTAAGGAGCTGGGATCCAACCTTCATCAGTAGCAGGCAATTCGCCTTGACCTTCGATAGTTTGACCCGGAGCAACTTGACGAGTAACAACGCTGCGGATTTTAACATCAACGCGACGGTCAGGTTCGATACAAGCGATAAGAGCAGCACGTTTCTTAGCTTTAGAAACTTTTTTGCCCAGTTTAGCAACTTCAGCTTCACAAGTAGCAGTCATTTGAGCTTGAGATTCGCCCAGACCTACTGCAGAGATTTTGCTAGAAGCAACGCCACGGCCTACCAAGTAGTTAGCAACTACGTTGGCACGACGCTCAGACAGAGCTTGGTTGTATTGTTCAGAACCCATGAAGTCGGTATGACCTTCAACACGTACGGTTTGTACGCTTTCGTTGCTCAGGCGTTGAGCCAAAGCGTTCAGGTTCTCTTGAGCTTCAGGACGGAGGTTGTCTTTGTCGAAGCCGAACAGAGTTTTAGAAGACAGGGAAACAGTTTCATCAACATACTCAGGAGCTTGTTGTACAGGAGCAACTGCTTCGCGGTCACCACATTCAACACGGCCTTCGGTAGCTTTGTCGAAGTAGCTGTTTTTCCAGCATTCGCCGTAGTTGTTACGGACGATTTCTTGAGATTGGCTGCTTACGGTGTAACCGTGTTTGGTGTGCGCTTCGCTGGCCATAGCGGTGCCAGAGGCAACCAAGGCAACGAACAATGCGCTTAATTTCAGCTGTTTGGTCATTTTATTCCCTCATCAAATTGTTATGCGGCGGACTAGGAAAGCAACCGCTGCAAAGTACCAATATACAGGCCGCAGTATCAAAACAGCGGCAAATCGGATATATCAGGTTGCACTATAAAGAAGCGCAAGGCAAACTGTCAATACTCGATGCCTTCAAACAATCATGAAGTGCCTGCTTCCTAGTAGTTAATCATGCCGAAAAATCAATCTTGTGTCATTAATTTAGGGCAAAATCAGCCAATTCATCCGCCCAAAGTTGTACAAAAACAACAAAACTTCATCCCCCTTTCATTCACAGATTTCCTATTTTCATATCATTAAAAGATATTTTCATTAAAAACAAACGTTTTCAAAACTCAGGGCAAAACCGGGCAAAATATGTTAAATTACATACCGTTTGTCGCACAAAATCCACAATAACAACGTATCCGATACTGCTACCATGAAACTGCAACAATTACGTTATGCCCTTGAGGTTTACCGACACAATCTGAATGTCTCCGAGGCTGCCGATGCGCTTTTTACATCCCAACCCGGCATTTCCAAACAAATCCGCCTGCTTGAAGAAGAATTGGGTATCCAAATTTTTATCCGCAGCGGCAAGCGTGTGGTTTCCGTTTCGCAACCGGGCAAAGCCGTATTAGAGATTTCGGAACGAATTTTACGTGATGTACAAAACATTAAAAATATCGGTAGCGAGTTTACCGATCATGACAGCGGCTCGCTGACCATTGCGACAACGCATACCCAGGCGCGCTATGCTTTGCCCAAAATCGTTGCGGAATTTGTCAAAAACTACCCCAAGGTCAATTTGACCATCAAACAAGGCAGCCCTTCTGCCATTGCGCAAATGGTCAGCAGCGGCGAAGCTGATTTGGCAATTATTACCGAACAGATTGATGATCATCCTGAGTTGGGCAAACTGCCCTGCTATGAATGGAACCATGCCGTCATTGTTCCGCATGACCACCCTCTTTTGGACTGCCGCAATCCTTTAAGCCTTGAAGATTTGGCTTCTTTTCCGCTGGTTACTTACGAATTTGCTTTTAATTCCGGCAGCAGCATTGCGCGTACATTTAATAAAGCGCATATTGAGCAACCTGATGTTGCCTTATCGGCTGCCGATACGGATGTATTGAAGACGTATGTCCGCTTAGGCTTGGGCGTTGGTTTGATGGCCAAAATGGCGTACGATCCTGCGGTCGATCAAGATTTACAGCTGATTGATGCGGCGCACTTATTTGAACCGTCGCCCACTTGGATAGCCTTACGCTCGGATACTTACCTGCGCGGTTACGCGTATGACTTTATCCAGATGTTTGCACCAAAACTGACCAGAGAAGTAGTCGACCGCATTCTGTACACGCCGGTTGTTGAAGATTTTTCAATTTGAAATCTGACTATCACTTTCGTAACTTAACAATTATTCTTTAATTCTTGTTAAAAAGGCCGTCTGAAATATTTCAGACGGCCTAAGATTCAGATAGCGTGCGAACAACCGGAAACCATTTTCTTCAAGGCTGTCGCATCTAAGATTTTGATGTGTTTGTGTTCAACCGAAATCAAGCCTTCATGATGGAATTTAGACAAGGTGCGGCTGACTGTTTCCAGCTTCAGCCCCAAATAGCTGCCGATTTCCTCACGCGACATCCGCAAGATAAAATCATTGGCGGCAAAACCTCGTGAATAGAGACGCTGGGACAGGTTGAGCAAGAATGCCGCCAATCGCTCTTCAGCGCGCATATTGCCCAAAAGCAACATAACGCCCTGATCTCGGACAATTTCACGGCTCATCAAGCGGAAAAAGTGAGAACGGAGGCTGGGAATATCCTGACCGAGTTCTTCAATGTGCGTAAACGGAAGCTCGCATACCTCGCTGTCTTCCAAAGCCACAGCATCACAGCTGTGAATATGGGAACAAATCCCATCCATACCGATCAGCTCGCCCGACATAAAAAAGCCGGTTACCTGATCTCGTCCATCTTGGCTGGCGACTGTTGTCTTAAAGAAGCCCACACGGATGGCAAACAAAGAGGTAAACGGCTCGCCGGCACGGAACAGGTATTCACCTTTTTTCAGACGGCGGCTTTGACGAATAACCGCGTCTAATTGTGAAAATTCGTTAGGCATCAGTCCGACAGGCAAACACAGCTCGCGTAAAGAACATGTGGAACACAAGGTTTTCATTTGATGTGTTGCATTGTGTGTGGCCATAACGCACCCTTAATCTGCATAGTTCTATAAATCCCTGATTAAGCCGAATAACTATTGACCCATGTCAAAGTCGGCATATCATTATGAGGCATTCTACCAAACTATCGAAATTTTGACTAAAATTTTCCCTAATTTCCTTACTTCATACTACAAGCCCCGACCATGAAAATCATCCCCATCTCAAATAACACCAACACAAACAATGAATTACCGGAATTCGACCGCGAATTGATTGCCAGCTTGCCATCAAGCGGTCCGCGTTATACATCCTATCCGACCGCCGACCGCTTCCATGAAGGCTTTAAAGAAGCCGAATATATCCAAGCTTTAAACCTGCGCAACATGGGCGCGCTCAACAAACCCCTTTCGCTCTACATCCACATTCCCTTCTGCAATACCATCTGCTATTACTGCGGCTGCAATAAAATCATTACCAAAGACAAAAGCCGTGCCGATGCCTATATCCAATATCTAGAAAAAGAAATGGAGTTGCTGGCACCACATTTAGGCGGACGACACCAGCTTGCGCAACTCCACTTCGGCGGCGGCACGCCGACATTCCTAAGCGACGACCAACTCGAACGCGTCTTCGAAATGATCCGAAAATACTTCCAGCTCATCCCCAACGGCGAATACTCCATCGAAATCGACCCGCGCAAAGTCAGCCGCGAAACCGTCCTCAAACTGGGCAAACTCGGTTTCAACCGCATGAGTGTCGGCATTCAAGACTTTGACCCTAAAGTGCAGGAAGCGGTCAACCGCATTCAAAGTTATGAAGAAACTAAAGAAGTAATTGATGCCGCGCGTGAAGCCGGATTTAAATCGGTCAGCGTCGATTTGATTTACGGCCTGCCGCACCAAAACACCGAAAGCATCAAAACTACCATCGATACGGTCTTATCCCTCGATCCCGACCGCCTCGCCCTTTACCACTACGCCCACCTGCCGCATATCTTCAAACCGCAACGCCGTATCGACACTAATGTCGTTCCCAGCAGCGAAGAAAAACTCGATATGCTGCAATATTGCGTCCAAACCCTGACTGAGCGCGGCTACGTTTTCATCGGCATGGACCATTTTGCCAAACCTGACGACGAGCTCTCCATCGCCCTCAAAGAAGGCTTCCTGCAACGCAACTTCCAAGGCTACTCGACCTATGCCGACTGCGACTTGGTGGCGATCGGCGTGTCCTCTATCGGCAAAATCGGCAGCACCTACTCCCAAAACGAGCGCGACATCGATGCCTATTACGCCGCACTCAATGCCGGACATCTGCCGATTATGCGCGGCTACCAGCTCAATCAAGACGATATTTTGCGCCGCAACATCATTCAGGATTTAATGTGCCGCTTCTCGCTTGATTATCAAATTTACGAAAGCGTGTTCGGCATTCCGTTTAGCCGCTATTTTGTAGCGGAACTGGAAGATATGAAGCAACTGGAAACCCTCGGTCTGGTTCGTCTCAAACCGCACGGCCTGACCGTTACGCCGAAGGGCCGTTTCCTGATCCGCAACATCGCTATGGTGTTCGACTACCATCTGCGCCATAAAGAAACCAAAGCCAAATACTCGCAAACCGTATAAACAGAAATGGAAAAGGTCGTCTGAAAATTTTCAGACGACCTTTGTTTTTATTTTCAATACTTTCGGGTAACATAAAACCATATTTTCCGCTTTATCAGAATTCAAAGTTAATTTGTATAGGCGCGTATCCTATGGTTACCGAACAGCAAAACGATATCCTCAGCATCAATCAAGTACAGCTTCTCCTTGCTGAAAAACGCACGGCACTTGCTATCATGCGTACGGGTATTGCCGTTTTCGCACTCCCTTTGTCTATTTTCAGTGCGCTGATTGCGACATCGAAATGGTATGAGGCCGTTGATGTTTGGCCTTTGCTCGTACTGGTCAGTCTGATGAACATCAGTTTGATTTTTTTCTCGGTCTATCTGATTACCCGCTCGCTCCGTAGAATGCACCAATACGACCGAATGATTGCCGATATCAAATACAACAACCAGTCTTTGCGTAAACTGATTAAGTCATAAAGTGCAAATAGTTGGAGCTGAGCATAAGGTCGTCTGAAAATCAAAATATAGAGGAACTCTAGATTTGTATTAAAACATGATTCTGCCAAACATACCGTAATTGATCTTGGAGACCTTACTGTACACTTTGCTCCCCCATTTTGAATCGATACGATACCATTGCAGTACAAGATATAATCTGCAATATATTTATGGTTTCTCTTAGGTTTTTTATGCCTAGAACTTATTGAAATGATCAACTCAATTGGATATTGGTAGGAACCCTGCTGGATACACCGATCGTGTTTAGATAAATACGAATGCAGTCTGCAATTTTGGTTTGTCCGGTCTCTTGTCTCAAACGCTTTTAAAATATGGAACAACCCGATTTTTTCCCCATCCCCAGTCCCTGTATAGGTGTCTGCGAAGCCAATGCCAAAGGTTATTGCAAAGGCTGCCTGCGCAGCCGGGAAGAGCGCCTGTACTGGCTCCAGATGACCGACAGCCAAAAGCATCAAGTCATGCACCTTCTATCCCTCAGGAAAGCCAAAATCCGCAACCGCAAAATGGAAAAACCCGAAACGGGAGAACATCCGGTTCAAAACCTGCTCGATTTCTAAATTGCCCTTGCCTACCGCACACCACAATAAGGAAAAACATGAAAAAACTGCTTGCCTGCCTGCTTGTGCCATTGACCGCCCTTGCCCTGGGCGCCTGCAAACCCGCCTCGACCTCACCCGAAAACAAACCTGCCGAACTCAATTGGCAGCAGCCTAAACTCACCAGCAATGTTTGGAAAATCAGCAAAGAAGGCCAACCCGATTCCTATCTGCTCGGCACCATCCACATGGGGCAAACCAATCAAACCTTGTCTTCCGATGCCCTCAAACTGTTGCAATCCACCGACCAACTAACGACAGAAGTTGACCCACTGCCGGACAGCAGTCCGGAAACGAAAAAAATGTATCAAAAATACTTCAAGGAAGTCATGAGTACCGAACCACTCAGCCGCAAGCTTGGCAAAGCAGATTTCCGTCTTTTACAAGAAATCTATTCACAAAATGAAGAAAGTCAACCTATCGCCCAGATTGCCGACAAACTCCATCCGTGGGCAGCATTGGTTTTTGCCGGCAGCGCATTTCCCCAAGGATATAGCGCAGAAACCGGTGCAGATATGTTGCTAACCAACGCAGCAGTCAATATCAACAAACCGCGTGGTTCATTAGAAAGCTTGGACGATGTTACCGCGATCTTCAAAGCACAGCCTGAAGAAACCATGCTCAACTTTCTGAAAGCCAGCATTAAAACCAATAAAGAAGAAACCGAAGATATCAAAAAACTCCATCAAGCCTATTCAGACGGCCGCTTTGAAGAACTCATCCCACTTTTGGAAGAAACCGAACAGCGCACCCTCAAACTTGTTGATACTAAACACGCCAAAGCCATGTCCGATTGGCTGAAAAACGACCTTCTAATCCGCCGCAACTTGGCATGGCTGCCTGAAATCCGCAAGCAATCGGCCAAACAAAGCACCCTCTTTGCCGTCGGTATTGCCCATTTACCCAGCGAAAAAGGCTTAATCGAACTGCTACGTAAAGAAGGCTATCAAGTAACGCCCGAACCCAAAGTTCTGATTTGGCAATAAACCCCAAGCAAACGACAAGGCCGTCTGAAAGTCTTTCTTTCAGACGGCCTTTATTTAATCTCTATTAAATGGAGCAGTAAGCAGCGTTGAGCGCCAAAATCAATCGCCCAATGCCGCTACCATCACCGCTTTAATCGTGTGCATCCGGTTTTCTGCCTGATCAAACACAATACTGGCTTCGCTTTCAAAGACTTCTTCCGTTACTTCCACACCATTCAGGCCGAATGTCTCATAAATCCATTCGCCGACTTTAGTTTCGCGATTATGGAAAGCAGGCAGGCAATGCATAAACTTGACTTGCGGATTTTCAGCAGCGGCCATTAATTCGGGCGTAACTCGGTAACCTTTCAGCAAATCAATACGCTCCTGCCAAGCCTCTTTAGGCTCGCCCATGCTGACCCACACATCGGTATGGATAAAATCCACGCCTTTTACGGCTTCCTGCACATTCTCCGTCAACAGAATGCGTCCACCGGTCTCTTTGGCAATAGCCTGCACCGTCTCGATAATGTTTTCAGACGGCCACAGGCTTTTCGGCGCACCGATACGCACGTCCATGCCCAGTTTCGCAGCCAACACCAGCAACGAATTGGCCATGTTGTAACGCGCATCGCCGACATAGGCAAACGCAATTTGGTTCAAAGGTTTGTTGCTATGCTCACGCATCGTCAGCGCATCAGCTAGCATTTGAGTCGGGTGGAACTCGTTGGTCAAACCATTGAATACAGGTACGCCTGCATACTTGGCCAGCTCTTCCACCACATCCTGTCCAAAGCCGCGATATTCGATACCGTCAAACATCCGCCCCAAAACACGCGCCGTATCCTTAATGCTTTCCTTATGCCCGATTTGGCTGGCAGACGGCTCCAGATAAGTTACCCCTGCACCTTGATCACGTGCGGCCACTTCAAACGCGCAACGGGTGCGGGTTGATGTTTTCTCGAAAATCAGAGCAATGTTTTTCCCCTTCATCCGCTGCACTTCGCGCCCTGCTTTTTTAGCAGCCTTCAATTCGGCTGCAAGGTCGAGATAGGTGGTAATTTCTTCCGGCGTAAAATCCAAAAGTTTTAAAAAATGGCGGTTTTTCAGGCTCATGTCTTATTTCTCTTTTTCTAGCGTGGGCATTGCCCAACATTTTTCTCCATGCAGATTTTTCCGGGCTTCCCCGACCTTCTGCAACTCAATTTTTCAGCGTGCGAAGCCTGCCCCTAATGCAGCCTCTTATCCTCTCAAAACAAGGCCGTCTGAACCTCGCCTCGCTCCAAGGCAAGCAACGATTGTTTGCGGTTCAAACCGCCTGCGTAGCCGGTCAGCTTACCGTCGCTACCGATAACGCGGTGGCAGGGAATCAAGATAGACACCTTGTTCTGCCCGTTTGCAGCGGCAACGGCACGAATGGCTTTAGGATTACCCAACTGTTGCGCCTGCTCCTTGTAGCTGCGCGTTTCGCCGTAAGGAATGGTCAGCAGTGCATTCCATACCTGCTGCTGAAAGGCTGTACCTATCGTTTCCAAAGGTGTCGCAAAAACTTTCAGACGGCCTTGGAAGTATAAATCCAATTCTTGGCGTAAAAGTTGCGTTTGCTCATTTTCTTGAAAAATAAACTGCCCACGCAAAGCTTTTTGGACAGCCATGATTTCCTGTTCCATATGTTTCTGCCCGACAAATTCCAGCAGACACAAACCCTTACTGCCGAACACCGCCAACATCTCGCCCAACGACGTGGCAACCGCGGCCGCAGTCAGTTCGTTCGGACTATCAGGATAACGCGTTTCCAACAGACGGATGGCTCGGCGGATACGGACATATTCTTCGGGCGTGCAGCCGATACGGTCAATAAAATCCTGCTCGAACTGCTTGGCTTCGTGTTCCGTCAAACATTCATACATCAGGGTTTCGAGGTCGGTGGGAAAATAGGTTTCCAGTCGCTCGCGGATTTCATTCCACTTTAATGGAAGCTCGTTTAAAGAAGGCAGAGTAATCATATTTTGCCTTGTTCAATTATCGATAACTTAAGAGAAAACCGAAAGAGCAAAAGAATCGTATCGCCCTATCGTTTTTCAAAGCCTACGGTACGGCCTTTTCACTTCAACAGGCGTTTCAATATACCTTCATACACCGCCGACAACTTCGGAATATCGTCCAGCCGCACGTTTTCATTGATTTGGTGGATGGTCGCGTTAGACGGGCCTAACTCGATGAGTTCTTTGGCAATGGCTTTGATGAAGCGTCCGTCCGAAGTGCCGCCGGTGGTGGACAATTCGGCCTCAACACCACAAATCTCGGCAATGGCTTCGCGTGCCACGTCGGTCAGTTTTCCTGCCTGAGTTAAAAACGGCTGACCTGAGCAAGACCACTGCAAATCGTATTGCACGCCGTGCTTGTCCAAAATGGCGTGGACGCGTTGTTTCAGCTCTTCTTCGGTGGACTCGGTAGAGAAACGGAAATTGAATTTGACGTTCAGCTCGCCCGGAATGACGTTGGTCGCGCCTGTGCCGCCGTTGATATTGGAAATCTGGAAACTGGTCGGCGGGAAGTATTCGTTGCTTTCGTCCCAGACTTCCTGCGTTAACTCTAACAAGGCCGGTGCAAAAGTATGGACGGGATTGATTGCCAAATGCGGATAGGCAATATGGCCTTGCTTGCCTTTGACAGTCAGATTGCCCGACAGCGAGCCGCGCCGGCCGTTTTTAATCATATCGCCCAATTTGTCCACGGCGGTCGGTTCGCCGACGATGCAGTAGTCGATAAGCTCGTCGCGCGCTTTCAACACATCGACGACTTTGGTCGTGCCGTCCAGCGCGTCGCCCTCTTCGTCGGAAGTAATCAGAAGCGCAATGCTGCCTTGATGATCGGGATATTCGGCAACGAAGCGTTCGCAGGCGGTAACGAAACAGGCGATGCTGGTTTTCATATCCGCCGCGCCGCGCCCGTATAATCTTCCGTCGCGCTCGGTCGGCTCGAACGGGGGCGAATCCCATTTTTCAACAGGGCCTGTCGGTACAACGTCGGTATGCCCTGCAAAACAGACGACGGGGGCTTTCGTGCCGCGTCGAAACCAGATGTTTTTGGTGTCGCCGAAATGGAGTTCTTCAGCCGCAAAACCGATTTTGTGCAGGCGTTCGGCAAGCAGTTTTTGGCAATCCCGGTCGTCGGGGGTAACGGAAGGGCGGGAAATCAGCTCTTTGGCAAGCTCTAGGGATTGAGTTTCGGTCATATTTGTTCACTTTGAGAAACAGACCGTCTGAAACGTTCTAAATATAATTTTCAGACGGCCTTGAGTTTATTTGAAGATACTGAATAGGCAGTCTGCCTTTCGGTATTCTGAGTTATTTTCCATGGCAAGCTTCATAAAGCGGCAGTAATTCTTCCACTGTTTCCGCTATCCATTTCGCAACATCCTGCTTGCCCAAATCATTGCGTTCGATGTGCTTCCCGATACAGAAGAAATCTTTGTCGTCTCGAAGCTTTCTATCGCCGTCGCTTTGTTGGGCGACGGTGCGGTAGTCGTCATATTCGCTTTCCGCACCGTGCCACATATCGAATGAAGCGTATTTTTCAGTGTCAAAATTATCCAGCCAGCGGTTGTAATCAGGCAGCGCAATGGGGGAGACATCGGCTTTATAGCAATGCCAGTCCAAGCTGACGCTCAAACGGCGGCGGTTGAGCAAAATCGATAAAATCGCTGCGGAATTTTTATATTGTTCGTATTTAAAATAGGCAAAAAAATGAGCGCGTACCTGCCAGCCGTTACACCAGCGTTCGATATGCGGCGGCGCAAACGGTGCACCCAATTCGGCGGCAACCTGCTGGATTAGCTGCTGCCATACCTGCCAGTTTTCTTTATAGTCTGCCTTGATTTGCGGAATGCTTTCAGGCTGGTATTTTTTAAGCTGGGAAAACTGGAAAAAAGGGATATTGAACAAATCGCAACTTTTTGGGGTCAGCATAGTGTATTCCTTAAGACGATTGTTTCAGACGACCTTATTTGCGGCGACGTGCGGCCATAATTTCACCGATTTCGGTCAGTTTTTCTTTGGGGATAAAGGTTTTGCCCATATCAAACAGCGGCTCTTCAATCGCCAGATGAACATCATATCCCGCGACAAAGCGTTTGAACGTTTCCGCATCGGGGACATAGGCGTTGTCCGCTTCAAGCTTGGCAAATTCAGCCGCTACGCCGTCCCAGTTGTTGTGCAGACTGATATGTTGGCGCAACAGCTCGTCAACGCTTTCTTGAGCTTGCGGCGCATATTGCAATAGAAGCGGGAAGAAATTTTCCTCTTCGTCTTCATGGTGCAACGGCGCGGCAACATTAAAATATTGGGCAATCTGGCGGATGGTTTGCAAAACGATTTGATTGCAGCCGTTTTCGGCAATATAGTCCGACAACATGGCAACCTGGCTGCAGAAACGGCGCACTTTGCCATGACAGGCGTACAGCATTTCAATGGGTTCGGCAAAAGTAACGCTTTTGGTTTCAAACGGATTCATGGTTTTGAGGTTTTATTCTTAAATTAATGTTTCCAGATTATAACAAAACAGCCTGCGCAAGGCAGGCTGTCTGTTTTTAAGCTTAATGCGGATTAGTCAACCAAAGTAACTTTACCATTCATCAAAGCACCGTGACCTGGGAAGGTACAAGCGAATTTGTATTCGCCGCCAGCCAATTTAGCAGGATCCAGAGTCAGGGAAGCTTCTTCGCCGCCGCCAACCAGTTTGGTGTGGGCAACAACGCGTGCGTCGTCAGGTTTAACGTAGTCAGTTGCAGCAGCACCGGCACCGTCTTTGAAAATACCGTCCATGTCTTCGGCTTTACCGATGACGATGTTGTGACCCATGCTTTCTTTAGGTTGGGTACCGGTGTGTTTCAAAGTGATGGTGAATTCTTTACAAGCTTTGCTTACTTGGATTTCTTTAGTGTTGAACTGCATAGCGTCGTTGGCTTCAACAGTAGTTGCGCAGTTGCCGGCAGCAGGAGCGGCGGCAGCATCGGCTGGAGCAGCTTCAGAGGCAGGAGCGGCATCGGCAGGTGCAGTAGTTTCTGCAGGAGCAGCTTCAGAAGCAGCGGAAGCAGCAGGTGCTTCAGCAGGTTTTGCAGCTTCTTGAGAGCATGCAGCCAAGCCGATAACGGCAGCGGAAATCAGAGCCAGATAAGCTTTCATTGATGTATCTCCTAATGATGAGAGTCTTGTTAAGTTCTATTAATAGAACCCGCGCGAATATATTAACAAAGGCAAATGTCAAACTTAAACTTATTCACGCAGAGTGATAAGAAATTCAGGCGTTATTTTGCTACAAACTTCACACGAAATCAAAATTTCAGGCCAAGTTTACATCAGTTTACCTAAAAGAAAACAGTTACTGTTTAGGTCGTATTTCTTTAGTATTAGATGCTATCAGTCAAATGAAATAAATTTTAACATTTATTAACCATAATCCCATTCAGCATGATTTTAGCGGCTGTGCTTGCGTACCAATTCTGCCAATGCCGCTGCCAATTCGGGATGCCTGCCTTCCAATTTGGCCGCAGCTGCATCGAAGCTGTCCAAAGCAGCCTCGCTCAATCGCAAGCTGTTGGTTTTCGGCTGAGGAGGCGGTTTTGGGACCACCCTGACCGCCACTTCGCGTATTCCGTCATGCAATGCTTGCAACTTAGGCAACATGGCAGGCAGGATCATTTTTAAACGCGAAGCAGCCATATTGTTGGCAGCAAGCAAAACCAATCTTCCGTCTTCTACGCAGGCCGTCTGAAAATGCGGATGCAGGTTGGCCGGCAAAACCGTTTTGACTTTTGCATCCAATTTCCGCCATTGTTGCGATTGTTGCAACAAGCCCGCCAGTAAATGATCGCGCTTGCCCAATTGTGCTAAATCCATATATTTCAGACGGCCTTTCAGTAAATTAACCAAACAATTACAATTGAAATACAGCAAAACCGCCTTTATTTCAAACAGCATTACCGCGTTATACAAGCGCTTGTGTTAAAATCCCAATTTCGCCCACTATTATATCAAGGCGCAGGAATTATTCATGCTGACAAACATTGCTAAGAAAATCTTCGGCAGCCGCAACGACCGCCTGCTGAAACAATATCGTAAATCCGTTGCTAAAATCAATGCACTCGAAGAACAGATGAAAGCGTTGAGCGACGCAGATTTACAGGCCAAAACCGCCGAATTCAAACAACGCCTCGCTGACGGACAAACGCTAGATGATATTTTGGTTGAAGCCTTTGCCGTCTGCCGCGAGGCATCCCGCCGCGTATTGGGCATGCGCCACTTCGATGTACAGCTGATCGGCGGTATGGTCCTGCACAACGGCAAAATCGCCGAAATGCGTACCGGTGAAGGTAAGACATTGGTGGCCACCCTTGCCGTTTACCTGAATGCATTGTCAGGAAAAGGTGTACACGTCGTTACCGTCAACGACTACCTCGCCTCCCGTGACGCAGGCATTATGGAGCCGTTGTACAATTTCTTAGGCTTGAGCGTCGGCGTGATCGTAGCCGATTTGCAACCTTTCGAACGCCAAACCGCTTACGGTGCCGACATTACTTACGGTACAAATAACGAGTTCGGCTTCGACTACCTGCGCGACAATATGGTTACCGACCAATACGACAAAGTTCAGCGCGAATTGAACTTTGCCGTTGTCGACGAAGTGGACTCTATTCTGATCGACGAAGCGCGTACGCCGCTGATTATTTCCGGCCAGGCAGATGACAACATCCAGCTCTACCGCGTAATGGATGCCGTTCCGGCCCACCTTATCCGCCAAGAAACCGAAGAAGGCGAAGGCGATTACTGGGTGGACGAAAAAGCACACCAAGTTATTCTGAGCGAAGCCGGTCACGAACACGCCGAGCAAATCCTGACCCAAATGGGCTTATTACAGGAAAACGATTCGCTCTACTCTGCCGCCAATATTTCCCTGATGCACCACCTCATGGCGGCATTACGTGCGCACACTCTGTTCCACAAAGACCAACACTACGTCATTCAAGACGGTGAAATCGTGATTGTGGACGAATTCACAGGCCGTCTGATGGCCGGTCGCCGCTGGTCCGAAGGCTTGCACCAAGCCGTTGAAGCCAAAGAAGGCGTAGAAATCAAACGCGAAAACCAAACGCTTGCATCTATTACCTTCCAAAACTACTTCCGCCTGTACAGCAAACTGTCTGGCATGACCGGTACGGCCGACACCGAAGCCTTCGAGTTCCAAAGCATTTACAACCTCGAAACCGTCATCATCCCGACCAACCGTCCGGTACAACGTAAAGACTTCAACGACCAAATCTTCCGCTCAGCCGAAGAAAAATTTGAAGCCGTTGTCAAAGACATTGCCGAATGCCACAAAAACGGCCAACCGGTTTTGGTCGGTACCACCAGCATCGAAAACTCCGAACTGGTTTCTGACTTATTACATAAAGCAGGTCTGCCGCATAACGTTCTGAACGCCAAAGAACACGAGCGCGAGGCATTGATTGTGGCCCAAGCCGGTAAAGTTGGCGCGATTACCGTTGCCACTAACATGGCAGGCCGCGGTACCGATATTGTCTTGGGCGGCAACCTCAAACATCAAATCGAAGCCATCCATGCCGATGAAACCCTGAGCGAACAGCAAAAACAAGCGCAAATTTCCGCCCTTGAAAGCGGTTGGCAAGCCGAACACGACCAAGTTGTGGCCGCAGGCGGTTTGCACATTATCGGTACAGAACGCCACGAAAGCCGCCGTATCGACAACCAATTGCGCGGTCGTGCAGGCCGTCAGGGCGACCCAGGCTCCAGCCGTTTCTACCTGTCGTTTGAAGACCCATTGCTGCGCCTGTTTGCACTCGACCGTGCCGCCGCCATCCTCAACCGTCTGGCACCTGAGCGCGGCGTTGCCATCGAACACGGCCTGCTGACCCGTCAAATCGAAGGCGCGCAACGTAAAGTCGAAGGTCGCAACTTCGATATGCGTAAACAGGTTTTGGAATACGATGACGTTGCCAACGACCAACGTAAAGTGATTTACCATCAACGCAACGAAATCCTGACGACTAAAGACGTCAGCGATTTGACCCGCGAAATCCGTGCCGACGTTATCAGCGACTTGGTTGATTACCACATCCCGCCTGACAGCATGGAAGAGCAATGGGACATTCCGGCACTAGAGCACCAACTTGCCGCCGATTTCCGCCTGCATGTCGATATTAAAGGCTGGTTGAAAGAAGACAGCACTTTGGACAACCAAGACATTAAAGAGCGCCTCATCAAACGCATCGAAGACGAATATGCCGAAAAAGTCGAATTGGTCGGCAAACAGGCTATGTCTGATTTCGAACGCAATGTTATGCTGCAAGTTATCGACAACCAATGGCGCGAGCACCTCGCCGCTATGGACTACTTACGCCAAGGTATCCATCTGCGCAGCTATGCTCAGAAAAATCCAAAACAGGAATACAAACGCGAAGCTTTCGCCATGTTTGAAAACCTGTGGCGCGGTATCAAACAAAACATTGCCGCTTTGCTGACCGCCGTTCAAATCGAGCGCAACAGTGAATACGACCACACTGCCGCACAAAGCGTCAGCGATGTTCAAACCGTCCACTCCGATGCGCCTGATATGGAAGAATTGCTCGGCCAATCGCAAACCGATTTGGTTACCGAAGCGTTCGACCCTGACGGCACAGACTTCAGCCCTGAAGCGCTTGCACAAAACGGCCTGATTGTTCACCGCAACGATCCTTGCCCTTGCGGCAGCGGCCTGAAATACAAACAGTGCCACGGCAAATTGAACTAAGCAGTCATCTCAAAAGGCCGTCTGAACAAGTGTAAAAACGAAATCAAAGATTCTCGTTTCCCTGTTCAGACGGCCTGAGAATTATCCAAACAAGCAAAAAATTTCCAAACCCAATTTCAAAAGAGTATCCCTATGGCAGGCAACACCTTCGGACAAATCTTTACCGTTACCACTTTCGGCGAAAGCCACGGCGCAGGCTTGGGCTGCATCATTGATGGCTGCCCGCCCGGATTAGAACTGAGCGAAGCGGATATCCAGCTTGACCTTGATCGCCGCAAACCCGGCACCAGCCGCCACGTTACCCAGCGCCGCGAAGCCGACCAAGTCGAAATCCTCTCCGGCGTATTCGAAGGCAAAACCACCGGTACACCCATTGCCCTCCTAATCCGCAATACCGACCAACGCAGCAAAGACTATGGCAATATCGCCACCAGCTTCCGCCCTGGTCACGCCGATTACACCTACTGGCACAAATACGGTACACGCGACTATCGCGGCGGCGGTAGAAGTTCCGCCCGCGAAACCGCTGCCCGCGTTGCCGCCGGAGCAGTTGCAAAAAAATGGCTGAAAGAAAAATTCGGCACTGAAATTACCGCCTACGTTACCCAAGTCGGTGAAAAAGAAATCCAGTTTGAAGGCTACGAATATATTTCCCAAAATCCTTTTTTTGCAGCAAACCAAAGCCAAATTGAGGACTTGGAAAACTATATGGACAGCGTGCGCAAATCATTGGATTCTGTCGGCGCAAAACTTCATATCGAAGCAGCCAATGTCCCTGTCGGCTTGGGCGAACCTGTTTTTGACCGCCTCGATGCAGAAATTGCCTATGCCATGATGGGCATCAATGCTGTCAAAGGTGTGGAAATCGGCGCAGGTTTTAATAGCGTAACGCAACGTGGCAGCGAACACGGTGACGAGCTCACGCCACAAGGTTTTCTATCCAACCACTCAGGCGGCATCTTGGGCGGCATCAGCACCGGACAAAACATTCATGTAAATATTGCCATCAAACCGACCAGTTCCATCGCCACACCGCGCCGCAGTATTGATATAGAGGGCAACCCTGTCGAGCTTGCCACACACGGCCGCCACGACCCCTGCGTCGGATTACGCGCCGCTCCGATTGCAGAAGCCATGCTGGCATTGGTCTTGATCGACCACGCCTTACGCCATCGTGCGCAAAATGCCGATGTTCAGGTTAATACACCGGACATTGCCAAATTGGAAAAATAACCGTTTATTTCTGAATATTCTCAGAAAAATTTAGCCAAATCACAGTCTTTATACTACAATAGCACCTTATTGCCGTATGACGAAAATACGGATTTATATTTAGAGGAATACAACCGCAATGGCACAAGAAACCGCTTTGGGCGCTGCGCTGAAATCTGCCGTCCAAACCATGAGCAAGAAAAAACAGACAGACATGATTGCCGACCACATTTACGGCAAATATGATGTTTTCAAACGATTCAAACCGTTGGCCGTTGGCATCGACCAAGACTTGGTTGCCGCCCTACCCCAATACGACCCTGCACTGATTGCACGCGTACTGGCCAACCACTGCCGCCGTCCACGCTATCTGAAAGCCCTGGCTCGCGGCGGCAAACGTTTTGACTTGAACAACCGCTTCAAAGGCGAAGTCAGCGCAGAAGAACAAACCATCGCCCAACAGCACCCAGCCGTTCAACAGGCATTAGCTGCACAAGCCGAACGCCAAGCCGCTAAGGCTACCGCTGAAACAGAAGCGGCTCCTGTACAAGCGGAGACCAACGAAGCTGCCGAATAATGTTCAGACGGCCTGATAAGGCTTGCACTAAATAAATAGAGACCCCAATTCAATACGACATCTTTAACATCGATGAATTGGGGCTTTTTTATTGCCTTAACCTTATAGTAGACTGATTAAAAATAGCTTTTTCCCTCACCAAGCCAAGTTTTGAAACCAAAATCTTTGCTAAGATATTCCCAATAAGGTATTTCTCTATTACCTTGATTATTCTTATATCAGTTCAAACATTGAACAGCATGATTTATACATCGTTAAAACAAACTAAAATTTATACCTTACAAAATTAACCGTCTGAAATATCTTTCAGACGGCCTTTTGAAATAAAATAATCAATTAAAACACGGCTTGCAAAACCAAATAGCTGACAACAGACAAAACGGCAGCGGCAGGCAAGGTAATAACCCAAGCAAGGCCGATCGGTTTCATCAATTTCCAGTTGGCATTGCGGTTAACCAAGCCGATACCCAAAACGGCACCCACCAAAATATGGGTACTGGAAACAGGCAAGCCCATAAATGATGCGGCCATCACGACGGCGGCGGCAGAAAGCTCTGCTGAGAAGCCTGACGCGGGGTGCATTTCTGCCAAGCTGGTGCCTACGGTTTTAATCACTTCTTTGCCGACAAACCACAAGCCGACGATCAAAGCGATACCGAAAGTCAACATGGCAATCGGCGGCACGGCGTTTTGGGCAGTAATGCTGTTGGTACGCAACACATCCATAATCGCGGCAAACGGACCAATCGCATTGGCAATATCGTTTGCACCATGGCTGAATGCAAAACCGCAAGCGGTAAATACCTGCATCCATGAGAACATTTGGAAAGTCGATTTATCCAAATCTTTGCGTTTCAAACTTTTGGCGAATACAAACGTACCCATCCAAATAGCCGCGCCGATCATGAAAATGGTCAGGAAGCTGTTGACGTTGCTCATACCCAAATGCAGATTTTTCAGACCTTTGAAAATCAACATGGCCGCAATCATCATACCGCCGACAGAAGCAATAAACGGTACCCAGGAATGCAGGGCTTTGTAAGAATCTACTTCGCCCTTACGGCTGTCAAAGCGGTGCAGACCGCGATAATACTCAGACTGTAATTCTTCAGGATCAAAGTCCGGCTCATCATAAATTTGGGCATCGTGCGCCATTTTGGTGGCGTATTCGACTTTTTCAGATTCACTCAAGGCTTCAAAAAACAGGCGGTGTTCTTCTTTATAGGCTTTCTTCTCAAACTTGATGCCTTTGAGCGTATTATCGGCCCAAGAGTTGTAGTCCAAAACGTTTTTCTTAATTCGTGAAAACAATAGATAGGAAACGATACCGCCCAATACCGGAGACAAAATCCAAGACAAGGCAATTTCGCCCAACTTGTCCCATTGAATCAGCGCAACGGAATCCACACCGTTCAATGCTGCCATACACAGGGCGCTACCGACGATACCGCCGATAATGGCGTGTGTCGTAGAAACCGGCAGACCTTTGCGCGATGCAAAAAGTAGCCACAATGCCGCAGCCAAAAGCGCAGACATCATAATAAAGACAAACTGCATCGGATCCAGATGCATGCCATTCAAATCGACAATACCCTTACGGATGGTATCTGTTACCTCGCCACCGGCAATCACTGCGCCGCTGACTTCAAATACTGCCGCAATCAGCAAAGCTTGCGGAATGGTCAATGTGCCGGAGCCAACACTTGTACCGAAAGAGTTGGCAATATCGTTGCCACCCACATTAAACGCCATGAAGACGCCGAAAAAGGTAGCAAGGATAAACAGGCCGGAGTGGTTGTAGTGGGTATAACCCAAACCCCAATAAATAAAATAGCCGACCATGCTCACAAGCATAGCGGCAAAAACCGTATTAATCAGCTTCAAGTTCGCACTCGACTGAGTTTGAGCCATGGAAAGTTTCCTTTTGGAAAACATGTTGAGTCGCGTTATTTTAACCTTTTTGTAATCTTTCTTGCACCAACTATTTACATTAAATGCCGAAATTCCCGTAAAAACGTCAAAAGGCGTTAAAATGTCGTTTTACCTTCTCTTTCTGTAACCGAAATGCAACCCCAATACTATATCGGCATCATGTCAGGAACCAGCATGGACGGTGCCGATGCCGTACTGATTCAAATGCAGGGCAAGCAATGGCAACAAGCCGTTGCCCACAGCTTTCTACCCTATTCAGACGGCCTGCGCCAAGAATTGTTGGCACTGCAAGACATAGGCGAAAATGAATTGCACAGAAGCAATATCCTGGCGCAAACACTCAGCCGCCTATACGCCCAAACCGTCCAACAACTATTGGCAGAACAAAACCTGTCGGCCAAAGACATTGCCGCGATCGGCTGCCACGGACAAACCATCCGCCATGCGCCTGAACACGGTTACAGCATTCAACTGGTCAACCTCTCCCTGTTAGCCGAACTGACCGGCATTTTCACGGTCGGCGACTTCCGCAGCCGCGACCTTGCCTGCAACGGTCAAGGTGCGCCCCTCGTCCCCGCTTTTCACGAAGCGCTATTTCAAGATGCGAATGAAACCCGAGCCGTACTCAACATTGGAGGCATTTCCAATATCAGCATCCTCCCGCCCGACAGCCCTTCTTTCGGCTTCGATACCGGCCCCGGCAATATGCTGATGGATGCATGGATGCAACATATCTGGCAGCAGCCTTACGACAAAAACGGGGAAAAAGCCGCACAAGGCAAAATCCTCCCTGACCTGCTCGCTTCCCTGCTCGATCATCCTTACTTCAGCCGCCCTTATCCGAAAAGCACAGGCCGAGAATTGTTTTCCCTAGGCTGGCTTCAAGGCCGTCTGAAAGGTAATGAAAAGCCGGAAGATGCGATACGCACATTGGTCTTTTATACTGCACAAACTATTTTTGACGCGACCAAACAAGCTGCTCCGGCGATTCATCATCTTTATATCTGCGGTGGCGGCATCCGCAATCCGGTTTTGATGCAAGACTTGGAAACCCTGTTTTCTCCCGACACCAAATTGCACAGCACAGCCAAGCTCCATCTTGACCCGCAATGGGTTGAAGCTGCCGCTTTTGCCTGGCTTGCAGCCTGTTGGTGCAATCAAGTTCCAAGCAATCCCTACCATGCGACGGGCGCACATTCATACCGAATTTTAGGCTCGGGACATTACGGTAACTAAAGTCGGATAAATAAAAAGGCCGTCTGGACATTTTCAGACGGCCTTTACTATATTAGCTTTTACTTATTCTTCTTCCGGCAAACGATTGATTTTTACACGGGCAATCCGTTGTCCGTCCTTCTCAACCACTTCAAAACGCCAGCCATGATAATCGATGAAATCACCCACATCAGGAATACTTTGCAATTCTTCCATAATCAAACCGGCAACAGTATGAAAGTCCGCGTCTTCCTCTTGAGCAGGCAGATTTAACTGGGAAGCCAATTCCACATACTCCAATGCACCATCCACAGACAGCGTTTCATCCTGACTGGCTGGAGCAGCCTCTTCTTCCTCACGCTCGAATTCTTCGGGGAATTCACCGGCAATGGTTTCCAACAAATCTTTCATGGTCACCATACCCAACACCGCACCAAATTCATCCACCACCAAGGCATAATCCGCGCTGCTTTGACGGAACAATTCAATCGCATTCAACGCTGTCGTACTGTCCGGCAAAATTAATGGCTGGCGCAAGGCCGTCTGAATATTGATTTCACCCGATTCAAGCAGCTGGTTCAGCAAATCTTTTTTACTGATATAGCCCAAAGGCTCATCTACACCTGCCTTACCAACAACCAACAAACGGCTATACGGCGTATTTTTCAACTGCGCATTTTGTTCTTCCCGACTTTGGGAAATATCCAATTTCTCGATTTCCCGACGCGGAATCATCACGCCCATAATCGGACGCTCCGCCAAAGTCAGCACGCTGCGAATCATGGATTTTTCGTTTTCTTCAAAATGCTCGTCATCACCGCCGTTATCGCCTGCTTTTGCCAAAATGCTTTCGCGGATACCCATCATGCCCAACACATTTTCAGCGGTACGCTTACGCCAAGAGGTACTGATGTAGTCATTTTTGCGGGCATTCTTTTGCGAAACCTGATTAAACAGTTCGATCAAAATCGAGAAGCCGATCGCCGCATACAAATAGCCTTTCGGAATATGGAAATGGAAGGCTTCCGCGATCAGGCTGAAACCAATCATCAACAAGAAACCCAGACACAACATCACAACGGTCGGATGCTTGTCCACAAAGGCAGTCAACGGTTTGCTGGCAGAAATCATCACAGTCATCGCCACAACAACCGCCCCCATTGCCACCACAATATGATCCACCATCGCCACTGCCGTAATAACAGAATCGATAGAGAAAACCGCATCCAAAATCAAGATTTGCGCCACAACGCCCCAAAAAGAAGAATGCTTCTTCTGCCCTTCAGCAACCGCAAATTGATTGTGGCCTTCAAGGCGTTCGTGCAGCTCGGTAGTCGCTTTATAAAGCAGGAAAATACCGCCGGCAAACATAATCATGTCTTTGCCGGAAATCTCCAAGCCACCCAGTTCAAACAAAGGACGCGTCAGCGTCATGATGTGCGCCATAAAGCCCAGCATGAAAATCCGAATAACGACAGCCAAACCCAAGCCCGTTATCCGCGCCCTATCCCGTTGCGACGGTTTGACCTTGTTTGCCAAAATCGCTACGAAAACAAGGTTATCAATACCTAAAACAACTTCCAACACCAGAAGCGTGGCAAAGCCTATCCAAGTATGCGGCTCGGCCAACCAACTGAAATCCATAATGATTGCGTTCCTTTAAAATACAAAAAGGCAGCCGTTCCGCTTAAAACGGACAGACTGCCAAATTTCGGGCATAAATAAAGGGAAAGAAGCGGTATAACAACTACTCTGCTCTGCGTCTTTCATGAAAAATTTATGCCTCGGTCAACAATAATGGCAAACAGTTTATCAGTTTGACGAAAGAAAGGCAAAGTCTGACAGCATATTTTCTTTTAAAAACAGCCTACAGCTGCCAATCAATCACTTTCTCCAGCTTTAACAAAAGGAATCGGTCGATGTATTTGTTGATCATAGTTTGTTCGGTTTGCTGAAAGAAGATTCTTATAAGGAATTCCCTAAATGCCTGGGTAAAAACTTAGGTTTTTTTACTAAGGTCTCAAGCCGTCTGAAAATTGGGATTTTTTCAGACGACACGGTTTATATAGACAATAATTTTCTTAGAAAATATAACGATTATATTCTTTCAGAAATTACGGATATACTTAATCTCCATACAGTTAAAGTAATTAATCTGCCATCTAAATAAGAATATTCTAATTGAAGAGCATCATCTTCAAAGCAAATATTTCCAGCTGTAAATGTATTGCCATCTAGCCTACCTGTTATCTTATATTGTGTACTATCACCTATTCTTTCAAAAGGAATAATAACAGATTCATCTGTATTAACCTCTTCCAATATAAATTCATCAATAATGAAATAGTCAAGTTCCACATTGTAAACTTTATTTACTTCAATAGCCATTGGACAACAATTAAGGAAACAATATAGATCGTTATTTTCTATAGAAAAATATGCAAATTCCTCAATTGTTTCATCCATTTTTTTTAGCTTTGCTGAGTAAATCATTTTTAACCTTTCATAAATTATTTTACTTCATAAATTGTTTTATCTTTTGGATTGCTACGATTTATAGCTTTCCAAAACTCTTTTCCACTTTTCACATGGATGGTTGTGGTGTAACCTTAATGATTTGTTCCTATAAAGGCTGATGAATTAAGTGTAATCATTTAATCAATTATCATCAAAATATCTTAAAATATTAACCAATAGATAAAATAAAAACCACCATACAAGATGGTGGTTTTCAAATCTGGCTCCCCGACCTGGGCTCGAACCAGGGACCTGCGGATTAACAGTCCGTCGCTCTACCGACTGAGCTATCGGGGAATTAAAGATGAAATTATATAGAAAATATCAGAAGCCTGTCAAGCAACAATCTATATAAAAACAAAAATATTTTTATATCTTTTTAATTTATAAAAATTTTATAAGATTTCAGAAATTTGTTTAGCCGCACGTTTCGCATCCAACAAAATCAAGCCCAATTTACCGCTTTCTTTTGCCATCAATGCCAATACTGCATTTTCACCTGCTTGACTCAACAGAATATAGCCATTTTTACCTTTAACCATTACCTGATCCAACTCACCGCAAGCCAGCTCATGTACGGAACGATTGCCCAATGCCAAAAGCGTTGCTGACATCGCACCTACACGGTCTGCATTCAGGTGGGAAGGCAGCATGGTTGCGATCGGCAGGCCGTCTGTAGAAATAACTGCAGAAGCAGTGATATCAGCAGAGGTATTGTTCAAATCGCTTAATACAGAGATTAATAGTTGTTGCATAGTCGCTCCATTCTAAAATAAATATCGGTCAGGCAAAAATCAACGGCTGCCGTATCGGTGGTACAGCACTTTAACCAAAGTAACAAAAGCCTCTTTATTTAAGTCAGGCATTCCGCCAATTACCAAAATCAGCTTGGTCATGCCAATATACAGAGGGAAAAAGGTCAATTCACTTTGGCCTGAAGGATCACAAATACCCCATGCGCTATTATTGATATGCAGGTTATTGCGAATCAAAAGACGGTGATTGTCTTCCATTTTGGCCACTTCGCTCGCCAAAAGGCCCAATTCTTCTGCTGCCTCATGATGGAAATTAGCATTGGCAAAATACAAACCGTTTTCATCAGCCAACAAAGCTTTGCCAGAATTAGACAACTGTTCCAATAATGTCGGTAATTGTTCGTCAGTCAGATGGATGTCCTCTGTGCTGATTTCCTCATCACCGTACAAAAACTCCAAGCGTTGGAGACGATACAACAGGTTTAAAGCGGTATTGATATCGCTGGTGTCTGCCCACGCCAAAAGTTTTTCACTGCTGATGGTTTCAGACGGCTCTGCACGCAACAGACCATACAATAAAGTTCTGCTGGCACTGGGCGTATCACTTGAAACAGCATAATACGCACCCGCCGGTGTAATCTTAGGATATAAATTTGCTTGTAAAGAGAGTGTCGCTTCCATCTTATACCTCTAATCCGGGGTCAATTGAGAACAACATGGCAGTAACCAATTGTTTTACATCGTCTTCTCGACGCGCATCAATCTCAAAAACCGGTACATTAAAATTATTCTGTGCTAAATACTTTTGATAAACATCCACGCTTGGTAAGGATCGGATATCCATCTTCGTTACCCCTACAACCAGAGGCGCTTTTTTCAGCAACTCCCGGAATGCATCCAAGAAAAATTGCAAGTCTTTCAATGGGTTACTTCTTGTATTATCTAAAAGAAGTACCAAGCCCATGCTGCCTTGGCTCAGAATTTCCCACATGAAATTAAAACGCTCCTGACCAGGCGTACCATAAAGGTGAACCTTGGTTTCCTCATCCAAATGAATGACACCGTAGTCCATTGCCACAGTCGTGTACCCCTTGCGGACAAGTGTCATATCGGATGCGGATGCATCGGTTTGAACCGGCGGTTCATCAGATAAAGCTGAAATTGCAGTGGTTTTACCTACGCCGACAGGACCGGTAAAGATAATTTTATTTTCTTTCATGACGTGTCCTTTACGATTTGCCCAGCAACTTACGCATCAGGCGTTGCAACAGGCCGCGAGGTTGTTCTTTCGACGGACCGGCAATTTTTTGAGCCTCTTTGCTCATCGCTGTTTCAGGTACGTCTTTGCTATTCACATCAATCTGTTCGTTCAACGAAGGCGTATTGTTCGCATCAGTTGCAAACTCTGTATCTGTCGCTAAAAAGCCTGTCAGATATGTTGCCGATAAATAATTCAAAATATCAGGCATTTCTAAAGGCATGACTTTATAGAGGATGTTCAGATTAACAGATGTTTTCGTCAGAAATGCCGACAAACGCATAGATTCCGGAACATGCGCCAAACGGGTTAAGTTTGGCCACCGCTTGAGTGTAAAGACAGTTTGCGGCGTCATCGGATAAATCAGACGGCCTGATGCAGTCCAAATAGCCATTTGCCACAAGCATGACATAATGGTGACTTTGGCTTTTTCTTTCCATTGAGGATTATCAGGAACAGCCTTACACACAACAGCCAAGTTATCGTTCTTACACAATTTCTCCAACTCATTGGCACTGACTGTCAACAGCACTCTCTGGATACTAGGAAACACGATTAATATCGGCTTGCCTTCATGCAAGACAGCAATATCTTGGTGTCCTTGACTGGCAAATTTCAGCGCGCCCAACAAGCCTTTATTTGGATTAAATCGGCGAATGGTTGCTTTTCTTGTACCATCGGAATTGGATTGTCTTTTATTCTCTTCAGCCGCTTGTTGTTCAGACGGCTCAAAAACATTCCCGCCCTGAGCCAGGCTGCGCAAAACAGGAAACAAGGTATCGAATTTAACCGGTTTAGCCAAATAAGGAGTCGTTACGGTTGGCAATTCAGAAGAAAACATTGCCACAGGCACTTGCGGATAAGTTTTCTTCGACTCTTTCCAAGCTTCTACACCTGCCGGAGTATCGGTATCAACCAATACCAAATCCGGTCTTTCATCAGAATCAGGAGAAACGATGACGTAATTCGTCGTATTGTGCATTTTAAATGCCATACGGAATACCGCCTGCTGTTGCTCACCCATCTCCTGTAACATAACCCGTATGGTTTTAATTTTTGGTAAATGATTATTCATCACTCGTACTTTCTACGATTATCTTATTTTTTTGAATATTGGTTCATTCGTTGCAAGAGACGGCTCATTGCCAAGACAACCTCTTCAGGCAGGCTGACAACACGCTCGCGCAACAAGCGCAGAAATTGTTCCAAACGTCCCCAATCTTCAACGCGTTCGTACAAATCAAACAAGATAATGTACAACTGCGATTCCTGTGGATACCGCAAAACAGCCTGTTCCAAAGTACCGATGGCCAAATCCAACTGACCGTAGGCTAACAAAGATTCCACTTCTTTCAGAGCTTCATCAGCAGGTGAAGAGCTGGCGCTGATAACCGAAGAGTCTTTTTGAACCAACTCACGATATTTGGCTTTCATCTGCAAAGAACTTGGCTGAATATACCCGCGTTTTAAGCCAATCTCTTTAATTTGCTGTTCAGACGGCCCTTTTTCCAAATCATCAAAAATTTCGTGATAACCAAGGCTATAACCCCAGCCAAGCATACGTTCTTTTACTTGACGGCCATATTGACCCAAAGAGTGGTAAAGCTTCCACAGATGCTTGGCAAACTGCCCTACTTCTTCATTCTGATAATCCAGACGCAAGGCATCGATAATGAGACCAGCAGGCTTCGCAGAAGTTTGGATTGCTTTGTTGTATTGATGCAAAGCAGTCTCGTAGCTGATCTTGTCTTTCAGGATTTTTGCACTACGTTCCGGTTTGGCAAAACCAATAACCGCGCCCATCTCTTCAGGGCTGATTTCGCCAAAGTCTTTCTTGCCTAATACGATAGGCGCACGTTTGCCCATACCTGGCACGACAATGCGTTCAGCCGAATCGTTCTCAAAGGCAATATGCTCGTCGGAAGAAACTTCCAAACCGCTTTGCTCGCCAATTTGACGGTCCACTTCCTGCATATTCCAACCGAGATGATGCTCGGCGAAAACACGCAGGCGTAGGTTGGTAGAATCCAAAGCCAGACCGGCTTTCAGGTATTCGGCTACGCTGTCTTCAGAAAGGGAAGCACTATGGCGCTCAAGCGTATCCGCCAGCATATCGATATTGCCAACTCGCAGATTCAAACCAATTAATTCATGAACCAGCTTTTCCGGAGCACCGTCTTCCAAAGTATTGAGATAACCGGCCAAAGACTCTGCAGCCTTACTCTCATAGCCGAACTGTTTATAAACCTGATATTCGGTCAACGGATCGACTTCTTGTGCGGAGATAGAAGCTGTTGCATCGTTTGAGCCACTTCCACCCCATTCCCAGTCTTGATTATCCGCATTGGAAACTGTCTGGTTGACCTTCTCAATCCAGTCGTTTCCATCCTCAGAGGAGGCTGTATGAGCAGCAGATGTACGGCCGCTTTTTGATGCATGTGCGCTTTGTTTGTCTGAATTGTTACTTTGTTTATGACGAACAAAAAACAACACCAGCAAAAAAAGCACCAGCAAAAAAATAGTTAAAAGTTGATAGTTCAAGAACACCTCCCGGTCTTGTGCTGCAAACTGCATTTATTAACATCTGTTGCTTTACACGCAACTTCAACGTTATTCATTCCCCAAACGAATGATGATAACATGAATGCACTCATTTTTACATTAAAAACCCTACTCACATAAAGGACTTGATACCAATTTACAACTCGAACACACCGATGGATTCAACATGCGAGGTTTGTGCAAACATATTCATGATTCCCGCCGCCTTAAACTTATAGCCCTTATCAACCAAGACACCGGCATCTCGTGCAAATGTTGATGGATTGCATGAAACATATACTATCTTTTTGGGAAAAAACGGCTTATGTAGCGATTTGACAACAGCATAAGCCCCACTTCTCGGCGGATCCAGTAGCATCTTGTCAAATTGCCCCCATGACTCAACAGTCTTTTCATCGGTATCGAACAAGTCGGCAACAGAAAACGTCATATTCTCAGCACAACGATTCAGGCGGGCATTTTCCCCTGCCCTATCTACCAAATAATCAGCGCCTTCAATACCGACAACCGATGCGCCACTTTTCGCCAGCGGCAAACTAAAATTGCCCAAACCGCAAAACAGATCGGCAATCCGCTCCCCTTTTTGAGGGTTTAAAAGTCTGACCGCCCTTGCCACCATCACTTCGTTCAGCTGCGCATTAATCTGCGTAAAATCACCGGGTTTGTAAGGCATTTCCACATCAAACTGAGTAAAAGTATAGTTCAGGTCAGGCGCGTTCTCAGGGTAAAACGGCAAGGACTCGGCATGATCCTGCAACCATATTTGCCATGCCTTTTCAGCACCCGACAATATCTTATCAAACCAATTACGCAATTCGCTTAATATTTGTCCAAACGGTTGATTTACGAAACGAATGTTGAGCACCGTCAAATTTTTTCCGCAATAAAACTCAACAAATTTCACTTTCACACCATCATCATGCAGCTTTTGCAGCAAATTTCGAACATCAGACAATCTATCGGACACATGCTTAGGCAAAATATGGCAATGGTGGATATTGACAACATCATGGCTTTTTTTGGCCTGAAAACCGAGTTTCAGACGGCCTTGTTTATCCACCGAAACACTTAAACGCGCTCTATCGCGATAATACCAGGAGTAACCATATAAAGGAGGTAAAATTATTTCCGGCTTAACCTTACCTATCCGTTCCAACTGCTCTTCCAAAATCCGTTGCTTTAACGCAACTTGCGCTCCGAAAGAAACATGTTGAAGCGAACAGCCGCCACATGTATCAAAATAGCAACAGGCTGGTTCGACACGTTCGGAAGAAGCCTTCAAAACCTTTTCAACTTGAGCCTCGGCAAACTGCTTTTTCTCTTTATGTATGGTAAACGTTACACGCTCTCCAGGCAGCGCACCGCCGATAAATACGGTCTTCCCATCAACTCTGGCAACACCCCTGCCCTCATAATCCAAAGAAAAAATTTCCGCCTTTTGATACCGTTCTTTCACACTCATACCGTTTCCATCAGACAGCCGCTTACCGGCCGTCTGACTGTCTTCCAATACCGAAAGCGCATATTTTCTCACAAAAACACAGAGTTTCAGGTATCATGCGCCAAAAACTTTCATTTCAAACCCTACAAAAAAAGACGACATGAAAAAAATACTGTTCGGCCTGACAGCCGCCCTTTTAACTTCAGCCGCTGCTGCAAACACACTTATTCCAGACGTCTCCCCCGCCTCTTCCGGACAACACGTCGTTATCAATATTACGCAACAGCGTTTGTTCCTCTACGACAATGGCAAACTGAGCAAAATTTATCCTGTTGCTGTCGGTAAAGCCATGACCCAAACCAACCTGGGCGAACATAAAATCGGCGCAAAAGCCTACAACCCGGTTTGGCACATCCCTAAATCTATTCAAAAAGAACGCAATGACGGCGTAAAAAGCGTACCGGCCGGCCCAAACAATCCGCTGGGCCCGGTATTTGTCCGTCTTGGCGACCCTAAATTGAGCCTTGGCATTCACGGCACCAATGCCCCTGCCAGCGTACCTGGCGTCCGCAGCCATGGTTGCGTGCGCATGAAATCGCCTGATGCATTGGAATTTGCCAAAACCATCGCAACAGGTTCCCCTGCCTCCGTTATCTACCAAATGGCAAGTCTGAACGAAGATGCCAACCAAAACTTATGGCTGGCTGCCTATCGTGACCCATACGACAAGAAAAACCTTGATACGGCTGCACTGAAAAAAAGCATTGCCGCCTGGGCAAAAGCGCACGGTAAAACCATTCCTGCCGCGCGTGTAGATGCGATCCTGAAAGGTCGCACCGGCGCGGCAAACTGTCTGACCTGCGCCAAAGGCGTGAAACTCAAATCGCCTTTGAAATCTTTGGCATGGACCAGCGGCACGGATGCTTACAGCAAACCAAAAGTCATGCCGAAACCAGCTCCAGCTAAAGATGTGGTATTGCCTCAAGGCACTGAAATCGAAGTCGATGCTACCGACGATACAAACAAGGCAGCATCCGAACCGAAACAAAGCGTTCGTCCGACTCCGGTGAAACCGGCAAAACCTGCTGCTAAACAGGCAACCACTCCGGCCGATGCTCCTGCTTCTGCACCTAAAGCCGCTTCCGAACCGGCTACTGCCCCTGCCTCTGCTCCTGTGAAAGATGCTCCGACAAGCAGCGAACCGGCAGATTTGCTGTTCTAAGCAGAACAAAATACATAACCAAAGGCCGTCTGAAATAAAGTTTTCAGACGGCCTTTTCGTACAACTGGATATTAGAAATATATGCCCCTCTTAATTCAGACGGCCTTTTTACTTTCCAAATATTCTGACAAACCTCGCTCGCGCAAAATACAGCTTGGGCATTCATGACAACCACCGACCACGCCGTTATAACAGGTATGCGTGTGCTCGCGAATATAATCCAACACACCCATTTCATCCGCCAATGCCCAAGTTTGCGCTTTGGTTAAATACATCAAGGGCGTGTGGATTTGAAAAGCGTAATCCATGGCCAGATTCAGCGTAACATTCATCGACTTGACGAACACATCGCGGCAGTCGGGATAACCGGAAAAGTCGGTTTCGCACACGCCGGCAATGATATGGCGTATCCCCTGCCCTTTAGCGTAAATGGCGGCATAAAGCAAAAACAAAGCATTGCGCCCATCTACAAATGTATTGGGCAGGCCGTCTGAAGCTGTTTCAATGGGTGCCGTATCATCCATCAAGGCATTGTGTGTAATCTGTTGCATCAGGCTCAAATCGAGTACTGTCTGCTTCACGCCTAAATCTTGGGCAATCCAACGCGCGCGCTCCAATTCGATGGCGTGGCGTTGCCCATATTGAAAAGTGATGGCCTGCACATTTTCACGGCCATATGTTTGAATTGCCTGAATCAGGCAGGTTGTTGAATCCTGCCCGCCCGAAAAAATAACGAGGGCCTGCTGTTTTTCCATAGTAAATTCCTAGTTTTGTTAACGCGGGAGGTTTGCGAACCGCGTAATTCGAAGATTGACGGATTATAACGGATTTCGTCTATAATCACGGCACTTCATTTTCTTTTATATAGCATAATCATGAGCATCTACGCCCTGAAACCAAAATTCCAAAACCTGTTGCGCCCCATTGTTAAGCGACTGTATCAAAAAGGCATTACTGCCAATCAGGTTACCCTGTTTGCCTGCGCCGTTTCTATTTTGATCGGTTTGCTTTTAGCATTGTTTGCAGGTGTATCCACATTATTCTGGCTTTTGCCAATCTGGTTGTTTGTCCGTATGGCACTGAATGCAATGGACGGTATGTTGGCACGGGAGTTCGGCCAACAATCAGCATTGGGCGGTTATTTGAATGAAATCACCGATATTGTCGCCGATGCTGCTTTGTATCTGCCTTTTGCCTTTATCGCACCCTTCGGCGGCGTGCAAATTGCCCTGTTTATTTGGCTGGCGGCAATGACTGAGTTTTGCGGCGTTTTGGGACAAGTCCATGGCAACGGCCGTCGTTATGACGGGCCATTCGGCAAAAGCGACCGCGCATTCTTTATCGGCGCATTGGCAGTATGGTATGCAATTGCCGGAAGCTTCCATTCGACTTTCTATATCCTTATGTGGCTGGCCTGCGCGGCATTGGTTTATACCTGCTACAAACGTGTCATCAATGGCTTGAAGGCCGTCTGAAACTTGTCCACGTTCTTGGGTTAATCATCATTGATTAGATTATTAAACCCATCAACCTGTTTTACTGAAAACAAGAAGGCTGTCTGAAACCATAAACTATCGGTTTCAGACGGCCTTTTATCTATACGCCAAGATAACTTACTGTTTACCCAGTTGACTGTAATCTACCAACATATACTTGGCAGTAATTTTCTGTGAAGCATTGCCTTCGTCGCCCATCAAAATCATCTGTGGCTTGCCGTTAATAGTAATCGAATCAACAGCTTCAACGTTGGTGATGTGTTGCAGATTAGGCAGAGAGATTTTTTGCGGTTCGTCGGTCGGGTTGCCGCTCCAAGTCCACAGTTGCGAGAATTTTTGTCCATTCTCATCCTTCACTTCATTGGCAATCACGTAAGTTTTCAACACAGGATCATAGTTGAGGGAACGGATACCGCCGCCATCAATATCAATCACCGCTACTTCATCAAACTCAGGCTTGGCATTGCGCTCGAACACATCTTTCGGATTGCTGATAAACGCGACCAAAGCCATGTTATTGAACTCAGGATCACGGAAGCCCAAAACGAGACGTTTTTTCACTGGATCAAACGCCATGCCCTCAATATTGATTTCTTCAAAAGAAACTTCTGCCTTAGTTCGCTCACGAATCAAATCATGCAGCTTATGATCGGTTTCCAAAACCTGCGTCAGATTGTCGTAGCTAGTCAGTCCCAATACGTTGCCGTCTTGTATTTTAAAGCGCATCAGGTGTTCGCGGTCAGGTGAACGGTTGCCTTTACGGGTACGCGAGTGTGAAGTCATCGCGTAGATAAAGCCTTCATCGTCGCGTGCCAAAGCCTCCAAGTCGCTGAGACGGCGTTTGAAACCGGTAATCACGCGCGTATCCAATGCCTCGTCTTCCACAAACCTGCCGGTTTTATCAATGCTGATGATACTGAACGCATGGTTGGGTTCGTCTTCCGCGATCAGCAACTTACCATCCGGAAGCTGTTGTACAGCAGAAGGCTCAAATACGCCGTTAAACATATTGATACCCAGCGAACGCAGCTCTGCCGCATTGTTAGCCGGAGGCATCAGCAATGACGGCAGTGTTTTCACACCGATAAATGCCGCCAACGAAGCCAGCAAACCCCAGCGGAATACTGCATAAGATAAGTTAATGTATTTAAACTGTTTATCCGCCAACAAACCAAGCCAGTAAAGATGGTCGCTCATCTTTTCATAGATTTGTTTACGGTCGCCCATAATCTCCTGCATCATTTCCCAATATTGATCTTTTTGCAGTTTCACACGGTCTTCATAAATCAAAATATTGGGTTGGCTGCCGCCAAAAAAGCGCGTTTCGGTACTGCTGAGGCGGGTTTTCAAATCCCGCAGTTTCGAACGGCCACGAACAAAATCCTTCAACCATGTACGCGCCGCCTGCATTTTGCCGATACGTTCCGGCGAAGCAGAAAGCAATGCAAACACGATAGACGCGGCGGCAGTAATCATAAACGTACTGGCCGGAATCAAAAATTCGGGCGACGATGAAAAAATAAACGCGCCTGAGATCATCAGAGCAGAAACAATAAAACCATTCAGCGAAATCATAATGTTCGCTTTGGTCGCCGCCAACGCCAACAATTCCATCTCCGAGCGTACGGCGTTGCGGAACATGGTTTCCACGCCCTTATTCGTACCCAACAAATCAGGCGTACTCAAATCCTCGGCTTTATTTTTTTTCTTTTTCGCCTTGTCTTTTTTACGTTTGGCTTTCTTCTCGTTTTTTTCAGACGGCATCTCAGGATGTTCAACCACTTCCTGACCTTCTACCGTTTCCTGAATTTCTACCGCTTCAGCCACAACCTCAACTTCGTTTTCAACAACGCCGTTTTGCTTGTGATCCCACAAATCAACATCCTGTTGGGATTCTGCAGATGTGCCGTCGTTTAAAGGTTTTTCTTGGTCGCCCATCTGTTTCGGCTGACCATCTTCCTTCCAATCATTCAAACTCATATCATGACTCCCGACATCAAACACTTTGAACTACATGGAAAATAAAAAATATATTTAGTTCATTTATTTCAGGTAATTTACATGCTATTTACATTCTTTAAATGCCTAAATAGCAAACTGCCGCAGGACCAAAAGCCCTGCGACAATCCACTTTATATCGAAATATTAATAATCGATGCGTTCTTTAATAATTTTCAAATCAGGGTAAGACAAAACAATGTCGTACTCACGGCCATCTTTAAAAGCCTCGATATCCAACACAGGCTGGCCTCGACGGCTATCGGCTTCAACATCGTGAACTTGATAGCCGCGTTGTTCCAACATTCTTACGGCTTTAGCACGGTTTTGCTCGAAGTTTTTGTCGCTGTAAATTTTGTGTTCGATGTAATCGCTGGCACCGGCAGTAGCAGCAGACAAAGCAACGATGGCGGTCAATAAGAATTTTTTCATGTTTGATTTCCTTTTAAAATGTGTATTCGGGTTTCGATAGATGTATTAAAACATGACAAAATTAGCAGTTAATTAGTGCTTGGTTAAACACAGTAAAGGCCGTCTGAAAACTGTTCAGACGGTCTTTAACCTTAATCATCAAATTTCAAACGTATTGCCCAAGTGTAAATCCGGAGGGTTAGAAACGATGAAAAGCCTGCAGCGAATATTCACCCAACAAATGGATAAATCATGAACAAATTTTGCGAAATTACCTTTTGCCAACAAATCGGCAGCAACAAACAACACAACCAAGATGCCCTTTTTAACGGCGAACAAGTGTTTCAATATAAAATCAAAACCGCTGAAACACGTCTTGAAACCCGTCCACACTTTATCATCGGGATAGCTGACGGCATTTCAAATAGCAACCATCCCGAAAAAGCCAGCAAATTAGCCATGCACCTATTAAGCCGTACAGCCAAACTCAGCCGTCAAACCATCAATCATGTACAAGCCGCTTTATCTAAAGAGTTGGCAGAGGATTATTTTGGTTCCTCAACCACTTTTGTTGCCGCCGAAATCGACCAAACCATCGGCAAAACCAAAATCATCAGCGTAGGCGACAGCCGCGCCTATTTGATTGATACACAAGGAAAATGGAAGCAACTGACCCAAGATCACTCGATACTCTCCGAATTGCTGGATGGTTTGTCTGATAAAAAAGAAGAAGATTTTGCCACCATATATGGCGGCGTTTCTTCTTATCTGGTAGCAGATTATTCCGAATTCCAAGACAAAATATGCCATATTGAACTTACGCTTGAAGCAGGAGAAAGCCTGTTGCTTTGTTCAGACGGCCTAAGTGACGCCCTTTCAGAAGAAATAAGAGAAAAAATTTGGCAACAATATGATAACGATAAGTCCTGTCTGACTGTGTTTCGTAAATTAATTGCGAAACAAAGAGTTTATGATGATATGTCGGTAGTAGTTTGTAAGGTTGTTCAAACACCCTCTATCTAACCTTTTAACAATCACTGTCATCCGTTTTAAGTGAAATTTGAAACCATCTTTTACCATATCTCTCCATCATTGCATTCGTCCGTCTATCGGATAGTCATTGCATTTATCCGATATGTCATGATACTGTTCAAAAAATATGACTATTAGGAGTTTCTCATGTCCGAACAGCAAAAATACTTTTCTACCCAAGACGGTACTTCGCTTTTCTACCGCTATCGCCCTGCTGCCGATGGTTCTTCCGACAAAGCCATTGTGCTGTTCCATCGCGGACATGAGCATTCCGGACGGATGATGTTTGTAGCGGATGAGCTAGGTTTTGATGATTTTGCCTATTTTGCTTGGGACGCGCGCGGTCATGGCTACAGCCCTGGTGAACGTGGCGATAGTCCGAGTATCGGCACTTCGGTTGCCGATGTAGATGATTTTATCCGACACATTCAGAGCGAATACGGCATCAAACCTGAAAACATCTGCGTTATCGCGCAAAGTGTCGGTGCGGTATTGGTTTCTACTTGGTTGCACGATTACGCACCGAAAATACGTTGCGCCGCATTGGCTTCGCCTGCGTTCAAAGTTAAACTCTATGTTCCGTTTGCCCGTACCGGTTTGAAAATTATGCAAAAATGGCGTGGCAATTTCTTTGTCAACAGCTACGTCAAAGCCCACTATCTGACCCACAATGTCGAACGTCAAAAAAGCTACGACAATGATCCGCTTATTGCCCGCGCTATTTCTGTGCGCATCCTGCTGGGTTTATACGAAGCCGCTGAACGTGTGGTTGCCGATGCGCAAGCGATTACTACGCCTGTACAACTGTTGATTTCAGGCAGCGATTGGGTTGTTCATCACAAACCGCAACACGATTTCTACAACCGTTTGGGCAGCCATATTAAAGAGCGCCATATCCTGCCCGGTTTCTACCACGATACTCTAGGCGAGCAAGACCGTGAAATTGCGTTTGTAGAAATGCGCCGTTTTATCCGCGAGCGTTTCAACCAACCTTTGCAACCAGTTGATTTAACCCAAGCCCATTTGCACAGCGACAGCCGCCGCGAAGCTGACGAACTGGCTACGCCTTTGCCTATTTATTCGCCACGCGGCGCATTTTGGGCAATATATCGTGCCTCGCTCAAACTGGGGGCGCGCTGGAGTGAAGGCTTGAGAATCGGTCAAGAAACAGGTTTTGATTCGGGCAGCACGCTGGATTACGTCTACCGCAATCAACCGCAAGGCAGTAACGCTTTCGGTGTATGGGTGGACAAATACTATCTCAATGCCATCGGCTGGCGCGGTATCCGCCAACGCAAAATCAATATCGGCAAAGCCATTCAGACGGCCTCAGCCAAACTGCGTGAAGCAGGGAAACCTGTACACGTTTTGGATATTGCGTCCGGTCATGGCCGCTATGTATTGGATGCCCTGACTGCCGACACATTGCCTGATTCCGTACGCTTGCGCGATTACAGCCCGATTAATGTCGAAGCCGGTCGCAAACTGATTGCCGAGCGCGGCTTGCAAGAGACGGTAACCTTCAATGAAGTCAATGCCTACGACCGCGCCAATTATCACGATTTGCAACCGCGTCCAACGCTGGGCATTGTTTCCGGCCTACATGAATTGTTTGCCGACAATGATTTGATTTTGAACTCGCTCTACGGCTTCGGCGAGGCCATTGAAACCGGCGGCTACCTGATTTACACCGGCCAGCCGTGGCATCCGCAACTGGAAATGATTGCCCGCGCCCTGACCAGCCACAAAGCAGGCAGCCCAAACTGGGTAATGCGCCGCCGCAGTCAGCAGGAAATGGATCAGTTGGTTGAAAAGGCCGGTTTTGAAAAAATCCATCAATGGATAGACGAAGACGGTATTTTCACCGTGAGCTTGGCAGTGAAGAAATAAAAATAAAGGCCGTCTGAACAATTTTTTAACTTTCAGACAGCCTGGTATATAAGTTGAGCATTAATAACTCAACAAAAATAATATTAAAAGGGATTTTGGGTATAAACGTCAGCCCAATTAAATAATACTATGAAACACTTACTAATCGACTTTGAAAATATCCAACCGCAAAATCTGGACAAATTACCAACTGAAGATACTCATATTTGGTTATTTTTAGGCACACAACATAAATCATTACCCATTAGTTTAGTGGCATCATTGCTTCCATTTGGCGAACGTGTCCATCTTATTCACTTACAGAAATCAGGCAAAAACGCATTAGATTTTTATCTTTCTTATTATCTTGGAAAAATTATAGCTACAGATACAGATGCTCAAATTGGTATACTTTCTCGTGATGGTGGTTACGATATCTTAGTAGAACATATCTTAGAAAAGCAGGAGGCAAAAGGTGTTGTACGCCTAGCAAATATAGATGAAGTGCAGCACACAAAAATTAATACTACACCTCCAACAAAACTACTAGAACCCCACCCTCAACCTGAAAATTCTCTCAAACCACCCCAGTCATTAGCACCTTATTTTCAAGCAGCCTTAACTGCTTTGCGTCAGCCCAACGCTTTTCTTCCATCTCGCTTACATAATTTGCAACAAAATCTGTGTAAATATATTTTACGCGAACAATTTCAAGGTAAAACAGACGAAGAATGCGAAACAACGACTGCTCATATTATTAATAAACTTAAAACACAAAACTTAATTAGTGTTGATGAGCAAGGTATAGTGATTTACCACATCAGTGACAATGATCTATTACAGAAAATCCAACGTTATATTTTGAATATCAAACCCAAAACTTATACTGATTTTCAAGATGCCGTACAGAAACGTGCAGATGCTCTCTCACTTACTATTAGTCAAGCTGATATTCAAGCCTTTGCACGCCATTTGCGCGAACAAAACCATATTCGCCAAAACAATGGAAAAATTGAATATGCTCCATTTCCCCATACTAATCCCAATCCCATATCTCAAAAGAAAATACTCCATTTGCCTGATGAAACCATGTGGAAAAAAGTAATTGCCGCACTGTCAGTTGAACCATCAAAACGCCCAGGTAAAGTCAGTACATTACGAAACACTATAAAAGCACATGCAAAATCCAACAATCATGAAACTGAAAAACTATTACAGCATCTACTGAATAGAAAAGTTCTTAGCATTGATGGTACGAATATCACTTATCTTAAATAGGCTCACGGAATCAAAATATTTAATTATTAACTAATCCCCCATGAAACCCACCCTCAAAACCTCCCTGCTCAAGCTGATTTCAGTCGGTATCCTGTTCTACACCAGCTACGGCCTCTCCAACCATTATGCGGCATCGCTGGACTATGTGCCTGAAATCGCTTTTGCATGGGAGCGCAATATTCCGTTTTGGGCATGGACGATTGTGCCTTATTGGTCGCTAAACCTGATGTATGCCGCGGCATTTTTTCTTTGTCGTGATACACATGAACAAAACCGATATATAGCGCACCTTGTAGCTGCCCAACTGATTGCAACTCTTTGCTTTGTGCTGTTTCCGCTGCGTTTCGGGTGGCCTAAACCGCCTGCCGATGGGCTGTCAGGCTGGCTGTTTGATTCATTGGCTGCATTTGATTTGCCGTACAACCAAGCACCATCTTTGCATATTGCGCTGGCGATTATCGTAGGTGCATTTTATTGGACACGCTTTCCCAAAATCCGCCTGCCGCTTTTCTTATGGCAAAGCCTGATTGCCTTGTCAGTACTGACGACTTATCAACATCATTTTATTGACGTGCCGACCGGTGCATTGCTCGGCTGGCTGGTGTTGTGGGCTTTCCCGCGTCAGATGACTTCGCCGTTAAAACTGGGCTCAAGTGATGTACGCTCAAGAAAGATTGCGTTGTTGTATTTGCTTGGTGCGTGTTTGACGGCGTTACCCGCGTTGCTGGGTGGCGCGTGGCTGTGGTTGATATGGATGAGCGTGTCTTTGCTGATAGTGGCCTTTGCCTATTTGACTGGAAATACAAACGTATTCCAAAAACAGGCTAACGGTAAATTATCGGCGGCAGCGACGGTTTTGCTGTTGCCTTATCTGGTGGGTGTACGGCTAAACATGGCGTATTGGTTACGAGGTAAGGCGAAAACGGCACAAGTCCGCCATGATGTATTGATTGGCAGCATTTTGGGAATTTCAAACCATCTGCCTGCCGTATTGGATGTATGCGCCGAATATCCCTGCCGTAGCTATCAGGGAGAATATCGCGCCCTGCCTTTACTGGATATGGTAACGCCGTCTGAAAACGATTTGGTTCAGACGGCCTTGATATTGGAAACCTTACGCCAAAAACACGGCAAAGTGCTGGTATGTTGCGCTTTGGGTTATGGAAGAAGTGCCGCAGTGGTGCTGACGTGGCTGCTGGTCTATGGTGGCGGCAAAAACTTGGCGCAAGCGAAGGCCGAACTCAAACAGGCTCGGCCGCAAATAGTATTATCGCCGGCCACCGCCCAAGCAGTCGAAGCTGCTGCCAACCGTTTAAAACAAGGATAATGATGGACAACGCAACCGATAGCCGTATTACTGCCCACCTGCTCTCTACCGCACATTATGTTGCCGCCTGCAATGCCTTGCTGCTCGCCTTGTCGGCAAAATATGGCGACGCATGGTTTGAGGTGCAACTTTTCTTAGCAGCGGTTTTGTTGTACTGCCATATCCGCGTTCACTTCGATCGCCGCGTGTTCCAAGACTTTGCCGACAACTGCTACTCTCCTGAAGACTTTGACCAATCCTTACAGCAAAACGGTTTGCGTCAAATTTCAGGCAGCCGTACTTTGACCCAACGGATAAACGGCGCACTTTCTCTATGGCGCAAAAGCTTATACCTGACCGCCGCACAATTTTTAATTTTGCTTATCCAAAGCATTTGATTATTTTTGCTGATGTACCCAAACCAAATCTAGAGCGGTATCTCATTTCAAAAGGCAGAAACAATGAAAAACTTCCTCAAAAAACAACTTGCCTGGCTGACCGATCAAGCCTTATGTCTGTCGGTCTCTTTTCTTACGGGCGTGCGCCCCAAAAGCCCACGCGAGCTGACATTCAATCAGCACCAAAAGGTCTATTACGCCAATCACGGCAGCCATGGCGATTTTGTGCTGGTGTGGATTTCCCTGCCCCGCCGCTGGCGCTTGTCCACGCGCCCTGTCGCCGGTTCGGATTACTGGCTGACGAGCAAACTCAAACGCTTCATCATTCAAAATGTTTTCAATGCCTTGCTGATTCCGCGCCATAGCAATAATCCGCAAGCGATTACCGAACAGATGAAAGACGCGCTGAACGCAGGCGACTCCTTGATTATTTTCCCTGAAGGCACGCGCAACACTGACGACAACACCATCCTGCTGCCATTCAAGTCCGGCATTTATCATCTGGCAAAAAGCAAACCCAATACCGAATTTGTGCCGATTTGGATAGACAACATCAGCCGCGTACTGCCCAAAGGCAAAATCCTGCCTATCCCGCTTTTGTGTGAAGTCCATATCGGACAGCCGCTTACTTTGCAGGAAAACGAAGACAAAGACAGCTTTTTGACACGCAGCCGTGAAGCACTGCTGGCACTCAGGCCGTCTGAAAACGACCGCAGCGAGCTTCGCCAAAATGAACCTGAAGTTCAACAAAACAAAGGAGGACAAGCATGAGCCTTTCTACGACTTCCCAACAAATCATTGTCGAACAAGCCACCGCTCATCTGACTCCGCAAGCCAGCTATATTTTTGTCGGCGTATTTGCCGTATTGTGTTTTGCCAGCATCATCGGACAATGGCTCAAGCGCAAAAACGGCGCAGATAATGCCACCATCGCCAACCTCAATGCCCGCATTTACGCATGGTGGCTGATGACGCTGGTGTTGCTGGGCGCGTTTTGGTTCGGCAAAATCGGGACGGTTGTACTGTTTTTCCTGATTTCATTTGCCGCACTGCGCGAATTTATGACCCTAGTCTATCGCCGCCGCAGCGACTATTACAGCATGGTGGTTTGCTTTTACCTGCTGCTGCCGGTGCAATACTATTTCGTCTATGACAGCTGGTACGGCATGTTCAGCATTTTTATTCCGGTTTACGGCTTTTTGATACTGCCGATTATTGCCAGCCTCAGCGGCCAAACCGCGCATTTTTTGGAACGCGCCGCCAAAACGCAATGGATGGCGATGATTTGCATCTTCTGTCTGTCCCATGTTCCGGCGCTGATGTTTCTGGACTTGGACGGCTTCGATAATAGCAACAATATCCTGTTGCTGATCTTCCTGATTGGCGTGGTGCAAGTATCGGATGTATTGCAATACGTTTGGGGCAAACTGATTGGCGGTGCAAAAATCATGCCTTCGCTTTCGCCGTCCAAAACCATTTCTGGCACTGTCGGCGGTATTTTATCGGCCACTGCCATTGCCGCGCTGATGGCGCCGATTACGCCGTTCTCCCACGGCCAAGCAGCCGTTATCGGCTTTATCGTCTGCCTAATGGGTTTCTTTGGCGGCCTGGTTATGTCTGCCATCAAACGCGATTATGGTGTCAAAGACTGGGGCAATATGATACGCGGCCACGGCGGTATGCTTGACCGCGTAGATTCAATTTGTTTTGCCGCACCCGTGTTTTTCCACATCACCCGTTATTTCTGGAACGGCTAAACTTCAGGCCGTCTAAAAGCTGTTTTCAGACGGCCTTGAATGTATGAAACTGCCAATCCTGCCAATTCGTTATACAATACGCAACCATTGTTATTACATACACAACATGAATAGACCCTCTCCAATCTTTCCCATTTTTCTTGCTACGATTATCTGTGCCCTCATTGTTTGGTCAGGCATCAATCCCCATGACCGCGCGGTCTGGTACGCCGAAATCATCCCCGTAGCATCCGTATTCTTCCTTCTGGTTGCCACCTACCGCATTTTCCGCTTCAGCAACTTGGCCTACTTATTCATGAGTTTCTGGCTCATCATGCATTCCATCGGTGCATACTACACTTTTGCCGATGTACCATTTGAATCCATCAACCGCTTTGTCGAACCGATTTTGGGCGAAAACCGCAATCATTACGACCGTATTGCCCACTACATCATCGGCTTTTATGCCTACCCGATGGCCGAATGGCTGCTGCGCCGCAAGCTGTGCAACCTGCCGTTGGCCTTATTTTTCTCCCTGTTCTTCATTATGAGCGTGGCTGCCGCCTATGAAATCATTGAATGGCAATATGCCGTCATCGACGGCGGAGAGGCCGGACTGGAATTTTTGGGTTCTCAAGGCGATATTTGGGACGCGCAAAAAGACATGCTTGCCGATACTTTGGGCGCGTTAACTTCCCTGTTCATTTTTGTGTTTACCCGACCCGATAAACGCTTAGGTTCCTCTTAAATATATTTCTTTAAAATAAAAGGCCGTCTGAAACCAGATTTTCAGACGGCCTTTTTCATTTTTCTATCGTTATTATTGTAAAAATTAATAAATGCGATAGTTAAAAACATAAGCCGATTTTGAAACAAAATTCGTCATCAAAATTTTTAAGCACATGAAATATATAAAAAACAACGTCTGTTAAGATTTTGTAAACAATATGCCTACGTCAACCTGAATTTTTCGATTTGATTTAAATCAGCATATCTTGTGTTATTAATCCATAAAATATCCGGAATTCTACAAAATATTGATTAACCCGATAGAGGTTATCATCAAGATGAGGAACACAAAATGCAGAAAATTCCAGAATTGGTCTGCCCCGCCGGCAACCTGCCTGCACTGAAAACCGCTGTGGACAACGGTGCGGACACGGTTTACATGGGTTTGAAAGATGCGACCAATGCACGAAACTTTCCGGGACTGAATTTCGATATGAAATCTGCGCGGGAAGGCGTAGCTTACGCCCATGCGCGCGGGCGCAATGTACTGATGGCCATCAATACATTCGCACAAGCTGGCCAAGTGGAGCGTTGGCACGCTGCTGTGGATACGGCGGCGGATTTGGGTGCCGATGCGATTATTGTTGCCGACCCCGCCATCATGGCGTATGCGGCAGACAAACATCCGAATTTACGCCTGCATATGTCGGTACAAGGTTCGGCCACCAATTACGAAGCCATCAATATGATGAAAGAGCTGTTCGGCATCCGTCGTGCCGTTTTGCCGCGCGTACTGACCATCGATCAGGTCAAACATGTGATTGACAATACTGATGTGGAAATTGAAGTCTTTGGTTTCGGCAGTTTGTGTGTGATGGTGGAAGGCCGTTGCATCTTGTCGAGCTATGCAACAGGCGAATCGCCCAATATGCAAGGGGTCTGCTCTCCGGCAAAATCCGTCCGCTGGGAACAACTGCCCGACCGCATGAACGTACGTCTAAACCAGGTATTGATAGACCAATACAAACCCAATGAACCGGCAGGTTATCCAACCTTGTGCAAAGGCCGCTTTGAAGTCAATGATGAAACTTACTATGCTTTGGAAGAACCGACCAGCCTGAATGTTTTGGAAATGTTGCCCGAACTCATCAAAATCGGTGTGTCCGCCATCAAAATCGAGGGACGCCAACGCAGTCCGATGTATACGGCGCAAGTAACCAAATCCCTGCGCCAAGCACTGGATGCAGCTGCAGCCGACCCGTCGCATTTCAAAGTCAATCCGTCCTGGAACAATGCCTTGAGCAAAGTTTCGGAAGGTCATCAGACAACTTTGGGCGCATACAACCGCCCATGGAAATAAGGGGAAGAAAATGAATTCATTGAAATTGTCGCTGGGCCCTATTTTATTTTTCTGGCAAAAAGAAGCCCTGCTGGAATTTTACGTTTCCATGCTGGATACGCCGTTGGATACGGTCTATTTGGGTGAGGTAGTCTGCTCACGCCGTCAGAAAATGCGCTTTGCCGACTGGTTCGGACTGGCTGAAGACTTGGCGGAAAGCGGTAAGGAGATTATTCTTTCTTCACAAGTCCTGCTCGAAAGCGAATCCGATCTGAAACGCTTGCGCAAAATCACGGAGCAGGGAAAGTTTAAAGTTGAAGCCAACGACATGGGGGCGGTCAAATTGGCACGCGAACACGGCATTCCTTTTGTTGCCGGTGCAAGCCTGAATATCTACAACGAAACTACTTTGGACGTATTCCGAAAATTAGGGGCATTCCGCTGGATTGCACCGTCCGAGCTGAGCCGCGATAAGGTTGCCGAAATCATCAAGGCTTCAGACGGCATTGAAACCGAACTCTTCGCTTGGGGTAAAATGCCGCTCGCCTATTCATCACGTTGCTTTACCGCCCGCCATTACAATCTGAATAAAGACAGTTGCGAGTTCCGCTGCCTCGACCACGAGCACGGTATGGCCATGAATACGCGCGAAGGCCAGCCGTTTCTTACCATCAACGGCATCCAAACCATGTCTTACGGCTGCCAAAACCTACTGCCCCACCATGAAGACTTAAATAAAATCGGCGTGAATATGCTCAGACTGTCGCCACAAATGCACAGCATGGCTGAAATTATCCAAATTCACCGCGATGTATTGGACGGAAAAGCCACATGGGAAGATGTCCGCCCCGAGTTGGAACGACTGACTACCGGAACACTGGTTGACGGCTATTGGCGCGGTCAGCCCGGTATTGAAACCGTGAAGGAGGTATATTATGGCGCTGCCTGAAATCATATTACCCAAATGGATGGCAAAAATCGGTACCAAACTTCCCGGCAAACCTCCACGCTTTGTTTTGGTCTCCGTATTGAATACCATGCTGAAAAAAGGTTTACTGCCTGCCGATATGGAACTTTTTGCCGGAAGAAAATTCGAAATCGAAGTTTTGGATGCCGGTATCAAAGTGCGGTTTAGTGCCGATACGGAAAAATTCCTGGACGACAACTTCAGCGGCGCCCCCGATCTGAGGCTGGCCGCCAACGGTATAGACTTCATGCGCATGATGATGCGCGAGGAAGATCCCGACACCTTATTTTTCAACCGTAAATTGCAAATCGAAGGCGATACGGAACTGGGGCTAATTACCAAAAACTTACTCGACAGCGTCGAGTGGCCTTTCAGCGAATGGTTCCTGAAACGCAGTACGTCCACTTTGGATTGATTAATTTTGGTTGAACCAAGAACAAAGGCCGTCTGAATGTTTCAGACGGCCTTATATATTTCACCTCTTTGATATGTCTTCTCTTATTGGTTTTATCAAATATAAAAAAGCGTACCTTGTTAGGTACGCTTTTTTCAATCCGACTCAAAATTAGAATTTTGCACCGGACTCATTTGCCATAAAGTCTACAGCCGCTTTAACCTCATCGTCACTCAAGCTGCTGTTGCCGCCTTTGGCAGGCATTGAATTAAAACCTTCAAGCGCGTGTTTGTGCAAAGTATCTTTACCTTGCTTAATTCGAGGAGCCCAGTCGTCTTTTTTACCGACAACAGGTGCGCCCGGAATCATACCGCCATGACATGTTTTACAGTTGGCTTCAAAAACAGCTTTGCCGTCTACCTTAACCGGAGCCGCTTCTGCTTTTTCAGCAGGTTTGGCTTCAGCAGCTGGAGCAGCTTTAGCATCTGAAGCAGCTTTATCGGCAGCAGGAGCAGAAGCAGCCGCCGGAGCAGAAGCATCGGCAGGTTGAGCTACCGGAGCAGGCTCGTCTTTTTTAGCAGGAGCTTTTTTACCGTCTTTGTTGGACAAACCCCAAACATAAGCGGTCATGATGTGCAGCTTGTCTTTGTCGAGGAAGTGACCCCAAGCAGGCATTTGGCTGCTGCGGCCGTTGGTAATGGTTTCGGCAATCGCTTTTTGAGTACCGCCCCACAACCATACACCGTCGGTCAGATTCGGGCCGAGGCCTTGGATACCTTGACCTTTGTCGCCGTGACAAGTGAAACAGTTGGCAGGTGGGCCGCTAAACAGGACTTTACCGCGTTCTGCACGTTCTTCGTCATATTGGCCTTTAGGTTTAGAAAGAGACATAACATACTGTGTTACGTTTTTCACGCCTTCTTCACCCAAAGCAGGACCCCATGCCGGCATAGAGGCAGTACGGCCTTTTTCAATGGTTTCCTGAATTTTTTCAGGTTCGCCACCCCACAACCAATCGTCGTCGGTCAAATTCGGGAAGCCTTTGGAGCCTTTGGCATCTGAGCCGTGACATTGGATACAGTAGGTATTGAAAAGGTTTTGTGCAATAGCACGGGCTTCAGGGTCTTTAGCCACTTTCTCAATCGGCATATTGGAAAATTTAGCATACACTTTACCGTATTGCTGATTGGCTTTGGCAACTTCTTCTTCATATTGACCATGGCTGCTCCAGCCCCACAGGCCTTTGTAATCGCCGATACCTGGATACATAATCAGGTAGCCGACGCCAAACAGCCATGTGCAGACATAAAGCCAAAACCACCAACGTGGCAGAGGGTTGTTGTACTCCGAAATGCCGTCCCACTCATGACCTGTGGTTTTTACTTCTTCGCCTTTTTTAGGGCGTTTCACAACGTTTTGCGAAAGCAGAAGCCAAGCCAGGCCGATGAAGCTGAGCACGACGATAACGGCAATATATATACTCCAGAAACTACTGGTAAATTGGGATGTTGTGTTCATTATTTTGCTCCGTGATCACGGACTGACTGAGCTTGATCGTCCTTTTCAGACGGCCTTTGTTCGTCATTATCGAAAATACTGCTGGCAGCATCGTCATAGTTTTTCTTATTGCGTCTATTGAACACAATATAGAGAACTAAAATAAAGCTGATAAATACCCAAACAGTAAAGAGCGAGCGAGCCCAGTTAGCGTCCATGATGTTACCTTACGTTTTTCAATGCCAAGCCCAAGCCTTGCAGATAGGCGATAACAGCGTCCAGCTCTGATTTGTTAGCCAGCATTTCAGGTGCTTTGGCAATTTCTTCATCGCTGTAAGGTGTACCCACTTTACGCAGGGCTTTCATATGCGCCACAGTTGCCTCGGCATCGACTTTATTGCGTGCGAGCCATGGGAATGCAGGCATATTGGACTCCGGCACAACGTCGCGCGGGTTCAGCAGGTGGATGCGGTGCCATTCATCGGAATAACGGCCGCCGACACGAGCCAAATCCGGACCGGTACGTTTAGAACCCCATTGGAACGGATGGTCATAAACAGACTCACCGGCAACAGAGTAATGACCGTAACGTTCAGTTTCTGCACGGAATGGACGAATCATTTGAGAGTGGCAGTTGTAGCAGCCTTCGCGCACATAAATATCGCGACCGGCCACTTGCAGGGCGTTATATGGTTTCACGCCGGGTGCAGGTTCGGTAACTGCCTTGGTGAAGAACAGCGGAACAGCCTCAATTAGAAGGCCGACGCTGACTACAAGCAGGGTGAATACAATCAGTACACCGACTTTTTCTTCAGCTAATTGTTGTAATTTCATTTTGGTAGCCTATCTTTCTTGTCATTAGTGGTGTTGAGTTTGAGAAACCGCAGGAATCTCAGCATCAACTGCTTTACCACTGATAGCAGTACGGTAAACGTTATATGCCATGATGCACATACCGCTCAGGTACAGAAGACCGCCGGTGAAACGAATCATGTAGTAAGGCATGGTACGTTTTACGGATTCAACGAAGGAATAAGTCAGCGTGCCGTCGTCATTCAAAGAACCCCACATAAGACCTTGCATTACGCCGGCAATCCACATTGCAGCGATATACAGAACCACGCCGATGGTCGCGATCCAGAAATGCGCCTCAACCAATTTGGTGCTGTACATTTCATTTTTGCCGAACAAGCGGGGAATCATATAGTAAACGGAACCGATGGTTACAAAGCCCACCCAGCCCAATGCGCCGGCGTGAACGTGTGCAACAGTCCAGTCGGTGTAGTGGCTCAGAGCGTTAACGGTTTTGATAGACATCATCGGGCCTTCGAAGGTAGACATACCGTAGAAAGACAGAGAAACGATCAAGAATTTCAAAATCGGGTCGGTACGCAGTTTGTCCCATGCGCCGGACAGAGTCATGATACCGTTGATCATACCGCCCCAAGAAGGCGCAAACAGAATCAAAGACAATACCATACCCAAAGATTGAGTCCAGTCAGGCAATGCGGTGTAGTGCAAGTGGTGAGAACCTGCCCACATATAAGTGAAAATCAAAGCCCAGAAGTGAACAACGGACAAGCGGTAAGAGTAAATCGGACGGCCCGCTTGTTTAGGCACGAAATAGTACATCATACCCAAGAAGCCGGCTGTCAGGAAAAAGCCCACCGCATTGTGGCCATACCACCATTGAACCATCGCATCAATCGCACCTGCGTAAACCGGATAAGATTTCATCAAACCAGCAGGGATGCTGATATTATTGACGATGTGCAACAGCGCAACGGCCAAAATAAAGCCGCCGTAGAACCAGTTGGCAACGTAAATATGTTTGATTTTACGTTTGGCAATCGTACCGAAGAATACGATAGCGTAGGCAACCCACACCAGCGTAATCAAAATGTCGATAGGCCATTCCAATTCGGCGTATTCTTTACCTTGGGTGTAACCCATAGGCAAGCTGATGGCCGCAGCCACGATAACAGCCTGCCAACCCCAGAAGGTAAATGCAGGCAGCCAACCGCCAAACAGACGGGTATTACATGTACGTTGAACAACGTAGTATGATGTACCGATCAAACCGCAACCGCCGAATGCAAAAATAACCGCATTGGTGTGCAGAGGACGCAGGCGGCCGAAGTGGAACCAAGGTCCGATATTGGATAAATCGAGGGCAGGAGCAAAAAGCTGGGCAGCGACGATAACGCCGACCAACATGCCCACAATACCCCAAACTACAGTCATGATGGCGAACTGGCGCACCACTTTGTAGTTATAAGTTTGTGTGTCCATGGAAGTCTCCATAAATTATGGGTATAAAAAATTTTTATCTCACCCTAACCCCTGCATTTACGAAAAGCGCAATACGGCCAAGGCTCAAATTTTTCTAAATTTAACATAGACACCACAACATGCCAAGCAAAATTACATTCCATATTGCATAAAACCTTTAGTGAGACATAATCTCATTTCTTTTATAATCAAGAAATTATTTAAACATATCCAATAAATCGTGCACAGCATTTTTTCAAGCCCCCTTTTTCGTACAGTTTTATTGATATAGATTAAGCCTACCCTTTAAAACCCCTTCCTCTTAATAAACTTTAGCAAATTAACCAATAGCTATGATTAATTACAAAATTACTCCCAACTTTCTGTCTCATGAATGGCACATCACCTTATCATTCACTCAAACCAATGATTCAGAAACAGAAATCAGCTTACCCAACTGGGTTCCCGGCAGCTACCTCATCCGTGACTTTGCCCGCCACATCACACACATCAGCGCGCGCTGCAACGGCAAAGCCCAGCCACTGACACAAACCAGCAAAAACCATTGGCAAACCCCTGCCCTCAGTGGAGCGTGGGAAATTTACTACACTGTTTACGCATTCGACTTATCCGTTCGCGGCTCGTTCCTCAGCACCGAGCGCGGCTTTTTCGACGGCGCGTGTCTATTCTTAAAAGTCCACGGACAAGAACACCGGCCACATCAAATCGAATTTTCCACCCTGCCGCACACATGGCAGATAGCCACCACCCTGCCCCAAACCTCGGCAACCACTTTTCAGACGGCCTCATACGCCGAGCTTATCGACCACCCGGTTGAAACAGGCATCATCGAATTTCTCGAATTTGAAGCACAAGGCATTCCCCACCGTATTGCATTAAGCGGCATCTATCCCGATTTTGACCGCGCTCGTTTCCTCGCCGATATTCAAAAAATCTGCGAAACCGAGTTGGCGATGTTCCCCTCCCCTGCCCCGTTTTCCGAATACCTTTTCCTACTGCATCTAGGCGACAACCTCTACGGCGGACTGGAACACATCAGCAGCACCGCCCTACTCGCTGACCGCCACAGTCTGCCACCCTATAATATGGGCGAGGCCGACAAAGCCTATACCGAATTGCTCGGCCTTTTCTCCCACGAATACTTCCACGCATGGAACGTCAAATCCATCAAACCGGCCGTATTCGCACCTTACAACCTCGACCAAGAAAACTACACCGAGCAACTTTGGGCATTTGAAGGCATTACCTCCTACTACGACGACCTCTTTCTAGCCCGAAGCCAAACCATCAGCCCCGAAGCCTACCTTACCCTGCTCGCCCAAAGCATCACACGCGTCCAGCAGACACAAGGCCGTCTGAAACAAACACTTGCCCAATCCAGTTTCAGCGCATGGGACAAGTTCTACAAACAAAACGAAAACAGCCCCAACGCCATTGTCAGCTACTATCAAAAAGGCGCACTGGCCGCACTTTGCCTCGACCTCATCATCCGTGAAAAAAGCCAAGGCAAATACACCCTCGACAGCGTGATGCAGCAACACTATCGCGACTGGTGTAATACCCATCAAGGCATACCCGAAAAACACTGGCAAACCCGTTGCCAAGAAATAACCGGTTTAGATTTAGAAACCTTCTTTCAGACGGCCTTATACAGCACCGAAGACCTTCCGCTCGCAGAATGCCTGCAAAGCGTAGGTGTCAAACTCGACTTTATCCCCCTGCCCCGCCAACACGGCGGAGCATTTGCAAGCGAACCCCAATCGGTTGCCCCAGCCAACGATTTGGGCGCACGTTTCAAACAAAACAGCGACCATGCCGTCCTGACTCATGTATTTAATGGCGGCAGCGCAGAAAATGCCGGACTCTGCCCGCAAGACAAAATCATCGCCTTGGGCGGCTACGCCTGCAACGACCTTGCAACGCAGTGGAGCAAACTGCCTATCGGCACGCGCACCACCATCCATTTCTTCCGCCAAGGCTTGTTGCGCGAGACCAGTATCACAGTCCAAGCAGCAGAAGCCAATACCGCCCTGCTGCACATTACCGATCGCCAAAAACTCGAAAACTGGTTGTACAATCATTAAATAAAACTTCAAACGGCCTGCTACTTCACAGGCCGTCTGAAATCAACATACCCATTCAATATAAAGAAAGGAAAAACTATGCCCATCCGCAAGCTGACCGACTCCCTCTATATCGCCCCCCAACTGACCGAAGCCGATGTCCAAGAAGCCGTACGTCTCGGCATCCAAACCGTCATCTGCAACCGCCCGGACGGCGAAGAAGAAAACCAACCGGCTTTTACCGAAGTGCAAAACTGGTTTAAAGAGGCCGGTATCAACCAATTCTCACACCAGCCCGTTGTCGCACCTCAAATCAACGCAGCCGATGTTGCAGCCTTCCAAAATCTGTTACAACAATCTCCGACTCCTATCCTTGCCTTCTGCCGTACCGGCACACGTTGCTCCCTGCTTTGGGGTTATCATCAAGTGCAACACGGCGCATCCGTAGCCGAAGTGGTTGCCGCAGCCGAACAGGCAGGCGTTAACCTCAGCAACTTTGAAGCCCGCCTGCAAGAAGCCAAAGATAAAGGTTTGGCTTAATACCTAATTTATATAGTAACTAGTAGCCCTTAAGGCAATCAGGCCGTCTGAAACCGATTATTCAGACGGCCTGATTGCCTTAGCTTATTTATAATTTATTTCCACTATCTTGAAGATATATTTTCTAAATTAAAACAGAATTGACCTGTGTCAATACCCCAATCCTATTTTCATTTATAATGCCTTCCAATGATTCAGGGCCATGCCCGAATCCTCCAGTTTCCTCGATAAGAGCCAGCTCTCTTATTAAATGATTTTTCTTTCCTCTTGATGTGTGTGTGTTTGGGTGTGGCTGAGTGCCACCCCCTTTTTTTATACCTACCCTCTTGAAGGCCGTCTGAAACTTTCAGACGGCCTTTTCTTTCCCCTAGCAAAAATAGTATAAAATCTCCTTATCGTTCAAACCACAAACCCAAAACACCATGGTCAACAAACTCACTCCCCCTCCCAGCCTGCCCGATCCCCAAGACCTCCGCGCCGTTATCGCCTACAACATGCGCCTCTACCGCGTCAACCACGGCTGGTCGCAAGAAGAACTCGCACGCCAATGCGGACTCGACCGCACCTACGTCTCCGCCGTCGAGCGCAAACGCTGGAACATCGCCCTTTCCAACATCGAAAAAATCGCATCCGCACTCAAAATCGCCCCTTACAAACTTCTCCTTCCGCCGCAAGAAATGCTCCGCCAAATGACCGAGCCTGCCGACACCCAAGCCTAATTCACAGCCAGACACCATCATGACCGCCGCCCAACAAGCCATCCAAACCTACCGGCAACAAAAAGCCGCAGCAGAAGCCGCCTACCGCCAAAACAACCGTCCTACCGTTTACTTCCGCGACCATATCGCCTCTGCCGAAACCCTGCTGCAAACCCTCTGGCAAATCCACTTTCCCGACAGCGACGACATCAGTCTGATTGCCATCGGCGGCTTCGGGCGTTGCGAACTCTATCCTCATTCCGACTGGGACTTAGCGATTATTTCCACCGCACCATTTTCAGACGGCCTGCAACAACAAACCGCCCAATTTATCCAAACCCTTTGGGACGCACGCCTCAATCCCGCCATCAAAAGCGGAAGCATAGAAGAAATCCTCCAAAGCACCCAAAACGACATTACCGGCGAAACCGCCTTTCTTGAAGCACGCCATCTCCAAGGCAATCCCAACCTTACCGCCCAACTTCTAAACAAACTCAACACACGCCGCAACACAGCCGCCTTCATCGAAGCCAAACTCCTCGAAATGGAGCAACGCCACACCAAATCCCAAGGCACAGGCGCACAACTCGAACCCAACATCAAAACCTGCCCCGGCGGCCTGCGCGACATCCACACCCTGATTTGGACAGCCAAAGCACAAGGCATAGACAGCAACCCCACCGCCCTCGTTACCGCCGGCTTCCTCACCCGCACCGAAGCCGGCATGCTGGCCCACGGCTACCGCCGCCTCGCCAACATCCGCATTCACCTCCACCTTACCGCCGACCGTCCCGAAGACAGGCTGCTTTTCGACTATCAGTCCCAAGTCGCCGAAAGCTTAGGCTATACCCAACCCGACATCCGCGGCCGAAGCGAAGCACTGATGCACACCTTCTACCGCGCCACCAAAGCCATCAAACAACTCAACGGCATCCTCATTCCGATTCTCAAAAACCATCAAACCCCCGGCCGCCTCCAGCACATTCACCCCATCGACAGCCACTACAAACGCATCGGCCACCAAATCGCCGCCAACGACCTTGCCCTGTTCGAGCAAAACCCCGAACACATCTTTACCATCATCCAAACCATGCAGGAGCAAAACATCACCACCATCGAGCCGCAAACCCTGCGCGCATGGTGGGCGGCCACACGAAAAATCAACGCCCGTTTCACCCAAAACCCAGAAAACCGCCGCCGCTTCATCCAATTCTTCAAACACGGCACCGGCCTTACCCAAACCCTCCGTTTTCTCAACCTCTACGGCGTACTGGGCCGCTATCTCCCCGCATGGGAAAAAATCACCGGCCTGCTCCAACACGACCTCTTCCATATTTACCCCGTAGACGACCACATCCTGACCGTCGTCCGCAATATGCGCCGTCTCGCCATCGAAACCCACAGCCACGAAATGCCCGAGGCCAGCGCCATCATGCAGGCCTATCCGCGACCATATGTCCTCTACACCGCCGCCCTGTTGCACGACATCGCCAAAGGCCGTGGCGGCGATCACGCCAAAGAAGGCGTCAAAGACGCACAACAATTCGCCGCCAACCACTACTACACCGAAGAAGAAAGCCACCTCCTCGCATGGCTGGTTGAAAACCACCTGCTCATGTCCACCGTTGCCCAAAAAGAAGATATCCAAGATCCCCATGTCCTCCAAGCCTTTTGCCGCCGTATTCCCACACGCGAATACCTCGACGCACTCTACCTGCTTACCATTGCAGACATCCGCGGCACCAACCCTAAACTTTGGAACACATGGCGCGCCAGCCTGCTCCAAACCCTCTACCACAGCACCGCCGCCGTTTTAAACAGCAAACACCACGATCCCGAACGCCTCCCCAACCGACGCGAACAAGCCTCGACCGACCAGCTCACACGCGCGGCCGTTCCCCTCAAAAACCAACAAAAACTCCGCCGCATCCTCGGCAGCGCATACTACGTCCGCCATCAGACGCGGGAAATCCTCTGGCACACCGCAAACCTCGCCTACGACACCCAAAGTCCGGCCGTCCGCAGCCGCATCCTCCCCCAAAGCAACAGCCTTCAAGTCATGGTGTTCATGCCCAATGGCGACCGCCTCTTCGCACGCCTCTGCCGTATCTTCAGCAGCCACCGTTTCGACATCCAAGCCGCCCGCGCCTTCATTACCGAGCACGACTACATCCTCGACACCTTTATCCTGCAACTTCCCGACAATCTCCCTCCTGAAGAATATCCCGACCGCCAAAGCGCACTCGAAGCCGAGCTCAACAGCTTCATCCACGGCAATACCACCGTCCAAAAACAAAGCGGCCGCCCACACATCAGCCGCCGCATCCGCCACATCCCCATTCTGCCTACCGTAATCATCACCCCCGAAGAAGATTATCCCGGCTGGCACACCATAGACATCACCGCAGTCAACCGCCCCCACCTCCTCGCCGACATCGCCGAGACCTTCTTCGCACACAACATCAGCCTGCGCTACGCCAAAATCACCACCTTGGATCAGCGCATTGAGGACAGCTTCATTACCTACAGCCCATCCCTACAAGACCCGCAAACCCAAAACACCCTAAAACAAGCATTGATCGAAGTCTTGACCCCATAAAGGCCGTCTGAACATCTTAAAAACATAGGGTGAGCATTTTTTGCTCACCCTAATCGCACCCAAAAATATAAACATCCTGAATATATCCTTCTAAAACACTCAAGAAATCCAAAGCCTTAAAATTCGAAACCAAAACTTCCTTCTGACATAAAACTACATTCTAAAATCATAACCCAAATGAATATAATTCTGATAATAAATTTTCATTCACCTATTACACCAAACCCTCGTAAAAAATCCTTCCTTCCAAATCTTTTCCTCATCCATATTCAAACAAAATACGCATACAAAATAAAACCCATAAAAAACAAAAAAATAAAATCACAAAATATTAAACTCACCGATTAATCCATAAAAATACCGCCCATCCAAACCAATTAACATATTATTAAATTAAACTAAATTCTGACAAAAAACGTCACACACCCAAACTTGTCTCCCTTCCCTGTCACAAAAAACACAAAACTGACAAAAAACGTCAACCCCCTAATTTCCCAAAAATCCTGAAACTTTCAAACAAACCTCACAAAATTTAAAAATTAAAAAATAAACCCAATAAAAACAATAAATAAAAAATAAAAAATAAATTTTTTAACCAGTTTTGTACACTTGGCACACTGCCTGCTTGAAACAACACGTCCGATAAGGCCCAAGCCTCAAAGCAGCAAGCCCGACGGAAGCTGTATATTCCTTCTTACTTTATGGTTTACTCATAATACATAGTGCCAAGCACATTACGGACTTTTTACTTAAACATAATTATTCACACTTTCAAACTGGAGTTTTAATCAATGAAAGCAATCCAAAAAGGTTTCACCCTGATCGAATTGATGATCGTTATCGCCATCTTGGGCATCTTGGCCGTAATCGCTCTGCCTGCGTACCAAGACTACACTATCCGCGCCAAAGTATCTGAAGGCTTGGGATTAGCTGAACCTGCTAAATTAGCTGTAGCCGAAACAGCTGCTGCTCTTGATGGCTTAAGTAGTGTTACAGCCTATACTACTGGTACAACTGATAAAGCCAAAATGGGTAATACAGGCTACAAATTTGTACCAACTAAATATGTTAAGAGTATTGACATTGCAAATGGTGGGGTAATTACAGTTACCACCCAAGCCACTGGTGCAACAGAAAATCCAGTATTCACATTGACCCCAAGTCAAAATGGTGCCACAGCAGGTACCTCAGATTCAGAAGCTCCTTTGAGTTGGAGTTGTAAATTTACTGGTGGCGAACCTAAACACGTTCCTGCTAACTGCCGCTAATATTGGTATTGCAGTCTAAATAAAAGCAAATCCCATAAGGCAATTATGGGATTTGCTTTATAAAAATAAAAAAACCTGAAAACGATACACTCAAATGAATACCCCATTTCAAGCCCAAAAAGGTTTTACCCTGATTGAGCTGATGATAGTGATCGCCATCCTCGGTATTCTGGTTGTTGTCGCCATACCCACTTACCAAAACTATATCGGTAGGGCGCAAGCCTCCGAAGCACTATACCTTGCCGACGACCTGAAAACCGAAATCAGCATTGCCTCAGCGGTAAATAATCGCCTGCCCAATGCAGAGGATGTCAGTAAACAAGGCTCAATCGGCGTTACCGCTCAACGCATCGGCGGTACATACATCCAAAACGGTGGCGTAACTGTAGAAGCAGATACAGGCAAAATCAGCATTCCTTTCGATAAAGGGCAGAACAAAGGCAAAGTCCTGACCCTGACTCCTTATCGAATTAACAATGACTCGACTTGGTTGTTTAACTGGCAATGCGGCGGAACACTGGATCCGATGATGATTCCCGCCATGTGCCGAGACAACTCAAACGGATAACGACCAAGCATATACCTTAAGAAAAACACAAAAATACATTGCGAAGAAAACACCCCAAACAAAGCCAAATACAAACGCGGAAAACGAATCAAAGCAAAAGAACAAAACTCTCCAAAACAAGGTCATTAAGAGCCTGAATCATCACATTACGAAAATAAATGCCGTCTGAAATCATTTTCAGACGGCCTCTTTATATCTAATCCTAATATGACATAAAACTTTAATCTTGATTAGTTTCAGACGGCCTTCATCTTTTCACAACTACATAAAACAAATTCGCAACACTCCTTATAAGACAATTTGTCGCACATCTGAACTCAATATATAATTTAACCATACAAGTCTTTATTTTTAAGCATTTTTCATTTTCAAAACATACATTGTCTACATTGGGAGAACCATCATGCCTCATCTAAACTTGGATAAAACGGATTTAAAGATTCTGCAGGTTTTGCAGGAAAATGGGCGGTTGAGCAATGTTGAGCTTTCTGAAAAAGTGGCGCTCTCCCCTTCTCCCTGTCTACGCCGTCTCAAACAGCTTGAAGATGCGGGCATCATTCAAAAATACGCCGCCCAGCTTTCTCCCGTATCTTTGGGCTTGGGTTTGCAGGCTTTTATCCGTGTATCGATTAGCAAGGCAAAAGATGCGCGTGAGGATTTTTCCGAATCCGTCCGCGCTTGGCCGGAAGTATTGAGCTGCTTTGCTTTAACGGGCGAAACCGACTATCTGCTCCATGCCTTTTTTACCGATATGAACGCGTTTTCCCATTTTGTTTTGGACACGCTACTTTCACACCACGGCGTGCAAGATGCGCAATCAAGTTTTGTGTTGAAAGAAATTAAAAACACGACTGCTCTGCCTTTGGTTCATTTGGTTCAGGATTGATGATTTGAAACTGATAAAGGCCGTCTGTAGTTCAGACGGCCTTTTAAATTCCAATGGTTTGCTTTCACATCCATACACTTGTATACTTTTTAAGAATAATTCACATAAGCTTTTACTATGACAAACACCACCCATCTCGATACCAATACTGTTTCAGAACATACCAAACAATGGCTGGAAAAAGCCGTTATCGGGCTGAATCTCTGCCCTTTTGCCAAAGCGCCGCACGTTAAAAACCTGGTTCGCATCGTTGTCAGTGAAGCCCGTCATTTGGACGGTTTTCTTGAAGATTTGGATCGTGAATTGCAGCTTCTGGGCAATACGCCTGCTTCGGAATTGGAAACCACTTTACTGGTTCATCCAACGCTGTTCCCTGATTTTGAAACCTTCAACCAAATGTTGGAAATCGCCGATGATGCCGTTGTAGAAAATGAATTGGAAGGGATTGTCCAAATTGCGCCGTTCCATCCCGATTTTCAATTTGAAGGCACAGAAGCCGACGACATCAGCAACTACACCAATCGTTCGTCCTACCCGACCTTGCATCTGATTCGTGAAGACAGTATTGCCAAAGCGGCTGAAGCATTTCCCGATGCCTCGGCAATTTTTGACCGCAATATCGCGCTGCTGGAAAAAATGGGGCATGAGGGCTGGGATAAATTAGACATTCCGCGTTGTCCATTTCCGCATCACAAGCCATCTGAAAACAAATAATTGGTGATGGGAAGATGGTTCGCTATTTATTGATTTTTTGCGGCGCATTGTCACTCGTCTTGGGCATTATCGGCATTTTCCTGCCATTACTGCCGACTACGCCTTTCATTTTATTGACCGCCGCCTGCTGGGCAAAAGCCTCGCCGCGCTTTCACAATTGGCTGTATCATCACCGCCATTTCGGTCCGATCATACAAAACTGGGAAAACAACGGCGCCGTGCCACGCAAGGCAAAGTTCTTCGCTATCGGCATGATGGCTCTTTCTTGCCTGTTTATGTTTTGGCAATTTCCAGAACGCTGGTGGATTGGTGCCGTATCATCAATCTTCTGTAGTTGCGTGGCTGTATGGATGTGGTTACGGCCGGAAGCATAAAATAAAACAGGTAGGCATTTTTGCTTACCTGTTTTTTTGTTTTTACACCCAATTTATCCATTAAAACAATCAGTAAGAACTAAAACACGCTATTCGACCCTCATTTTTCAGACAGCCTCCATTTATTCAATTAAATGTAAATTTTAGCTAAAATTAATTCAAAATATTTTTTCGATAGCATTATTTCCGATATTTCAAACTCCTGTTTCAAAACCATTTTTTTACTACCTCCAACTACTCTACTCATTTTGATTCCTTTATTTGTATCAACATTTCTTTTGATTCCAACACTCTAAACCGTCCCTTAACACTTGCTTTGCGTTATACTTTCCCCTGACACAACCGCGCAGTTCGTCTGGATATTTTCAGACGGCCTGAATATTTCACCGCCGTGTTTTCTCAATGAAGTTCCTCACGGCGCAACAGAATAAAAAGGAAATACTATGCGCTCTCTCTCATTTTTACTACTTCTTGCCGCCTTTCCTGCTGCGGCATCCGATTTTGACGGCTCATCCGCAAGCCTGCTTTGGGGTCTGCCGTTTGCACTGATTCTCTTATCCATTGCACTCGGACCTCTGTTTTTCTCCCGTATTTGGCACCACCACTTCGGCAAAATTACAGCATTTTGGACACTGCTGTTTTTAACGCCATTCATCATAACCTTTGGTTTCGGAGCCGGCGTGCATACCGTTGCCCATGCATTGGTTGAAGAATATATCCCCTTTATCCTGCTGCTTTTGGCGCTTTATACCATTTCAGGCGGTATTTTTGTCAGCGGCGATTTGCATGGTTCGCCTAAATTGAACACAATCCTGTTGGCAGTCGGTACGGCTTTGTCTTCCATCATGGGGACGACAGGCGCGGCTATGTTGATGATTCGTCCGCTTTTGAAAGCCAACCATAAACGCCACTACCGCGTTCACATTGTGATTTTCTTCATTTTCTTGGTGGCAAATATCGGCGGCGGTCTGACTCCTTTAGGCGATCCTCCTCTGTTCTTAGGATTCCTGAAAGGCGTAGATTTTATGTGGACGGTCAAACACATGCTGATGCCTGTATTGATCAGTTCTGTGATTTTGCTGGCCGTTTTCTACATCATCGACAGCCGACACTTCAAGCGTGAACAAAGCGAACACCTCGCTCCCGCTCCTTCCGATAAAGAAGAAAAAGTCAAAATTTACGGCAAATGGAATTTCCTGTTACTGGCCGGCGTAGTCGGCGCAGTTTTGCTCTCCGGCCTGTGGCAGCCGAATCATCCGGGTTTCGAGATTTTGGGCAGCCACTATGCACTGCAAAACTTGGCACGCGATGGTATTTTGCTGGCTCTGACCGCCGTATCTTGGATTATTACGCCCAAACAGGTACGCGCAGGTAATGAGTTCAACTTCGAGCCGATTGCCGAAGTGGGCAAACTGTTTTTGGGTATTTTCATTACCATTTCGCCTGTTTTGGCGATTTTGAAAGCCGGTGAAACAGGCGCATTGGCTTCCGTTGTTTCGTTGGTTCACGACGCGGCAGGCAACCCGATTAATGTGATGTATTTCTGGATGAGCGGCATTTTGTCGGCATTCTTGGATAACGCGCCGACTTATTTGGTGTTCTTCAATATGGCCGGTGGCGATGCCCAAGCCTTGATGACAGGCCACCTGTTCCATTCGCTGCTGGCAGTATCCATGGGTTCCGTATTTATGGGCGCGCTCACTTATATCGGTAATGCGCCGAACTTCATGGTCAAAGCCATTGCCGAACAACGCGGCGTACCAATGCCTTCCTTCTTCGGCTATATGGCATGGTCGGTGATTGTATTGGTACCGCTGTTTGCCCTGCATACGATGATTTTCTTCGTTTGGCAGCTCTTTTAAACTTAGAGGCCGTCTGAATTTCAGACGGCCTTTTATTTTCAGCTATATCATCAAACATAGCGTTTAAATATCAATCAGTTAAAAATCATTCCCCTTAACACTCGATTACACATTCCTACTTTTTTCCCACTTTTCCCGTAAAAATAAGCGTAAAACTGACATAAAGCAGCCTATACCTGATAAAATCTAAAGCTTTGTTGTTTGCGTTTATTCGTTGTTTTTATAGCAAACCTCTGCTTTTTTCAGACGGCCCATCCGTTGTTTCAAAGCATTACATGCTGTCTGAAAAAACAATCCGACATCCGAATCTCAACCCACCAAAAAGTAACGCATCCTTATGATTAAGATAAAAAAAGGCTTAGACCTGCCTATCGCAGGCAGACCGGAGCAAGTCATTTATGACAGCCCGGCCATTACCGAAGTCGCGTTGCTTGGCGAAGAATATGTCGGCATGCGCCCCTCGATGAAAATCAAGGAAGGTGAAGCCGTCAAAAAAGGCCAAGTGCTGTTTGAAGACAAAAAGAATCCGGGCGTAGTATTTACTGCCCCGGCTTCAGGCAAAATCGCCGCGATTCACCGTGGCGAAAAGCGCGTACTTCAGTCAGTCGTGATTGCCGTTGAAGGCAACGACGAAATCGAGTTCGAACGCTACGCACCTGAAGCGCTGGCAAAATTGAGCAGCGAAGAAGTACGCCGCAACCTGATCCAATCCGGTTTGTGGACTGCGCTGCGCACCCGTCCGTTCAGCAAAATTCCTGCCGTTGATGCCGAACCGTTCGCCATCTTCGTCAATGCGATGGACACCAATCCGCTGGCTGCCGATCCTACGGTCATCATCAAAGAAGCCGCCGAAGACTTCAAACGCGGCCTGTTGGTATTGAGCCGCCTGACCGAACGTAAAATCCATGTGTGTAAAGCAGCCGGCGCAGACGTGCCGTCTGAAAACGCTGCCAACATCGAAACACATGAATTTGGCGGTCCGCATCCTGCCGGTTTGAGTGGAACGCACATTCATTTCATCGAGCCAGTCGGTGCGAACAAAACCGTTTGGACCGTCAATTATCAAGATGTGATTGCCATTGGCCGTTTGTTTACAACAGGCCGTCTGAACACCGAGCGCGTGATTGCCTTGGGTGGCTCTCAAGTCAACAAACCGCGCCTCTTGCGTACCGTTTTGGGTGCGAAAGTATCGCAAATTACTGCGGGCGAATTGGTTGATGCAGACAACCGCGTGATTTCCGGCTCAGTATTGAACGGCGCGATTGCACAAGGCGCGCACGATTACCTCGGCCGCTACCACAATCAGATTTCGGTTATCGAAGAAGGCCGCAGCAAAGAGCTGTTCGGCTGGGTTGCGCCGCAGCCGGACAAATACTCCATCACGCGCACAACCCTCGGCCATTTCCTGAAAAACAAACTCTTCAAGTTCAACACAGCCGTCAACGGCGGTGACCGCGCCATGGTACCGATCGGCACTTACGAACGCGTGATGCCCTTGGACATCCTGCCTACCCTGCTCTTGCGCGATTTAATCGTCGGCGATACTGACAGCGCTCAGGCACTGGGTTGCTTGGAATTGGACGAAGAAGACCTCGCTTTGTGCAGCTTCGTCTGCCCGGGCAAATACGAATACGGCCCGCTGTTGCGCAAGGTGCTGGAAACCATTGAGAAGGAAGGCTGATTATGGGCTTGAAACATTTTCTTGAAAAAATCGAACCGCACTTCCTGCCGGGCGGCAAACATGAAAAATGGTATGCCCTCTACGAAGCTGCGGCGACGATTTTCTATACATCCGGAGCGGTAACACGCAAAGCGGCGCACGTCCGCGACGCGCTCGACTCCAAGCGCATGATGATTTTGGTGTGGCTGGCTTTGTTCCCTGCCATGTTCTACGGTATGTACAACGTCGGCGTACAGGCATTCGGTGCGTTAACGCCTGATTTGCTGCAACAAAACATCGCCAACGACTGGCATTACGCCCTTGCCAACGCTTTGGGCATCAATATGTCGTCTGAAGCGGGCGTGTTGGGCAAAATGCTGTTCGGCGCGATTTTCTTCCTCCCGATTTACGCGACTGTATTTGTTGTGGGCGGCTTCTGGGAAGTCTTGTTCGCCACTGTACGCAAACACGAAATCAACGAAGGTTTCTTCGTAACTTCGATTCTGTTTGCTTTGATCGTTCCCCCTACCCTGCCTTTGTGGCAAGCGGCTTTGGGTATTTCTTTCGGTGTTGTGGTTGCAAAAGAAGTATTCGGCGGTACGGGTAAAAACTTCATGAACCCTGCTCTTGCAGGCCGTGCGTTCCTGTTCTTCGCCTACCCTGCCAATATTACCGGCGATACCATTTGGACTGCGGTTGACGGCTATTCCGGTGCTACTGCTTTGGCGCAATGGGCGGCACACGGTGCAGACGGCCTGAAAAACGCTGTAACCGGTCAAAACATCTCTTGGATGGATGCGTTTATCGGTAACGTGCCCGGCTCAATCGGCGAAGTATCCACTTTGGCGCTCTTAATCGGCGGCGCGTTTATCGTGTTCACCCGCATTGCCTCTTGGCGCATTATCACCGGCGTGATGATCGGTATGATTGCCATGTCTTCGTTGTTTAACTTCATCGGTTCGGACACCAACGCCATGTTCTCCATGCCTTGGTACTGGCACTTGGTAGTCGGCGGCTTCGCCATCGGTATGCTGTTTATGGCGACCGACCCTGTTTCCGCTTCCTTTACCAATGTCGGCAAATGGTGGTACGGCGCGCTTATCGGTGTAATGTGCGTATTGATCCGCGTGGTCAACCCTGCTTACCCCGAAGGCATGATGTTGGCGATTCTGTTTGCCAACCTGTTTGCCCCGATTTTCGACTATTTCGTCGCACAAGCGAACATCAAACGCAGAAAGGCGCGCAGCAATGGCTAAGAAATTCGATAAAGACAGCTTCAGCGGCACGCTGATTGTGGTATTGGTTGTCAGCCTGATTTGTTCCATCATCGTTGCTGGTGCGGTCGTCGGCTTGAAACCCATCCAAGAGAAACAAAAACTCCAAGACAAACAAGGCTATATCTTGAGCGTAGCCGGTTTGATGGATAAAGACACCGACATCAGCAAAACCTTTGCCGAGCGTATCGAGCAACGTGTCGTGGACTTGGCAACCGGCGAATATGTCGCCGATGCGCCTAAAGACTTCAGCGCACGCGTCGCCGGCAAAGACCCTGCCCAAAGCATCCAAATCAAACCCGAAGACGATTTGGCCGGCATCAAAAGCCGTGCCAAATACACCGAGGTTTATCTGGTAAAAGGCGATGATGGCAAAGTCAGCCAAATCATCCTGCCTATGCACGGTAACGGTTTGTGGTCTGTTATGTACGGTTTTGTCGCCATCCAACCCGACGGCAACACCATCAACGGCATTACCTACTACGACCAAGGCGAAACCCCGGGCTTGGGCGGCGAAATCGGCAATCCGTTGTGGCAACAAAAATTCGTCGGCAAAAAACTGTTTGACGAACAAGGCAAACTCGCCCTGCATGTTGGCAAAGGCGCAAGTTCGGACAAAGAACACGGCGTAGATGCCCTCTCCGGCGCATCGCTGACATCTAAAGGCGTGCAAGGTTCGTTCGCCTACTGGTTCGGCGAAAACGGCTATATCCCCTACCTGAACAAATTAAAATCAGCAGGAGCACAATAATGGCTGACATGAAACGCTTGAAATATTTGATGTTTTCACCCTTTATCGACAACAACCCGATTGCCTTGCAGGTTTTGGGTATTTGTTCGGCTTTGGCGGTTACCACCAAGCTTCAGACGGCCATCGTGATGGGTATTTCCGTGAGTTTGGTAACCGGTTTTTCCAGCTTTTTCATCTCATTGGTACGCAACTACATCCCCAACAGCATCCGTATTATTGTGCAAATGGCGATTGTTGCTTCCTTGGTAACACTGGTTGACCAACTGCTCCAAGCCTTTGCTTATGAGCTGTCCAAACAGCTATCCGTATTCGTCGGCCTGATTATTACCAACTGTATCGTGATGGGCCGTGCCGAAGCATTCGCCATGAAAGAGCCACCGCTGGAAAGCTTGGTTGACGGTATCGGCAACGGCGCAGGTTACGGCATGATGTTGATCATCATCGCAACCATCCGCGAACTGGTCGGCTCTGGCAAGCTCTTTGGCTACACCATTTTCCAAACCGTACAAGATGGCGGCTGGTATCAAACCAACGGCTTGTTCCTGCTCGCTCCCAGCGCGTTCTTCATCATCGGCTTCTTGGTATGGGGCCTGCGCACTTGGAAACCTGAACAGGCGGAGAAATAACACATGGAACATTACTTAAGCCTCTTTGTAAAATCCGTCTTTCTGGAAAACATGGCACTGTCCTTCTTCTTGGGGATGTGTACATTTTTGGCGGTATCTAAAAAAGTATCCACTGCATTCGGTTTGGGCGTTGCTGTAACTTTCGTACTCGGCCTGTCCGTCCCAGCCAACCAACTGGTTTACTCGCTGTTGAAAGACGGCGCGCTGGTTGAAGGCGTGGACCTGACCTTCCTGAAATTCATCACCTTCATCGGCGTGATTGCCGCTTTGGTGCAGATTTTGGAAATGTTCTTGGACAAATTCGTTCCTGCCCTTTACAACGCATTGGGTATCTACCTGCCTCTAATTACCGTAAACTGCGCAATTTTCGGTGCCGTATCGTTTATGGCGCAACGCGAATACAACTTCGGCGAGTCCGTTGTATACGGTTTCGGTGCAGGTTTGGGCTGGCTTTTGGCTATTGTCGCTTTGGCGGGCATTACCGAAAAAATGAAATATTCGGATGTCCCTAAAGGCCTCAAAGGCTTGGGCATTACCTTTATCGCTGCTGGCCTGATGGCAATGGCGTTTATGTCGTTCTCCGGCATCCAGTTATAAGAAAGGAATCGGCATGGAGATTATTTTAGGTATCGTGATGTTCACCCTCATCGTCTTGGTGTTGGCACTGATGATTCTGTTTGCCAAATCCAAGTTGGTGAGCGAAGGCGACATCACCATCAAAGTCAATAACGAAAAAGAGCTGACGATGCCTGCCGGCGGCAAACTGCTGGGTGCGCTTGCCAGCCAAGGTATCTTCGTTCCTTCCGCCTGCGGTGGCGGCGGCTCATGCGGCCAGTGCCGCGTTGTCGTGAAAAGCGGCGGTGGCGACATTCTGCCAACCGAGTTGTCCCACATCAGCAAACGCGAAGCGCGCGAAGGCTGCCGTCTGTCTTGTCAGGTCAACGTTAAAACCGACATGGACATCGAAGTACCGGAAGAAGTATTCGGCGTGAAAAAATGGGAATGTACTGTCATCTCCAATGACAACAAAGCAACGTTCATTAAAGAACTCAAGCTTGCCATTCCTGAAGGTGAAGAAGTTCCTTTCCGCGCCGGCGGCTACATCCAAATTGAAGCCCCTCCTCACACTGTTGCCTACAAAGACTTCGACATTCCTAAGGAATACCACGAAGACTGGGACAAATACAATCTGTGGCAATACGTTTCCAAAGTGGACGAGCCGATTTTGCGTGCCTACTCTATGGCTTCATACCCTGAAGAAAAAGGCATCATCATGCTGAACGTGCGTATCGCTACGCCTCCTCCACGCGTACCTGATGCGCCTCCAGGACAAATGTCGTCTTATATCTGGTCGCTTAAAGCCGGTGATAAAGTAACGATTTCCGGTCCGTTTGGCGAATTCTTTGCCAAAGATACCGATGCCGAAATGGTATTCATCGGCGGCGGTGCAGGTATGGCGCCGATGCGCTCCCACATTTTCGACCAGCTGAAACGTTTGAACTCCAAACGTAAAATTACTTTCTGGTATGGTGCCCGTTCTAAACGCGAGATGTTCTATGTCGAAGACTTCGACCAACTCGCAGCAGAATTCCCGAACTTCACATGGCACGTCGCCCTGTCCGACCCATTGCCTGAAGACAACTGGGACGGTTACACAGGCTTCATTCACAACGTGGTTTACGAAAACCACCTGAAAAACCACGAAGCACCGGAAGACTGCGAATTCTACATGTGCGGCCCTCCAATCATGAACCAGTCCGTGATCAAAATGCTCAAAGACTTGGGCGTGGAAGACGAAAACATCCTTTTGGACGATTTCGGCGGCTAACAGACAAAAAGGAAGAAACTTCGGTTTCTTCCTTTTTTATTGCCAGGCCGTCTGAAAACCATACTTTCAGACGGCCTGAACCTTTCTTTTACGATACAATAAAGGCTTCAAAAAATAATCCGCAAATCCCTTATGCTGTTTCTTTCCAATTCGTTTTACCGTCCGATAATCGGTTGTACCGTTGCCATCGTTTCCGCACTCACGCTCTCTGCCTGCCAACCTGAAAAACAACAAACCATCACCCTGCAAGGCGAGACCATGGGCACGACCTATACCGTCAAATACCTTTCAGACGGCCAAGACAAACTCCCTTCCCCCGCCGAAATACAAAAACGCATTGATGACGCGCTTAAAGAAGTCAACCGGCAAATGTCTACCTACCAAACCGATTCCGAAATCAGCCAATTCAACCAACTGCGCACCGTCAATCAGGCCATGCCTATTTCCCAAGACTTTGCCTATGTAACCGGCGAAGCCTTGCGTTTAAACAAATTGACGCACGGCGCACTGGACGTAACCGTCGGCCCTTTGGTCAACCTTTGGGGATTCGGCCCGCAAAAAGAAATCACGCACGAACCGACTGCACAAGAAATCCAACATGCTTCAGAAATGGTCGGTACGGACAAACTCAAACTTTCCCAAGATGGTCAGCAGCCTACACTCGCCAAAACCCATCCCGAAGTCTATTTAGACCTATCCTCCATCGCCAAAGGTTTTGGCGTGGATAAAACCGCCGCCGAACTTGAAAAACTCAATATCGGCAATTATTTGGTAGAAATCGGAGGCGAGTTGCATGGCAAAGGCCACAATGCGCAAGGCAACCCTTGGCGTATCGGCATCGAGCAGCCCAATATCGTTCAAGGCGGCGCCACTCAAATCACCATTCCATTGGACAATAAATCACTGGCCACATCCGGCGACTACCGCATTTTCCATGTCGATAAGTCAGGCCGCCGCCTTTCCCATATCATCAACCCTAAAACCAAACAACCCATCAGTCACAACCTTGCTTCCATCAGCGTAGTAGCTGAAAACGCCACACTTGCAGACGGCCTTTCAACCGGATTGTTCGTCCTCGGAGAAACCGAAGCGCTTAAACTTGCCGAGCAAGAAAATCTCGCCGTTTTCCTTATCATCCGGACCCCGCAAGGCGGCTACCATACTAAAATGTCCAGCGCATTCAAGAAATTATTAAACTAATCTTCAGGAATACACACATGAAAACCCTTCTTCTGACTTTCGGCATCTTTATCATTGTCATCCTCGGCATGGCAGTCGGCTATATTTTCTCCAAACGCACCATCAAAGGCAGCTGCGGCGGCATTTCCTCGCTCGGCATGAAGAAAATGTGCGATTGCGACACGCCATGCGATACCTTGCAAAAAGAGCTAGATAAAAAACAACATTCTGACAACCAAGGCATCAAAGTCGATCATTAAGTCGTTGTTGAATGTTTATTAGTGATTTAAGACTGCTTATCCCCTATCAGGCCGTCTGAAAAATAAAAGAGCGTAATCCCAATGGATACACGCTCTTTTATTTTGTCTATTCCAAAGCAATCCAAAAATATCTTGCATACACATTTGAAACAAGCCCCCCAAAAACCAATCAGAAAATAAAAAGAAAAGCTCCTGCAAAACAGGAGCTTTTTCTTGGAAGAAACTGGATTATTTCAATTTAGTTTCTTTGTAAATAACGTGTTTACGGGCTACTGGGTCAAATTTTTTGATTTCCAGTTTGCCAGGCATAGTACGTTTGTTTTTAGTAGTTGTGTAGAAGTGACCAGTACCAGCGCTGGACTCCAGTTTGATTTTATCGCGCATTGCAGTAATCCTTAATTAATGGTGTTTAAATTAAGCTTCGCCGCGAGCACGCAAATCAGCCAATACGACATCAATGCCTACTTTATCGATGGTGCGCAATGCAGCGTTAGAAACGCGCAGGCGAACCCAGCGGTTTTCACTTTCTACCCAGAAACGACGTGATTGCAAGTTAGGCAAAAAACGACGTTTGGTTTTGTTGTTGGCGTGTGATACGTTATTGCCAGACATCGGGCGCTTACCGGTCACTTTGCAAACTCGTGCCATGGTTAGTCTCCAAACTTCTAAAATAGTAAAACGCGATTTATACCACGAAATCCGCCTTCAGTTCAAGTCGTTTGCTGAAAAAACGGGATTTGTGGAAATAAATCTTCTCAATATGTTGCATCTGCGAAACGGTATTTCGCAAAGCCTTAATTTTTCAATTATAACGGATTTCTTTAAAAAAATCATCTGTCGTTTGCGTGGTCGGCGAAATAAACAGGCCGTCTGAACATTTCAGACGGCCTGTTTGTCATCATGCTTTTTTCTTCAACGCCGCATTCAAAATGCAGCCGAGTATAAAGCAGGCTAAAGAGGGAACAACCCATCCTAAACCGATATTGTAAAACGGCAATGCGCGCTCGATGGCAGCCGCAGTTTCGGCATCAAATCCAAACGCGGCCTTATAGGCATCGAGCAAACCGACCATAAGGGCCGCCATCATGGTACAGAAATAGACAATACGGCCGCCGCCAAACAGTTTATCTGTCAAAGCCAGCAGAATGATGACGATAGTCAGCGGATACAACAGCATCAACATAGGGATAGAAAACTGCAAAATCGCTGACAGGCCTTTGTTGGCCAACAGGATAGACACCACTGTATTCAGTATCACAAAGGCTTTATAAGAAATGCCCGGGCAAAGACGGTTGAAATATTCGGCGCATGAAGTAATCAAGCCAACCGCCGTACTCAGACAGGCAAGCAGTACCATGACGCCAAGCAACACAATACCGGCCGTACCGAAATAGTGCTGTGCGGTTTTAGACAAAACAGACGCGCCGTTTTCCTGCAAGCCTATACCTGCCACACCTGTCGCGCCCATATAGCCGATAAACAGGTAAACCACTGCCAAACAAGAAGCCGCCAACACACCGGAAATCGTCGTGGTCTTCAACAAGTCCGCACGGTTGTCCACGCCCATGGCGCGAACGGCATCAATGACGATAATGGCAAACACCAGCGAAGCCAGCGCGTCCATGGTGCCGTAGCCTTCCAAAATACCTTTAACCAACGGATGAGTAGCAAAATCACCTTGCGCCGCCTGCGGCATACCCATCGGGTTAATAGCGGCATAGCCGACCAATATTGCAATTGCCAGCAACAAAATGGGCGTAAGGATTTTACCGATACGGTCAACCAGTTTCCCCGGAGAAATCGACAGCCAATAAGTCATGCCGAAAAACACCAGGCTGAATACGGCCAATGCGATATTTTTCCAAGATTCATCAATGAAAGGAGAAATTGCAGTTTCAAAAGATACTGTTGCTGTACGCGGCATGGCAAACAAGGGGCCGATTGCCAGATAAAGCGCGGCGGCAAAAGTCACGCCGTACCAAGGCGCAACACGGGAAGCCAATGCTTCCACATCGCGCGAGCCGGAATAGCCGACGGCAATCACACCCAGCAATGGCAAACCCGCCCCGGTCAACAAAAAGCCGAACATTGCCGAAAGCCAGTTTTCGCCGGCCTGCTGCCCCAAATAAGCAGGGTAAATTAAGTTACCCGCGCCAAAAAACAGCGCAAACAGCATCAAGCCCACCGCCCATAAAGAGGCCTTACTGCGACTTATCGTCGAATTCATCTTAAATTCTCTTTTTCCAAATACCCGTTATCGGTTTCATCGATTTCAAGGCCGTCTGAAAGCATTTCGGCTTCGTTTATTTCCAAACCGTCTTTCAGGCTGATTTCGATTTCACCATAATTTTCCGGCTGTACGATACGCACCAAGCCTTCTTTAGCCAATTCCAGCAATGCAATAAAATTGACCACCACATATGTCGCACCCTGCTCCGGCTTAAACAAATCGCTGAATTTGCTGATACCGCTTTCGTTCAAACGGCGCAAAATCGCCGTCATCTGCGCGCGCACGGAAATGGTTTCCCGCACCACTTCATGACTGCGCGTATGCTTGGCACGCGACAAAATACCCAACCAAGCCTGCGTCAAATCGGCAACGTACACTTCCGGCAACTTCGCTTCGACCGCAATTTCCAGCGGCAAATACGCCCAAGCAAAATCACGTCCGGCACGCGGCAACGCATCCAAGCCCTGAGCCGCCAGCTTCATCTGTTCGTAAGCCAACAGACGGCGCACCAACTCGGCACGCGGATCCGCCTCTTCATCCTCAACTTCTTCAGGACGCGGCAACAGCAGGCGCGATTTAATTTCAATCAACATCGCCGCCATCAGCAGGTATTCTGCCGCCAAATCAAACTGATACGCTTCCATTTGGGCAATATAGTGCAGATACTGCTCGGTAATCTTCACCATCGGAATATCGAGGACATCGATATTTTGCTTGCGGATAAGGTACAGCAGCAAATCCAACGGCCCTTGGAAGCTGCTCAATACCACCTTCAACGCATCAGGCGGAATAAACAAATCCTGCGGCACATCGGTGACAGGCTGACCGAACACCCACGCAACGGTATATTCAGACGGCGTTGCGGCAGTGGAAGAAATAAGGTGTTCTGAAGGCATGGTTAAAGGGTCTTTTTCTTTTTAAGTTTAGTAAGAAGTTTCATCAATAAAAGGCCGTCTGAAACGAGGACAAGCCGTTTTTAATATAAAAATCAGCGTTTTTTACGATTGATTTGCAAAGAAACAATGGCGACGGCAAAGGTCTGGGCCAAGGCCATACCCAACAGCGGCAGGCTGGCGAAAACCGTACCCGTCAGTACCGAGCCAATATCGCGGGAAAACACAAAACCATCCCTCGCAAGCATCGCCACCATCAAAGCCAACAACAGCAAACTTTCGCAGCCGATCAAAAGCCAAATCATTTTAACCGAACGGCGTTTGCGCCATTTCATGATACCGGCGTGTAAAAGGCTGAATATCATGACGGACAGAAACGGATAAAGAAAAGTGGTGAATGGGCGGTTATAACCGCTTTGCACACACAAATAATCGCCCGGCAGCGTATTGCATTCCATCACATCAAGAAACATCGGATCGACGGCATACATCAATACGCCGAACCATACCGCATAAATCAGACTGGCAATAAAGTAGGCTTTAAAAAATCGGTTCATAAGCAAAAAGGTCGTCTGAAAAAATAAATTTCAAAAGGCTTAAACCCACATCAAATTTTCTGATTGGCATTTGCAGAAGAGTCCAACACATTCAGGGCTTGAACTGCTGCCATGCCATAAACAGGCAATCCCAAAAAAAATAACTCCCGTTATTGCCGTCCAACTACTATCCAGACTACTCCACTCCCACAGTAATAAAACAAACCAAACAATCCACCATTCGATGATAGGCAAGGCAAGAGTCGTCAAAGTTGTACAGCGTTTGGTCCACTTCATAATGCCGGCATTGAGTAGGGACAATGACATTACAGATAAAAACGGAAAGAAGAAAAACTTCAAAGACGTTTTCTCAAAAGCCGACATTTCATGAGCTCGTGAACAATACTGTAGACGCTGTTCATTTTCAGCGTCAATATCAAAACATTCGAATCCTGTAAGCAGCAAACCGACACCGTACATCAACAAACCGAAGACAACCGCATAAATCAGGCTACTGATAAAGTAGGCTTTAAAAAATCGATTCATCTCACTTCCACCCCGCGATATGCTCCACCGCCGCCTGCGCACAATACAGCCCAAACGAAGCCGTCACCAGCATACTCGCGCCGTAGCCCGCGCAGGACAAACCTTGCGGCGCGGCATCGGTCGAACACGCTTCGCCGGATTGCGGCGGCGTAATATTCTCGGTTGAATAAACGCAAGGCACGCGCATTTTTTCTTTGGTATCGCGGCTGAAGCCGTAGCGTTTGCGCAGGGTGTAGCGCAAGTTGGAAAGCAGCGGATCGTGGGTGACGCGGCTTAAATCGGCAGTTTGGATTAAAGCCGGATTTTTCTGTCCGCCCGCGCCGCCGCTGATAATAAACGGTTGTTTATGTTGCACGAAATACGCCGCCATCGCCGCTTTGACACGGATTTGGTCGATGGCGTCGATGACGAAGTCAAAGGGCCGTCTAAAAAGTTCGTCCAGATTGTCTTCGGTCACAAAATCTTCGATTTCCGTCACTTCGCATTGCGGATTGATTTGGGCAATGCGTTCGCGCAAAGCGGTAACTTTTGCCTTACCGAAATCATCGGTCAAAGCGTGCAATTGGCGGTTGACATTGGACTCAGCGACGTTGTCCAAATCAATCAGCGTTAAACGACCGATACCGCTCCTCGCCAAAGCCTCTACCGCCCACGAGCCGACACCGCCGACGCCAACCACGCACACATGCGCACGCGAAAAGCGCGCCAGTGCTTCGTCTCCGTAAAGTCTGGCAATGCCGCCAAAGCGGCGCGAAGAAAGAAAAGCGGCGTCCTGCATAAGTAACCTTGTGATATATCAATAAATTAATGAAAAACGCGACAGGCGATTCGGACAGACATTATACTTGAAAGCAGATGGGCTGTTGTACCCGCCCGAAAGAGTTTATAATCGTTTCACATTCAGACACGTTCTGATTTCATATTAAACGAAAGTGCCGCTACTCGGCGCAAAAGGAGAATAAATATGTACAAACATCTGGTTGTAGCCGTTGACGGTAGTGAGACTTCCCTCAATGCATTGAAACACGCTGCCGAACTGGCAAGCCTCAACAAAGCCCAACTGACTTTGGTTCACGTTGCCAACCCTGCCGAATACATGGCTTTGGCTCCTGAATTCCTGCAACACGAAAGCTACGAAGCCGCCGCAGTGGCTCAAGGTAACGAAGTTTTGGATTTCGCAGAAAAAACAGCGCGTGAAAGCGGCGTTGAAAACATCGTGAAACACCTGTTGGTTGCCAACAAAGGCGCGCGCGAAATGGCGCAAGACTTGGTTGACTACGCCGACAACAACGGCGCAGACCTGTTGGTACTCGGCACACACGGCCGCACCGGCCTGATGCACCTGCTGATGGGCAGCTTCGCCGAGACCGTAATGCGTCAAAGCCACCTGCCTCTGCTGATTATCCGCAGCAAAGCTGAAGAAGCATAATCAAGCATTGATTTAAAATAGCGAAAGGCCGTCTGAATATTTTTCAGACGGCCTTTTTTCATTTTCACATGACAGCTTCAGCTTTTATTTTGCCATTTCTTTGAACACTTCGTGTGCCACAGCAATGGTTTCGTCAATCAGCTCAGGCGTATGCGCGGCGGAAACAAACCCGGCTTCGTAAGCTGACGGGCCGAATGCGACATTGCGGTCGAGCATACCGTGGAAGAAATGTTTGAAACCGTCGATATTGGAACGCGCCATGTCGGCATAGTTTTGCGGCGTATGGCTGGCAAAATACAAACCAAACATACCGCCCACGCTGTCCGCCGTAAATTCAACGCCATGTGCTTTAGCCGCATCGGCAATACCGTTGGCGAGGCGTTGGGTCAGGGCAGTCAGGTTTCCATAGAAGCCTTCGCGCTGAATGATTTCCAGCGTTTTCAAACCGGCCGCAACCGCAATCGGATTACCGGACAATGTGCCTGCCTGATACACGCCGCCCAATGGGGAAATACATTCCATAATGTCTTTACGGCCGCCGAACGCCGCCAAAGGCATACCGCCGCCGATCACTTTGCCCATGGTGGTCAAATCAGGCTTGATGCCGTGCAAAGATTGCGCACCGCCCAGCGCCACGCGGAAACCGGTCATCACTTCGTCGTAAATCAACACGGCACCATGTTTTTCAGTCAATTCGCGCAAGGCTTTGACAAAGGCTTCAGACGGCCTAACCAGATTCATATTGCCGACAAAAGGCTCCAAAATCACACAGGCAATGTCATTGCCGCTTTGGGCAAAGGCTTCTTCCAGTTGGGCGATATTGTTGTATTCGAGTACCAAAGTGTGTTTGGTAAAGTCGGCAGGCACACCAGCGGAAGAAGGGTTGCCAAACGTCAGCAGACCGCTACCTGCTTTCACCAACAGGCTGTCGGAATGGCCGTGGTAGCAGCCTTCAAACTTGATGATTTTGTCGCGTCCGGTAAAACCGCGTGCCAGACGGATGGCGGTCATCGTTGCTTCCGTGCCGGAGCTGACAAGGCGCAGCTGCTCGACGGACGGCATGATTTTAGCGATTTCTTCGGCAATGACAATTTCGCCTTCAGTCGGCGCACCAAACGACAAACCGCCCAATGCTGCTTCGCGCACGGCTTCAATGACTTCGGGATGGGCATGGCCGACAATCGCAGGGCCCCAAGAGCCGACATAGTCGGTATAACGCGTGCCGTTTTCGTCCCAAACATACGCGCCTTCTGCCTTTTTGATAAAGCGCGGCACGCCGCCGACGCTGCCGAATGCGCGCACAGGAGAGTTCACGCCGCCGGGAATAATGGCTTTGGCGCGGTTGAACAAGCTTTCATTACGGTTCATGGTCAATTCTTTCGTAAGAGGTCGTCTGAAAATCAAATCGATGCCATTTTAACACCAAATCCTTTTCAGACGGCCCAAGCTTCAAAATAAGAATCGGGCGCAAAATCAAAATTATTCTTTAAAAACAAACACTCTATCCACATTTTTCCTGCTTGTGCTATAATCCGCGACCTATTGAAACAATAAAAGAAAAGCATCATGTTACGCGGATTCATACTCAGCCTCGCCCTTTTGGCATCCGCCCTCGTCCATGCACAACGCAGCCTGCCTGACGATATGGACGTGGCCATTTTAAAGACTGTCGATTTGCCTTATCTGAAAGTCAGCAAAGGCGGTTTTTCTTGGACGCGCCTGCTGACCTTGGGCATTGTGGACGGCAATGCGGCCAAACTGCAAATCACCCGCTTCACCAAAATCCACGATGAAAACGACCGTTTCATCCCCATGGGCCGCCTGCTGAATCAAACCGGCAAAGCCGTCGCGTTCAAATACAACGAAGAAAGCCGCCTCGTCCGCGAAATCTGGATTTTGACCGACGCCGAAGCCGACAGGTTCATCGAACACGCCAAAAAGCAGAAAAAGGCGGAAGAATAATTTTTCAGACGGCCCGAGTATTTCACAGGCCGTCTGAACCCTTTTACAACAAGCAAGTCAATCAAAACAAACCATGAAAAAAGTATTTATCCGCACCTTCGGGTGCCAAATGAACGAGTACGACAGCGAAAAAATGCTGTCCGTCCTCGCCGAAGAACACGGCGGCATCGAGCAGGTTACCCAACCTGACGACGCCGACATCATCTTGTTCAACACCTGCTCCGTGCGTGAAAAAGCGCAAGAGAAAGTCTTCTCCGACTTAGGCCGTGTACGCCCGCTCAAAGAAAAAAATCCCGACCTCATCATCGGTGTTGCCGGCTGCGTTGCCTCTCAAGAAGGTGAAAACATCGTCAAACGCGCTCCGTATGTGGACGTGGTTTTCGGCCCGCAAACGCTGCACCGCCTGCCCAAACTCATCGTCGATAAAGAAACCACTGGTCTCTCGCAAATCGATATTTCCTTCCCCGAAATCGAGAAATTCGACCACCTGCCGCCTGCACGCGTAGAAGGCGGTTCGGCGTTCATTTCCATCATGGAAGGCTGTTCCAAATATTGCTCTTACTGCGTCGTCCCTTATACCCGCGGCGAAGAATTCTCCCGACCGCTCAACGACGTATTGACCGAGATTGCCGGTTTGGCACAACAAGGCGTTAAAGAAATCAACCTCTTAGGCCAAAATGTCAATGCCTATCGAGGCGAAATGGAAAACGGCGAAATCTGCGACTTTGCCACTTTGTTGCGCATCGTCCATGAAATCCCCGGCATCGAACGCCTGCGCTTTACCACCAGCCATCCGCGCGAATTTACCGACGCAATTATCGAGTGCTACCGCGACCTGCCGAAGCTGGTTTCCCACCTGCACCTGCCGATTCAAAGCGGTTCCGACCGCGTATTGAGTGCGATGAAACGCGGCTACACCGCCTTGGAATACAAATCCATCATCCGCAAACTGCGTGCCATCCGTCCTGATTTGTGCCTCAGCTCCGACTTTATCGTCGGCTTCCCGGGCGAGACCGAGCGTGAGTTCGAGCAAACCTTGAAACTGGTCAAAGACATCGCCTTCGACTTAAGCTTCGTCTTTATTTACAGTCCGCGTCCGGGTACGCCTGCCGCCAACCTGCACGACGACACGCCGCACGAAGAAAAAGTGCGCCGCCTCGAAGCTTTGAACGAAGTCATCGAAGCCGAAACCGCGCGCATCAACCAAACCATGATCGGAACGGTTCAACGCTGCTTGGTTGAAGGTATCTCCAAAAAAGACCCTGACCAACTGCAAGCCCGTACCGCCAACAACCGCGTGGTCAACTTTACCGGCACACCCGACATGATCAACCAAATGATCGATTTGGAAATCACCGAAGCCTACACCTTCTCCCTGAAAGGCAAACCGGTATAAGCACACACAAACAAAGGCCGTCTGAAACTGTTCAGACGGCCTTTATCTTGGTTCAGCCCGGCATTATCTGATTCATGTATTTTTATTACCCGAACAAAAGGCTTTTCAGTATAATACCGCCCGAAAATTCCCTTATCTGTTGAGAAGTTAAGGCAAAAATCCGAGCTTCCGGCAGTTAAATCCGCTGATTCCGTCCTTGAACGGCTTTCCCAAAGGAATATCTCGAATGAGTTCTTCAAATCAAAGCGTTTTGGAAAGATTATTCAACCTCAACGCCAATCAGACCAACGTCCGCACGGAAATTATGGCCGGTGTGACAACCTTCCTCGCCATGTGCTATATCATCATCGTCAATCCCCTGATTTTGGGCGAAACCGGTATGGATATGGGCGCAGTATTTGTGGCCACCTGTATCGCCTCCGCCATCGGCTGTTTCGTGATGGGCTTTGTCGGCAACTACCCGATTGCCCTCGCTCCGGGCATGGGTTTGAACGCCTACTTTACCTTTGCCGTCGTCAAAGGCATGGGCGTAGACTGGCGTGTGGCTTTGGGTGCCGTTTTCATCTCCGGCATCATTTTTATCCTGTTCAGCTTCTTTAAAGTGCGTGAAATGCTGGTCAATGCCCTGCCTATGGGCTTGAAAATGTCGATTGCCGCAGGTATCGGCCTTTTCTTGGCATTGATTGCGCTCAAAGGCGCAGGCGTGATTGTGGCCAATCCTGCCACATTGGTCGGCTTGGGCGACATCCACCAGCCTACCGCCCTGCTGGCGATGGCAGGCTTTGTCATGGTGGTTGCACTTGGCCACTTCCGCGTTAAAGGCTCCATCATCATTACCATTCTGACGCTGACCGCTATCTCCACCATCTTAGGCTTGAGCGAGTTCAAAGGCGTGGTCGGCGAAATTCCGAGCATTGCGCCAACCTTCATGCAGATGGACTTCAAAGGCTTGTTCACCGTCAGCATGGTCAGCGTGATTTTTGTATTCTTCCTGGTTGACCTGTTTGACTCTACCGGCACATTGGTCGGCGTTTCCCACCGCGCAGGCCTGTTGCAAGACGGCAAACTGCCACGTTTGAAACGCGCCCTGCTTGCCGACTCTACCGCCATTATCGCAGGCGCCGCCTTGGGTACTTCTTCTACCACCCCTTACGTTGAAAGCGCGGCAGGCGTTTCTGCCGGCGGCCGTACCGGCCTGACTGCCGTTACCGTCGGCGTACTGATGCTGGCCTGTCTGATTTTCTCCCCACTGGTTCAAAGCATCCCTGCATTCGCTACCGCACCCGCCCTGCTCTATGTTGGCGCGCAAATGTTGCGCAGCGCGCGCGAAATCGATTGGGACGACATGACCGAAGCCGCACCGGCATTCCTAACCATCGTCTTCATGCCGTTTACCTACTCGATTGCCGACGGTATTGCGTTTGGCTTTATCAGCTACGCACTCATCAAACTCTTGTGCAACCGCACTCAAGACGTACCGCCTATGGTATGGATTGTCGCCGTGTTGTGGGCATTGAAATTCTGGTTCTTGGGTTAAACTGCTCAAAAGAACAGGCCGTCTGAAAACTTTTCAGACGGCCTGTTTTATTTTACCCAGCGTTTAAAGCTGTCGGTAAAAGATTATTTTTTCACTTTTTTAGCAGCTGGTTTAGCGGCAGCTTTCGCGCCTTTGTCCAATGCGCAGAAACGGGTAGCGATTTGGTCAACCACTTCTTGTTTGCCATTTACTTCGGTAGTACCGCGGATAGTCAGCATGTTGCCATCAACTTTGTCCACGTTGGCTGCAGTGGCTGCTTCAGCAATCCAAGCAACATTGCCGCCCCAGAATGCATTTACATCTTTGCTGCTGTCAGTAATACGGAACAGGTTTTCAGTTACTTGGCCTTTGTATTTTACTTGGGCAGCAACAACTTCGTTGCCTTTGAAGCCATACATTACGCTCAGAGGCTCTTTGCCGTCTTTACCGCATTTGTAGTGAACTTCTTTAGTACCGTCGATAGAGTCTACTTTCAAAGTATTAGGTACTGGAGCTTGAGCTTGTTGAGCCTGAGCTTGAGTTTGTTGTTGCGCAGTAGGCGCAGCTTTAGCTTCAGGTTTGGCTTTAGAACCGCTGCTACATGCAGTCAGGGCAACAGCCGCCAAAACGGCAGGAACGATTAATTTAACATTCATATTCATAATTGACTCCCAAATGGTTTCAATAAAAAACCGGCAAACGCCGGCTGACATTTACACATTAACAGAGATATTCCGTCTTGTCTTTATCTCAGACGGCATTTTTTAAGAAAAGTTCAAATAAATATTTTTATTTTCTAAAATCAAGAAATTATAAATATGAAATCATGTAAATTCAGGTTTAGGAACTCTTAAGATGAATACTATTGTCAATAACTCGGGGGTTGGCAATGGTAAAATGAGATTGAAAAGCGCATATAGACGACAAAAAGTCTGGGCGATTTATTTTACACACTTCTGCCTCTTGAGTTGCCGTGAGTTTCAGACGGCCTTTGAACACAAACAGTAAATGTAATAAAAAAACGCAATCTGAAATAGATTGCGTTTTTTTTTGAAAACTGGCACGCCCACGGGGAATCGAACCCCGGTTACCGCCGTGAAAGGGCGATGTCCTAACCGCTAGACGATGGGCGCGGATAAATCTTGTGGCGCACCCGGAGCGATTCGAACGCCCGACCCTCTGGTTCGTAGCCAGATACTCTATCCAACTGAGCTACGGGTGCATCCTCATCACTTCGCTAGTGCGTTGTGAATCAAGAAGACCGAATAATATAGGCTTTCCTAAAACCTGTCTACCCTTTTCACGGATATTTTTTATATTTTTATTTAACTATTTGAAATTAAACAATATAAGATTAACGTAAAATCCCTACTCCTGACAAATCCTGTGCCATTTTGGCGGCGGAATTATCGGTCATGCCGCCGACAAAATCCAAAATTTTCATATAGGCCTGATACAGACTGTCTTCAGGAAGAATCGGATTGTGCTTTTTCAATAATTCCAACGCCAAAGACTGACGTGTTGCCAACTGTTTTTCAGCAATCAGGGCATAAGCGGCAGGGACGAGCAAATCCAAGATAGAGCCTAAGCATGGGAACGTGGCAATCTCGGTCAAGAGTTTGGTGTGATGGCGAAAAATCCGTGTTTGCGCCAATTCTTTCGCTTTTGCCAAAGTGTTTTGCACTTGCGGGCTGCACAGAGCCAGCAAATCTTTGCCTTTGAATGTTCCGTCCAACAAATCGGACTGATGCAACATAAAGGTTTGCGCGACATCATCAATCGCCTTGCCGATCGCAATGCCGCGCAACATGGCACAACGCTGACGGCTGGAGCTGGCGTGCCACGCGCTTTCGGCGAAGGTCAGTTCGGACAAAATACTTTCTACTTCCGTATCCGTGAGCAAATCCAATTCGACAGCATCTTCCAAGTCCAGCAAGGCATAGCAAATATCGTCGGCGGCCTCCATCAAATAAGACAAAGGATGGCGCGCCCAGCTGTCTGCTCCTGCGGAAACCAGCCCTAATTCGTCGGCAACTTGACGGATAAACGGCAACTCGGTTTGATAAATATTGAATTTTTTTCTGCCGTTCGGATGTTGCGTTGTCCACGGATACTTCAACAATGCGCCGATGGCTGCCGCAGTCAGGCGCATTCCGCCCGCCTCGGGATACATTTCAAGGCTGGCGACGATACGCAGGCTATGCGCATTGCCTTCATAGGTTTGAATATCGTTGCGTTCCGCTTCGTTTAATGTGTTCAGATAAATTTGATGTTCAGGCCGTCTGAACCAATCACGCAAAGCATCTTCGCCGGTATGGCCAAACGGCGGATTACCCAAATCATGCGCCAAACAGGCAACCTGCACCACGGCACCAATATCGCTGGGCGTATTGCCCTGCGGCAGAAAACCGCCGTTGTGCAACATTACGCCCACGCGGTTGCCCAAGCTCCTGCCCACGCTGGCAACTTCAACGCTGTGCGTCAGGCGGTTGTGCGTCAAATCGTGTTGCGCCAGCGGATGCACCTGAGTTTTACGGCCAAGGCGGCGGAAGGCTCCGGAAAAAACGACCCGGTCGTAGTCGATGTGAAAATCCGTACGCAAGGCATCGGCACCTTCCTGAGTCGAAGGGGTAACGGTCGGCACGATTTCACCGTTTTTGGGACGGAAGCGTTGGGTGGACAATAAGTTTTGCCAATTCATTCGGGTATTCATAAGCGTTTCCTAAAATGAAGCAAAGGCCGTCTGAAACATATTCAGACGGCCTTATGTTTATTTACCGCGCATCAATTCAAAGAAATCGTCATTGTTTTTGGAGTCTTTGAGTTTGCCCACCAAAAACTCGGTCGCTTCGATTTCGTCCATCGGATGGAGGAATTTACGCAAGAGCCACATGCGCTGCAACTGATCGTTCGGTACCAGCAATTCTTCGCGGCGCGTACCGGATTTATTGATGCTGATGGCCGGGAACAGGCGTTTTTCGGCCATGCGGCGGTCAAGGTGCAATTCCATATTGCCCGTACCTTTGAACTCTTCGTAAATCACGTCGTCCATGCGGCTGCCGGTTTCGACAAGTGCTGTCGCAATAATGGTAAGCGAACCGCCCTCTTCCACATTACGCGCGGCACCGAAGAAGCGTTTCGGACGGTGCAAAGCGTTGGCATCGACACCGCCGGTCAGAATTTTGCCCGAAGTCGGCACAACGGTATTGTAGGCGCGCGCCAAACGGGTAATCGAATCCAGCAGGATGACCACGTCTTTTTTGTGTTCGACCATACGTTTGGCTTTTTCAATCACCATCTCGGCCACTTGTACATGGCGTTGCGCAGGTTCGTCAAACGTAGAGGAAACCACTTCGCCGCGTACAGAACGGCTCATTTCGGTCACTTCTTCCGGACGTTCGTCAATCAACAGGACAATCAGCTCGACATCAGGATAATTGGCGGTAATGGCGTGGGCAATGTTTTGCAACATCACGGTTTTACCGGTTTTAGGTGGCGCAACCAACAATGCACGTTGGCCTTTACCAATTGGGGAAACCAAGTCGATGGCGCGGCCGGTCAGATTCTCTTCGGCTTTAATGTCGCGTTCGAGCTTGAATTGTTCGGTTGGGAATAAAGGCGTGAGGTTTTCAAAGAGGATTTTGTGTTTGCAGACTTCGGGCTGATCGCCGTTGATGGTATCGAGGCGGACAAGTGCGAAATAACGCTCGTTGTCTTTAGGCACACGCACGCTGCCTTCGATGGTGTCACCGGTGTGCAGATTGAAGCGGCGGATTTGCGTGGGCGAAACATAAATATCGTCAGGGCCGGCAAGGTAAGAAGTATCTGCGCTGCGCAGGAAACCGAAGCCGTCGGGCAGGATTTCGAGTGTGCCGGAACAGGTAAAGCTGACATTTTGCTTCATCATCTGGCGGACGATGGCAAAAACGAGGTCTTGTTTGCGGAAACGGTTGGCGTTTTCAATGCCATGTTCTTCTGCCATTTCCAAGAGTTTGGAAATGTGGAGGGTTTGGAGTTCTGAAACGTGCATAGTATTGATATATTTTGAATGGTATCAGAGAGATGGCACGAAGGCCGTCTGAAAGTATGAAATCGTGCCGCAGGATACGGTAGATTTTTGAGAAAGTTGAATTTTAGGCAGTTGGAGGCAGGGTGTCAAATTTTTAAATTGAACACTGAGCCGAGACCATAATCTTACCCTGCAATAAGATTATGGCCGGCAACAGCTTGGCAATCGCAACCCTATCGCCAAAAATCCGAGTATTTACCCAACTTCAGACAGCCCTCTGTCCGTACCGCATCAGCGTCATGCCGCCGACCGCCGCCGCGCAACCCGCAACCAGCGAAATATGCAGCGGTTCGCCCAAAAACCACGCCGAAGACAGCACACCGAAAATCGGCACAAGCGTAATATACGCTGCCGCGCTGCCTGCACCCAAAGTCTTCACGCCTTCAAAATACCACGCATAGGCCAATACCGTCGCACCGATGACCAGCCACGCCAAGGCTGTCCAACCTCGCCCATCCATTGCCGCTATCGCCTCAAACGGCATTCCGTCCATCCACAACGCCACCACCGACAACATCAGAGCGCCGATGAACGAAGTTGCCATCGTTACCGTCAGCGCGTCTATCCCGCGCAAAACCGCGCGACCAATTAAAGTATAAGCCGCCCAACAAACCACGCAACCGAAAATCAGCCACTCTCCTGCCTTGATGCCGCCCGATAACACTGTCAACGGCTGCCCTTGCGTTACCACCATAATGGCACCGCCGACCGCCAGCAGCATACCCGCCAAAATCTTCGCATTTAAACGCTCGCCGAAAAACCAAGTTGCCAACAGCAGCGTCAGCACGGGGTTCACTGCCACGACCACCGCCGCCTTACCTGCCGGCATAGTCTGCAAACCCAGCATAAAAAACACCGCATAGCCGCACACGCCGACGGAAGCAGCCGCCGTCAAACCCAGCCATTGCCGCGCCGACAAAGCTGCCAAAGTTGCAAACCTGCTGCGCGCAAACAACCAGCCCAACAACAAAACCGAAGCCAGTACAAACCGAACCGCCCCGCCCGTCAGCGGTGGCAGCAACTGCCCCAGCATCCGCCCCATCGGCCAAGACGCGCCCCACAGCACCGCCATCCCCAGCAGTTTCAAATGTACAGAATAACGTTCCATCTCATTCCTTTTATCGACAAAGGCCGTCTGAAAATGTTTCAGACGGCCTTTATCCACTTAGGATTTTACAATACGACCATTAGGGTAAATACTGCGGTAAGCAATATAAGGAGCCAGCAGTAAAACTGCGCTGACAGGTAGGAATAGTAAAAGTATGATCATGATAATCCACTGGCCTAACATGCTGCCTAATACGCCCCACATAAAAGAATAGAGAGCCACACCTACAACATAAACTAATATTGCAGGAATATTACACATAGCCGCTTTAACATTAGCTTTAATAGCCTCCCATGGCTTCAGACCATCTAAAACAATCAAAGCGGGGGTTAATAAAAATATAGACAAAAGGACAATAACAATCAATACAACACCTATCATCATTGCCCAATGACCTGCAAAATATAGCGGAATGATAAGCAAACTAACAGCTATACTGAACAGCACCTGAAGTAACAATAAAATGAAAAAACTCATTTTTTTATCTAAAAAAACAATAAAAAAATCTTTCACATCAAATGCTTTTCCATTATTGATATTGTTAGCAACATACATAGCTCCGCCTACTAAGCATGAACCCACCCAGCTGAATACAATACCTTTTAAACTAGAAAGCGCATTAATTCCTAGTAAGTCAATAATAGAAACCACAAAGCCTACGATCATATAAGCCAATAATACGCCCATCCATTTCCACGGATGAAGTTTGAAAATACCGAAAGCGTCGGTAATCCACTTGATGCCTGCAGAAGCAGGAAGGCGTTTGGGTTCGTGATATCGAACTTCCTGTGAAGTGGGTATTTGGTTTTCCATAAAATTCCTATTATAAAATCAAAAATTTAAACACAATAAAGGCAGCCAGTGCATACTGACTGCCTTCTTACCAATTATTTTGCCTGCCAAGAATCTTTCAGTGTCACAGTGCGGTTAAACACCGGCGTGTCTTTGCTGTGGTCTTTGCGGTCGGTAACAAAATAGCCGATACGCTCGAACTGCCAACGGCTCTCCGCCGGCAAATCTTTTGCGACAGGCTCGGCGTAGGCGGTGATTTCCTTGATGGATTCAGGGTTGAGGAAATCGGTAAACGGCAGGTATTCGCCGTCTTCGCCGCGCACGGCATCGGGACGCTCGACGGTAAAGAGGCGGTCGTAGAGGCGGACTTTGATTTCTGCTGCGTGTTCGGCGGAAACCCAGTGAATCACGCCTTTGACTTTGCGGCCTTCGGGATTTTTGCCCAAGGTATCGTGGTCGATGCTGCATTTGAGTTCAACCACATTGCCTGCCTCGTCTTTTACTACTTCGTCGCACTTGATGACATAGCCGTGGCGCAAACGCACTTCGCCGCCGGGAATCAGGCGTTTGAAGCCTTTGGGCGGATTTTCGGCAAAGTCGTCGGCTTCGATGTAGATGGTTTGTGAAACAGGTACTTCGCGATTGCCCATTTCTTCGTGGTTCGGATGGAACGCGGCACGGCGGCTTTGGGTTTTACCGGCTTCAAAGTTGGTCAGGGTAACTTTGAGCGGGTTCAAAACCGCCATCAGGCGCGGTGCGGAGTTTTCCAGCTCTTCGCGAATCGCGCCTTCCAACACGCTCATATCGACCACGTTTTCAGATTTGGAAATACCGGCGCGTTTGGCAAACAAGCGCAGGCCTTCGGGCGTGTAGCCGCGGCGGCGCATACCGGAAATGGTGGGCATACGCGGGTCGTCCCAGCCGGTAACGTGTCCGTCTGAAACCAGTTGGTTCAGCTTGCGTTTGGATGTGATGGAATACAAAAGCTCCAAACGGGAAAACTCATATTGGCGCGGACGTGTGGCATGCGGCGCGGGAATGTTGTCCAACACCCAGTCGTACAACGGACGGTGTGCTTCAAATTCGAGCGTACACAAGGAATGCGTGATGCCTTCGATGGCATCGGAAATGCAATGTGTGTAGTCGTACATCGGGTAGATGCACCATTTGTCGCCGGTGTTGTGGTGATGGGCGCGGCGGATGCGGTAGATGACCGGATCGCGCATATTGATGTTGCCTGATGCCATGTCGATTTTCAGGCGCAGGGTTTTGCTGCCGTCGGGGAATTCGCCGTTTTTCATGCGCGTGAATAGGTCGAGGTTTTCTTCGACGCTGCGGTCGCGATAAGGGCTGTTTTTGCCCGCTTCAGTCAGCGTGCCGCGGTATTCGCGCATTTCTTCGGGCGTCAAATCATCGACATATGCCTTGCCGTCTTTGATTAAACCGACGGCGTAGTCATACAGCTGGTCGAAATAGTTGGAAGCGAAACGAGGCTCGCCCGCCCAATGAAAACCGAGCCACTCGACGTCTTCTTTGATGGCGTTGACGTATTCGTCGTTTTCTTTTTCGGGGTTGGTGTCATCAAAACGCAGGTTGCACAAGCCGTCGTAAATATAAGCCAAACCGAAGTTCAGGCAGATGGATTTGGCGTGGCCGATGTGCAGGTAGCCGTTCGGCTCGGGCGGAAAACGGGTTTGGATGGCTGTATGTTTACCGCTTTTGAGATCTTCATCGATAATGGTGCGGATAAAGTGGTTGTCCGCGAATTGGTCTTTATTCAACATAATATTTCTTTGATGGAAAGATGATTTTCTGTTTTCAGACGGCTTGGGCATTCAATCAGGCCGTCTGAAAGGAATGGAATGATGGCTTAATTGTACCCGACTTGGCTACTTTGATACAGGGTCGGCAACCTGCCACGCCACTCCGCGTTCATTTAGGGTTTTCTGCATGGCGGCGGATGGTGTGCGGTCGGTAAACAACTTATCGAATGCGCCGATATCGCCCAGTCTGACCAAGGCATTACTGTTGAATTTGCTGTGATCGACACCAAGATAGCGCACGCGTGCATTGTTCACCATCGCCTGCATGACGCTGACTTCCTTGTAATCGTCATCCAAAAGCGAGCCGTCGTTTTCTATGCCGTGGGTACTCATGATGGCATAGTCGACTTTGAATTGGTTGATGAAATCGACGGTCGCCACGCCGGTAATACCGCCGTCCAAGGGGCGGACCACGCCGGAAGCGATGATGACCGTGTAGTCGGTACGCGCTGCGGTAATTGAGGCGGCGTAGATGTTGTTGGTGATAATCCGCAGGTTTTTACGCTGTCTGACCAACTCGGCAGCGACGGCTTCCATGGTGGTGCCGATGCTGATAAAAAGCGAGGCATTGTCGGGAATGGTGGAAGCAATCAGACGGGCAATGGCGTTTTTTTCCTGCTGCTGATGGTTGCGCCGCTCCTGCCCTGCCGTTACGACTGAAACGTCGCCCAAAGATGCGCCGCCGTGATAGCGTTTGAGCTGTCCGGTCTCGCTCAACTCCTGCACATCGCGGCGTATGGTTTGCGGCGTAACATCCAAATTTGCCGCCAATTCTTCTACCGTCATAAAGTTATGTTCGCGGACAAGGCTGAGGATATGTTCGTGTCTTTGGATTTTGGGTTTCATGGCGTTTCGTTTTGTAGGGATAAACCAATGGCCGTCTGAATATTTCAGACGGCCTTTTTATTATCAAACCGATTACATCTCAAGTTTCTGTTCCAAGCGTTCCATACACGCGCCCAAGTGACGGCGCATGACTTTGGTCACACGGTTGCGCTTGCCTGCCAGCAACAAATCGAGGATTTCTCGGTGTTCATGGTGCGAATTGGAATCGATGTTGCGCTTTTCTTTGCGAAGCGGATCGGAAACGGCCACAATCAATGAAGAGCGCGCGCACAAGGTATTCATAATTTCAAACAGGACATCGTTGTCCAGCAGCCGCGCCAATTCGACATGGAAGGCATTGGACAGGCGGTTCCAACCCACGCGGTCGCCGCTTTCGGAGGCTGCACCCTCTTGCTCAATCATGGCGTAAAGCGGTTTCAGACGCGTTTCCAAATCAGGCATATCGATAAGGACGCTCAAAATCATGCTTTCCATTTCGATACGCGTGTTGAACACGTCTTTCATTTCTTTCAAGTCCGGCACATGGACAAATGCGCCGCGATTGGGCTGCAAATCGACGATTTTATCGTGCGCCAAAAGCGATAATGCGCCACGCACGGTATTGCGCGAGCAAACCATTTGTCGGCAAAGCTCGGACTCGGTCAGTTTTTTGCCCGGCAGCAGCAGATGGTCGGTAATGCCGTCCAAAATCAATGCGTACACGCGGAAGAGTTCCGAATCGTGACGCTCTTCCAAAATAAGCGATGAAGTTGCAGGCGCAACGTTGGTATTATTTTCGTAATCCATAATGTTTCCCCAGTATCCGTATTAAGGCACAAGCGTTTACAAACCTGCAGCTTTCGGGGGTGTTTAAAATATAATTAAAAATTGTTGACAATGTTAAACGAAACTTGCACAATGAGGTCAACAAGCCAAGTTATAAAGGCTGATAGAGAGAGAGAAAAAGGAATAAAAAGCAAGCAGATATATTCATGTTAATGCGTGAATATATCTGCTTTTTTTGTGGGTAGCCGGTTCACGCTCCGACACTCCCACCCTGAAATCGCCCTATTCTGTTTCGACGATCTCGAAGCTGTGGCTCATTTTTGCCGCTTTGCCCAGCATAATCGATGCGGAGCAATATTTTTCGGCAGACATCTGTACGGCGCGCTCAATCGCGCTTTCTTGCAAATCTCGACCATACACTTTGAAATGGATATGGATTTCGGTAAACACGCGCGGCGCGGTGTCGGCGCGTTTGGCAGTCACTTCGGCACGGCAGTCGGTGATCTTTTGGCGTTGTTTCTCGGCAATCATCACTACATCGATGCTGGAGCAGCCTGCTACACCCAACAACAGCATTTCCATCGGGCTGGGGCCGCGTTTGACTTCGCCTTCAGCCGCCGCGCCTTCCATCACAACGCTGTGTCCGTTTGCCGTTGTACCGACGAAGCACATTCCGTCTATCCATTTTGAGGTAACTTGCATGGTGTCTTTTTTATCCGTAAAAGCATTAATCCGATATTGTAAACAATTTCAAGTGATAAACCTAGTCAGGCCGTCTGAAAAATACAATCAATTACAATTGGTCTGAACGCATTATTCGTCCCGATACGCCCAATGGTTGACCGGCCCGTGCCCTGCCCCGATACCCAAAGGATGGGAAATGGCGGCAGCAATATAGTTTTTTGCCGTTTGAACCGCCTCGGATACGCTAAACCCTTTTGCCAACTCGGCTGTGATGCAGGCAGAAAATGTGCAGCCCGTACCATGCGTATGCGGCGTTGGGAAACGTTTGCTGTTCAGCTCAATGATTTCATATGGCGTAAACAGCCAGTCAGTGCAATATTCGCTTTGGCTGTCGGCAAGATGGCCGCCCTTAATTACCACATTTTTCACGCCCCAATCCTGAAGAATTTTGGCGGCGCGTTCCGCATCTTGGCGGTTTTCAATATTGATACCCGTCAATGCCTGCGCTTCGGGCAGATTGGGGGTCAATACGTCCGTATGCGGCAGCAGCAGGCGTTTCATGGCTTCGACGGCTGAATTTTCCAACAACGGTGCGCCGCCTTTGGCAATCATGACCGGATCCAACACGCGTTTGCCGAAGTCGCATTCGGCGGTTTGTTCCGCCACGCATTCGATGATTTCCGCCGTACCCAGCATGCCGATTTTATAGGCGCGGATTTGGAAATCCTCCTGAATTGCGGCAATTTGCGCGGCAATCATGTCGGTCGGTATCGGATGCACTGCTGATATGCCCAAAGTATTTTGTGCGGTAACCGCTGTCAGTACGCTGGTGCCGAACACACCGCGCATTTGAAATGTCTTTAAATCCGCCTGTATGCCCGCGCCGCCGCCGGAATCTGAGCCGGCAATCGTCAGCGTTTGAATAAAAAGTTCGTCCATCATATCCTCCTGTTTTTCAGACGGCCTTTTGCTTATCGTTAATGGGAAGCCGTTTGGTTTTATCCGCAAACAAAGGCATTCGCCGTCTATTTTTCCGAATGCCTTATCTGTTGTTTTACCAAAAACAAATGTATGTTCTCGGGCGAAATATCTTAACAAACAAAAGGCCGTCTGAAAACTATTTTCATTTTCAGACGGCCTGTTCAATTTTAAACCTATTCAGGCTTAATCTTCGTATGCGTCAATCGGCAAGCAGGAGCAAACCAGATTGCGGTCGCCATACACTTCATCTACCCGTTTGACGCTCGGCCAGAATTTGTGTTCGCGGACGAACGGCAATGGGAAGACAGCTTCTTCGCGGGAGTACGGATGCGCCCATTCACCGGTTACATCTGCTGCGGTATGCGGAGCATTCACCAGCGGATTATCCTCTTTCGGCCATTCGCCGCACTCGACTTTCAGCACTTCCTGTTTGATTTGTTTCAGGGCGGCGATGAAGCGGTCGAGTTCGGCTTTGCTCTCGCTCTCGGTCGGCTCGATCATCAGCGTGCCGGCAACAGGGAAAGAAACCGTTGGTGCGTGGAAACCGTAGTCCATCAGGCGTTTGGCGATGTCGGTTTCGGTGATGCCGCTTTCGGCTTTAAGCGGACGCAAATCGACGATACATTCGTGCGCAACGCGGCCGTTTTTGCCTGTATACAGAATCGGATAGTCTTCGCTCAGACGTTTGGCAACGTAGTTGGCGTTGAGCAATGCCCAGCGTGTTGCCTGTTCCATGCCTTGTTTGCCCATCATGGTCAGGTACATCCAAGTAATCGGCAGGATGGACGCAGAACCGAAGGCCGCAGCAGCAATGGCGGTTTGGTCGGCACTGGCGCTGTGGGTGTCGGTCAAAGCGTGTCCCGGTGCAAACGGGGCAAGGTGGGCTTTCAAACCGATAGGGCCGACGCCCGGACCGCCGCCGCCGTGAGGGATACAGAAGGTTTTGTGCAGGTTCATGTGCAACACGTCCGCGCCGACTTCGGCAGGCTGCATGATGCCGATTTGGGCGTTGAGGTTGGCGCCGTCCATGTAAACCTGTCCGCCGTTTTCATGGATGATGCGGCAGATGTCGCGGATGCCTTCTTCGTACACGCCATGGGTGGACGGGTAAGTAATCATGATGGCGGACAAAGCGTCGCGGTATTGCTCGGCTTTGGCTTTCAAATCGTCGATGTTGACGTTGCCGTGTTCGTCGGTATCGACAACGACGACTTTCAAACCCAGCATAGCGGCAGTCGCAGGGTTGGTGCCGTGGGCGGATTTGGGAATCAGGCAGATGTTGCGGTGTCCCTCGCCGTTGGCTTCTTGATAGCGGCGGATGGAGAGCATGCCGCTGTATTCGCCCTGCGCGCCGGAGTTGGGCTGGAAAGAAATCGCGTCAAAGCCGGTGATGGCTTTCAGGCTGTTTTCCATGTCGGTCAAAAGCGCGCGGTAGCCTGCGGCTTGGTCTTCGGGAGCGTAAGGGTGGATGTCAGTGAACTCTGCCCAAGTAATCGGCAACATTTCCGCAGTCGCGTTGAGTTTCATGGTGCAGCTGCCCAATGAAATCATGCTGCGGTTCATTGCCAAATCGCGGTCTTCGAGTTTTTTCAGGTAGCGCAGCATTTCGTGTTCGGTGTGGTAACTGTTGAACACAGGATGTTGCAGAATGTCGTCCTGACGCAGCAATTCTGCATTCAGACGGCCTTTGACGTCATCGGCAAATGTGAACGTATCTTTGCCGGTAAACGCGCGGTACAAATCGACCAAATCTTCGTATGCCGACGTTTCATGGAATGCAGCCGCAACTTGAGTATCGTTAACGCGGCGCAGGTTGTAACCCGATTCCAAAGCAGCGGCAAACACTTGGTCTGCTTTCTCTTTGCTGCCGAAATCGACGGTAACGGTATCGAAGAAGACCTTGTGAACCACATTCAGGCCGTCTGAAACCAGCACATTGGCAAAGGTAGAAGCCAGCGCATGGATACGTTTGGCAATGCGTTTCACGCCTTCAGGACCGTGGTAAACGGCATACATACCGGCCAAGTTCGCCAGCAATGCTTGTGCCGTACAAATATTGGATGTCGCTTTTTCGCGGCGGATGTGTTGCTCGCGGGTAGACAACGCCATGCGCAAGGCAGGTTTGCCCGATGCATCTTTGGATACGCCGATAATGCGGCCAGGAGCGGAACGTTTGAACTCGTCTTTAAACGCGAAATAAGCAGCGTGCGGACCACCGAAGCCCATCGGCACACCGAAGCGTTGGGTATTGCCCAAGGCAATATCCGCACCCAACTCGGCAGGAGATTTCAGCAAAACCAAGCTCATGATATCAGCGGCAACGGCCACGATCGTGCCTTTTGCTTTCAGACGGCCGATAACGTCCTGCAAGTCTTGCACGTCGCCGTCTTTACCGACGTATTGGAACAGCGCGCCGAAGTATTCGCCATCGTCGGCTTGGGCAAAATCACCGACCACCAGTTCAAAGCCGAAATATTTGGCGCGGGTTTTCATCACGTCCAAAGTTTGCGGATACACGCGCGCATCCACAAAGAAACGCTCGGATTTCACTTTGCCCACGCGGTGCGCCATCGCCATCGCTTCGGCCGCGGCAGTTGCCTCGTCCAACAAAGACGCGCCTGCCACAGGGAAACCGGTCAAATCGATACACACTTGTTGGAAGTTTAACAACGCTTCCAAACGACCCTGCGCGATTTCCGCCTGATATGGGGTGTAGGCGGTATACCAGCCTGGATTTTCCAACACGTTGCGCAAAATCACATTCGGCACGCGGGTCGGGTAATAGCCCAAACCGATATAGGACTTGTTGATCACGTTTTTCGACGCAATGCCTTTCAATTTCGCCAACGCGTCCGCCTCGGTCAAAGCCTCGGGCAAATCGAGTTCGGACGGCATACGGATGCTTTGCGGCACGGTATTGCCGACAAAATCGTCCATGCTCTTCTCGCCGAGCGCTTCCAAAAGCGCAGCCTCGTCGCCAAAGCTCAAATGGCGCGCGGCAAATTCGTTCGGGTTGAACAATTCAGATAGTTTCATTTCTACTCCTTCGGTGTTATCGATATCAACACTGTTTTTTCTTGCAGATGTTGTTTCAGACGGCCTCCGCCCATTTTGGACGACATGCCAATATTTCCCTATAAACCGGACAGGTTTCCACATGCGCGCCGGGCAGGTAGCCTGTACTCATCAGAAATTCGCCGACGATTTCGCCGCCGACAAATTTGAAATGTTTTTTAAACAGCTTCACCCATTCAGCCTTGTCGAGCGGATGGTTCGCATCCAGCCAGTTTTTGAATGAGCCGTATTCTTGCTGTATTTGTTTGATTTGTCGCGCGTTATAGATGGCTGCGTTGATTTTCAGGCGGTTGCGGACGATGCCTGCATCGGCAAGCAACCGCTCAATTTCGGCTTCGTCAAATGCGGCGACCGTATCGATGTCGAAACCTTTAAATGCCGTCTGAAATGCCCGTTGCTTCTTCAGCATCAGCGTCCAGCTCAATCCTGCCTGATTGATTTCCAACACCAGCCGCTCAAACAATTCATTGTCGTCCTCAATCGGAAAACCGTATTGCGTGTCGTGATAATGTTTGTTGGGGTTGTCCGTATCGTCGGGAAGCGTGGCGACAAATTCGCAGTAATTCATGTTTGCTGAGGAAAAATTGAAACAAAGGCCGTCTGAAAGCATTTTTCAGACGACCTAAGACCTGCAATATCAAACAGGCGCAAAACCTGTTTGGATGTTTGCAAAAATCAAGCTACTTCGCCTGCGTATTGTTCGGCAGTCAGCAGACCGTCGTAATCGGCAGGGTTGGTAGGTTTGATTTTGAAGAACCAGCCTGCGCCGTAAGGATCGCTATTGGCAGTTTCCGGAGCTCTTGGCAAATCTTCGTTGACGGCAACGATTTCGCCTGCAATCGGAGCGTATACGTCAGATGCGGCTTTTACAGACTCAACCACACCGGCTTGCTCTTCGGCAGCCAGGTTTGCACCGACTTCAGGTAGCTCGACAAACACGATGTCGCCCAACAGCTCTTGCGCGTGATGGGTAATGCCGACGGTGATGGTACCGTCTTCTTCAAGGCGCAGCCATTCGTGGCTGGCAACGTATTTCAGTTCTGCTGGGATGTTGCTCATGGTTTGATACTCCATTGATAGGGGGTTATTTTCAGACGGCATCTGCATGAATCAATATCCACAGATGCCTTGTTCAATGCTTTCTAAAAATGTCCGTATCGGACGACAATTAAAACCTGCTTTCAGACGGCCTTAATTCAAATAAAGGCCGTCTGAACCGATATTAATCAAATTGTTTTTGACCGTTGCGGACGAACGGCAGCTTCAGCACGCGTACGTCTACTTCTTTGCCGCGAATCAGGACTTTGGCGGTATCGCCGTCAAAATCTTTCGGTACGCGCGCGATGGCGATGGATTGTTTCAGGCTTGGCGAGAATACGCCGCTGGTGGTTTCGCCTTGGCCTTTGTCGGTCAACACTTCCATATGCGCGCGCAGGATGCCGCCTTTTTCGAGCAACAGGCCGACCTGTTTCACGGTAACGCCTTTTTCTTTCAATGCCAGCAAGGCGGCTTTACCGACGAAGTCGCGGCTTTCGTCTTTTAAGTCAACGGTCCAACCCATGCCTGCTTCGAGCGGGCTGGTATTGTCATCCATATCGTTGCCGTAGAGGTTCATACCGGCTTCCATGCGCAGGGTGTCGCGTGCGCCGAGGCCGCAAGGCTGTACGCCGGCTTGTTGCAGGGCTTTGAAGAATGCGACGGCTTCGGTGCCGGGCAGGATGACTTCGACGCCGTCTTCACCGGTGTAGCCGGTGCGGGCAACAAACCAGTCGTTGCCCAAATCCGCGCCTTGGAACGGTTTGAGATTATGGACGACATCCGCCCATTCGGGTTTGACGGTCAGGAGTTTTTCGATGGCTTTAGGACCTTGTACGGCAAGCATGCCGAGGTCGTAGCGCGGGTTGAAGGCGACGCCGAACTCTTGTCCAACTTTGTGGAATTGCGCCGTGTCTTTTTCGCGGGTCGCGCCGTTGGACACGATGCGGTATTGGGTTTCGGCTTCGTTGGTGCGGTAAACAATCAAGTCGTCAATCACGCCGCCGTTGTCGTTGAGCAAAGCGGAATAAAGGGCTTTGCCGACAAAAGCGAGTTTGGCGACATCGTTGGCAATCAATTTGCGGAAAAAGGCTTTGGCATTTGCGCCTGCTACGTCGGTAACGAGCATGTGTGATACGTCGAACATACCGGCGTCGGTGCGCACGGCTTCGTGTTCGGCGATTTGCGAACCATAATGGATGGGCAGCTCCCAGCCGGCAAAATCTACCAGCTTCGCGCCTGCATCTTGATGGGCTTGATGAAATGGGGTGGTTTTCAGAGCAGTCATTCTCAAGTTTCTCCGGATTTTTTGTTCAGATGCCGCCCGCGCACTTGTGCGCGGATGACCCTATCTGTCCTTGAACCTGAGATTTTCGGCCGTATCCGCATGATGGCAAACCAGTCTGCTCACTGCTTTGCGCGGTTGTCTGAATGGTGGTTCAGACGGCCTTCTCCCCTTCGGTGGACGTTATTCCAACGCCGCTCTCCAGATTGTTTGTTTCAATGTGCAGTCCCTGATACCTGAGCGATTTAAGGGTGTCTGCGCCTTCGGTGGTTACATTGTAGTTGGGTGTAACACTCTCCTGCACATTCCCCGATTATGTCTTGAATCGGCAGTTTGGGCAAGTAGCCGACGAATATTTATGATGTGAATATTCATCTTTTTATTGGGGCGGCAAAACCTGAGCCTTTATAAAATTGTTAGCCATGCGGCAAATGTTTTTGCAAAAGTCTCAAGGCCGTCTGAAGCCCTTACCCGTTTTTCCTATATAATTCTGTTTTTTCGATTTATCTGCGTCCATCATGAACCGCCTCAAACGCATCAAAACCATCCTCTGCACGCTCTACCGCTACCGCCTTGCCGAGCTGATTGCCTCGCTGGTCCGTCCGGGTTGGGCGCGGACTTTCCTCAATATGCTGCCGCAGTCGTCCAAGTTCAAACACGAAATGCCTGCCGTGCGCCTGCGTTTGGCGTTGGAAAGCCTGGGGCCGATTTTCATCAAATTCGGGCAGGTATTGTCCACGCGTCCCGATTTGATTCCGCACGATTACGCGGTCGAACTGGCAAGGCTGCAAGACAAAGTGCCGCCGTTTGACGCGCAACTTTCACGCTCGCAAATCGAAAAATCACTGGGACAATCCATCGACACTTTATACGCGGAATTTGAAACAGAGCCTGTCGCCAGCGCGTCCATCGCCCAAGTACACAAAGCCCGCCTGCATTCGGGCGAACAGGTCGCCGTGAAAGTCTTGCGCCCCAACCTTTTGCCCGTTATCGAACAGGATTTGTCGCTGATGCGCTTTGGTGCAGGCTGGGTGGAGCGTTTGTTTTCAGACGGCAAGCGTTTGAAGCCGCGCGAAGTAGTGGCCGAATTTGACAAATACCTGCACGACGAATTGGACTTGATGCGCGAAGCCGCCAATGCCAGCCAGCTCGGTCGCAATTTCCAAAACAGCGATATGCTGATTGTGCCGAAGGTGTTTTACGACTACTGCACCAGCGACGTGCTGACCATCGAATGGATGGACGGCACTCCGGTATCCGATATTGCCAAACTCAAAGCCGACGGCATTGATTTGCACAAACTTGCCGATTACGGCGTGGAAATCTTCTTCACGCAAGTTTTCCGCGACGGCTTTTTCCATGCGGATATGCACCCCGGCAATATTTTGGTCGCCGCCGACAACCGCTACATTGCCCTCGATTTCGGCATCGTCGGCACGTTGACCGACTACGACAAACGCTATCTCGCCATCAACTTCCTCGCATTCTTCAACCGCGATTACCACCGCGTCGCTACCGCCCACATCGAATCGGGCTGGGTGCCTGCCGACACGCGCGCGGAAGAATTGGAAGCGGCTGTCCGCGCCGTGTGCGAACCGGTGTTCAACAAACCGATTTCGCAAATTTCCTTCGGCTTGGTACTGATGCGCCTGTTTGAAGTCAGCCGTCGCTTCAATGTCGAAATCCAGCCGCAGCTTGTATTGCTGCAAAAAACGCTGCTCAACATCGAAGGTTTGGGCCGCCAACTCGATCCCGATTTGGATTTGTGGAAAACCGCCAAACCGTTTTTGGTGCGTTGGATGAACGAACAGGTCGGCCCCAAAGCCCTTTGGCGCAACCTCAAAAACGAAGCCCCCGACTGGGCGCAAATCATTCCTTCCCTGCCGCGTAAAATCAGCGCGCTGGTTGATGAAAACCGCCAACAGGAAATGCGTGATGCCTATGTACATCTGGTCAAAGTACAGCAACGCCAAAGCCTGTGGCTGGGTGTGATTGCGGTTGTTTTGCTGCTGATTTTGCTGTTTAAGTAAACCGTAATACAGCTTTAAACGACATAATAAAGGCCGTCTGAAATCTGATTTTCAGACGGCCTTTTATATACCAAACCTATTCTTTTTTCTCGTGCTGAACATTTCCGCTTTCGGCTTCGATATGCCGTCTGAAGCGCAAACCTGCGGCATGGTAAAACGGATGCGGCGAGAATTGGCGCGATACTTGCGAAGCGAAGATGCAAGTCAGCAACATCCAAAACAATAAATTCTGTCCGCCCGTCATTTCCATTACCACCACGGCGGCGGTCAACGGCGATTGGGTCGCGGCGGCAAGGAATGCGGCCATGCAGAGCAAAACCGCGACATTGGATGCGTCGCCCAGTTGCGCGAAAGAAGCCATGTGTTCGCCTATCATCGCACCGATGGTTAACGATGGCGTGAAAATACCGCCGGGAATACCTGCCCAGTAGCTGAACACGGTCGCCGCCCATTTTGCGGCGGCCAAGCCGAACGGCGCTTCATACGCACCTTTAAGAGCGGCTGCGGCTTCGTGATAGCCCGTGCCATAGGTTTTACCTTGATAAAACGTACCGAGCAGCGCCAGCAAGATACCCATTGCAAAAGCGACCACCAACAAATGACGGCGGATGAAACTGCGCCAGCGTACCGGTGCGAATGCCGCCGCGCCGCGATACAAAAAGCTGCCGAACAATCCGCCTGCCACGCCGCAGACGATGCCCGACACCACGGCCCACATCAGCATGTTTGGCAGCTCATGTCCTTGAAAACCTGAGAAATACGGGTTGTTGCCCTGTATCGCCACTTGAATGAAACCGGCTGCCAACACGCCCATCAGGATTTGGCGTTCCCAACGCAAAATCACGCCGCGCCCCAATTCTTCGATGGCAAACACCACGCCGGCCAAAGGCGCGTTAAACGCCGCCGCCAAACCGCCTGCTGCGCCTGCGGCAATCAAATCGTTTTCCTGCATGCCCCTAAACGCCAGCCCGTGCTTTTTACACCACGCGCCCCAAGCGTTCATGACCGCCGCGCCCACTTGTACAGACGGCCCTTCCCTGCCGATCGACGCCCCCAAAATCATGCCCAAAAACGTCAGCGGAATTTTAAAAAAGGTTTCGCCCAGACGAATCAAACGGGTTTTCTGCGCGCCATACGGCAAAGACAAAGAAGCTATAACCTGCGGAATACCGCTGCCGGAAGTGTACGGCGCAAATTTGCGCGTAAACCACGCCAAAAGTGGCAAACCCAGCGGCAAAGCCACCCACGCAAACCACGGATATTTTCCCACTAACAAAGCGTTCCATTCCAAAGCCAAATCCGCCAAGTACGCAAACATCAAAGCCGTCAGGGCAACCAGTGCCGAACCTGCCAGCAAAAACAGAAAGGCAATGCTCTTTTTGGACAGGCGTTTGGTTTGGCGGATTTTGTGGGCGAGGCGCGCCGCCCAAGTCTGTGGAAATTTCATAATAGGCACGCAGTCAATGTGTTCAGACGGCCTTGATACTTTTCTCAAAGGCCGTCTGAAAACAAGGATAAAGGTTTTTAAGAACGGTAATCCGCGTTAATCGACACATACTCGTGCGACAAATCGCAGGTATAGACGGCCGCCGTCGTATCGCCGCGTTGCAAATCGATGCGGACGGTAATTTCCGGACGATTCATCACGGCTTGTCCTGCTTCTTCGGTATAGCTTTCCGCACGGCCGCCGTTTTCAGCCACCAACACGTCATCCAGCCACATTTTCAAAGCATCGACGTCCAAGTCTTCAATACCGGCATAGCCGACGGCTGCCAACAGACGGCCCAAGTTCGGGTCGGAGGCAAAGAAAGCAGTTTTCACCAAAGGCGAATGGGCGACGGCATAAGCCACTTTGCGCGCCTCTTCGCGAGTTTTCGCATTTTGCACTTCAACCGTGATGAACTTGGTTGCGCCCTCGCCATCACGGACAATAGCCTGCGCCAATTCCAAGGCCAGCGAACCGAGCAAGGCTTTGAGCTGCGCATAGCGCGGATCGGCGGTATTGTCGATTTCGCTCTGACCGCAACGGCCTGTCGCCATAATCACGAAGCTGTCATTGGTACTGGTATCGCCGTCCACGGTAATCGTATTGAAACTTTCGTCTGCGATTTCTTGCGTCATCAGCTGCAAAATCGGTTGGGACACTTTGGCATCAGTAGCGATAAACGACAACATAGTCGCCATATTCGGATGAATCATGCCCGAACCTTTGGCGATGCCGGTGGCGCGGACTGTGTGCTTTTCGCCGACCAAGCCTTTGCGTGAAGCAGCTTTCGGTACAGTATCCGTCGTCATGATGGCACGCGCCGCGTCCGACCAAAATGCAGGGCGCACTTGCGGCAAAGCGGCCACGATTTTATCCACAGGCAAGGGTTCCAAAATCACGCCGGTTGAAAACGGCATGATTTGATTGGATTGGCAGCCGACCTGTTCCGCCACCGCCGCACACACTTTAACCGCGTCCAGACGACCTTGCGCGCCGGTACCCGCATTGGCATTGCCCGTATTGATGACTAAGGCACACACGCCGTCTTGGTCAAACAGATGCGACTTGGCGATATGCACCGGCGCGGCGCAGAAACGGTTTTGCGTAAACACCGCGCCCACCGTATGCCCGCCGCCCAACACCATCAGCGTCAAATCGTCGCGGTCTTGTTGCTTGATGCCGGCACGACCTGTAAACAGACGGATGCCGTCGATTTCCAACAATTCGTCTGCACGTTTTTCAGTCAAATTTACAGCCATATCATTTTCTCCTGTTTACACTATTTTCAGACGGCCTAAACGCTATACGCCCAATAAGGGAATCAAGATAGGAACCAATATCGCCGTCAACACGCCGTTGAGCGTCAAGCCCAGGCCGGCATATGCGGCCATACGGCGGCCGTATTCCAAAGACGCCGCAATACCCATCGCATGTGAGGCCGTACCCAAAGACATTCCCACTGAAGAAGGCATATACAACGCCCCTTTCAACACTTTATATCCGGCCATCTGGCCAAAAAGTCCGGCAATAATCACCGTTGCCGCTGTAATCGCCGGAATACCGCCGACCGATGCCGTGATTTCAATCGCAATCGGGTTGGTCACGGATTTGGAAGCCAGCGACAGAATCACTTCGCGCGAAGCGCCCAGCCATTTGGCAAAATACACGCCTGTAACAATACCTGTTACGCTGCCCGCCAACTGAGACAACACCACCGGCAACCACTGGCTGCGGATACGGTCCCAATTTCGATAAAGCGGCACCGCCAGCAACACAACTGCCGGTTTCAACCAAAAATCAATAAAGTGCGAAGCAGAATGGTACAGCTCGTAATCAATGGAAAATACCTTCAAATACCCCATCAACACCAGCGTACTGATCAATACCGGATTACACAGCACATTCCCCGTGCGCGCCCGAATCTGCACCGCCAAAGCATATACGGCCAAAGTCAGGAACAGCATGACCGAGGGCATGCGCAACAGCCCGTCTATGTTCATCACACCCACCTCCTGACCCACTCATGCACTTTACCTGTCACCAACAATACGCAGATCGTACTGCCGATTGTGGCCGTCAAAATCGAAAACCAGTCGTTTGCAATCACATCTAAATAGCTGATGACGGCCACGCAAGGCGGCACCAAAAATAAAGTCAGGTTTGCCATCAAAATATCTGCCAGTTCTCCCACCCAAGACAATTTGACCCAGCCGGCCTGAAGCGCGGCAAACAGCAAACCCATGCCGACAATGCTGCCCGGCAGCTTCAACCCCAAAATCCAAACGGCCGCCTCGCCCAAAGCCAAGCAACCCAATACCACCAATAAGGCACGAATAATATTCATTAAGCCGGTTTCTCCTTATCCTTTTTCAGACGGCCTCAAAAAATTTATTAATCATTGAATCATATCGTGCCACAGGCCGTCTGAAAAGGGAAGAAACGCCTTCCTTCAAGTTTAATAAAAGATAAGTATGATTACTCTAGCGGATTGGCTTAGGCAATATTGAAACCCTTACCCTGCTTTTTGTCTTTAACGGCCGCCGCAAACCGGACAGTCGGGATTGCGTCTCACTCCGTATTGCCGCCATTGTCCGCTCAATGCATTGTAGGTAGAAAGTTTGCCGTGCGACAGCGTACCGATACCGATCAGCACTTTAAGCGCTTCGGCGGCTTGGGTCGTTCCGATAACGCCGACCAATGGCGAAAAAACGCCAAACAATGCACAAGCGCCGTCGCTGGCTTGTTCGCCATCAAACAGGCAGGCATAGCAGGGCGTATCGGGAAGATCGGGACGGTACACGGCGATTTGTCCGTCAAAGCCGACGGCCGCGGCGGAAACCAAAGGCGTGCGCGTGGCAACGGCGGCGCGGTTGACCGCCTGCCGCGTGGGATAATTGTCGGAACAATCGAGGATGATGTCGGCTGCGTTTGCCAATTCGACCAGCCTGGCCTCATCGAGAAATTCGGCAATGGCTGTAATGTGTGTTTGGCTGTTGATCTGTTTCAGACGGCCTTGCATCACCAAAGCCTTGTTTTTACCGATGTCGGCTTCGGTAAATGTGATTTGGCGTTGAAGGTTGGTCTCGTCAATGGTATCGGCATCGGCAATCGTCAGGCGGCCGATGCCGGCGGCGGCAAGATACGGCAAGGTCGCCGCACCCAGCCCGCCGCAACCGACAACGAGCGCATGGGCGGCCAAAAGTTTTTCTTGGCCTTCGATACCGATTTCATCAAGCAGGATATGGCGGCTGAACCGCAAAAGTTGTTGATCGTTCATCATAACAATAAGGCCGTCTGAAACCCAATGTTCAGACGGCCTGAGTGATTTAGAAATTAATATTTTCGTAGGCGTTGTCAAACAGGAAAGGACGGCCTTCGCTGCTGGTCTCGGATTCGAGGCGGATGCCGCTGAGCATCATATTGCGGTCAACGTCTTTCATCATGTCGTAAACGCTCAAGAGTGCCAAATTTAGGCCGGTCAGGGCTTCGGTGGCAATGCTACCGTTGCTGTTCGCTTGGACGGTCAATGTGGCCTTCAGGCAGGCCAGCTCAACGTTAATATCGAAATCAACCTGCACGCCGATGATGCGGCCGGGCAGGTGCAGCGGAATCAGGTTGGCGGTCTGTTTGATGCTCTGAATGGCGGCAACGCGGGCGATGGTCAGGATACTTGCCTTTTCGGTGGCATTCTCTATCAACACCCTTACCGCCTGCTGGCTCATGTTGACGGTGCCGACGGCGACGGCGGTGTGTTGTTCAGGAAAATCGGGCTGGTTGGGAAATTCAATCATGGGTTTCTCGCCTCTGTTTTGATGGGCAATATTTTACGGCATTTTACAGACAGCGACCACGCGGCGGATACGGACGGCTGTTTTCCGGTTTGAAATGTATCGGACGGCAGCATTGGCAGTTTACAAAAATTTGCTATACAATGGATTCACGATACACCCAAATTAACATTTAAATAAGAGAAAAATCATGCAACTGCATATCTTAAATAATCCAAAAGATGCCGCTCTGGCGGCGGATGCGGAATTTTTAAAACAGTCTCTTTTCAATCTGCTGCATGAGGAAGCGTCGCCTTTGGTGGTCGAAACCGTTAAGTTATTATCGACTTCAGACGACAGCGCTGCCTTGATTGAAAAGGTGTTGCCGCAATTAGATGAACAACAAACCCACGATTTAACCCTGGCCTGCGGCCTGTTCGCACAGATTTTGAACATCGCCGAAGACGTACACCACGAACGCCGCCGCCAAATCCACGAAGAGGCCGGACACAACAGTGCCGAAGGCAGCCTGACGGAAACCGTGCGCAAGCTCAAAGCCGGAAAAGTCAACGGCAAAGCGGTGCAACAACAACTGGACAACACGGTCGTTACCGCCGTTTTGACCGCGCACCCGACCGAAGTGCAACGCCAAACCGTCTTGAGCTTCAACCGCCGCATCCGCGCGCTGCTGCCGCAACGCGAACGCTGCACTAATCCTGATGCGCTGGCTCAGTTGCGCCGCGAAATCGACACCGTGCTTTTGGGCTTGTGGCAGACCAGCGAAACGCGCCGCCACAAACTTAGCGTCAACGACGAAATCAACAACGGTGTATCCATCTTCCCAATGAGCTTCTTTGAAGCCCTGCCCAAACTCTACCGCACAATGGAACGTGATTTTCAGACAGCCTATCCCGGCGTCCGCGTTCCGAATATCCTTAAAATCGGCGGCTGGATCGGCGGCGACCGCGACGGCAACCCGTTCGTTTCTGCCGAAACCTTGCGTTTTGCGTTCAGACGGCATGCCGACGCAGTGTTCCGTTTCTATCGCGGCGAACTCGACAAACTTTACCGCGAATTGCCACTCTCCATCCGCCGCGTCAAAGTCAACGACGACGTGATGGCACTGGCCGCCCTCTCGCCTGACGAAGAAATCGCCCGCACCGAAGAACCCTACCGCCGCGCCATCGCCTACATCATGGCACGCGCCATGGGCAAGGCACGCTCACTCGGTTTGGGCATGGGCTGCAAATTCGGCTTCCTCGAGCCTTATGCCACGGTCGAAGAGTTCCTCAACGACCTGAAAAAACTGCAACGCTCGCTCCACGAAAACGGCAGCCAACTGCTGGCAGAAGGCCGTCTGGCCGACATTATCCGCAGCGTGTCCGTGTTCGGCTTCCACATGATGCCGCTCGACCTGCGCCAACACGCAGGCAAACACGCCGATGTGGTTGCCGAGCTTTTCCAACACGCAGGCTTGGAAGACTACAACAGCCTGAACGAAGAGCAAAAACAAACCGCCCTGTTGCGCGAATTGAGCCATCAACGTCCGCTGTACAGCCCATTCATCACATACAGCGACCATACCCGCCACGAATTGGCGATTTTCAACGAAGCGCGCAAAATCAAAGACGAATTCGGCGAAGATGCCGTTACGCAAAGCATTATTTCCAACTGCGAACAACCCAGCGACCTGCTCGCCTTGGCATTGCTGCTGAAAGAAAGCGGCCTGTTGGTGGTAGAAAACGGCAAACCGCACAGCCGCATCAATATCGTGCCTCTGTTTGAAACCATCGAAGCACTCGAAAACGCCTGTCCGGTCATGGAAACCATGTTCCGCCTCGACTGGTATGACGCCCTGCTCGAAAGCCGCGGCAACATCCAAGAAATCATGCTCGGCTACTCCGACTCCAACAAAGACGGCGGCTACGTTACCAGCTCATGGTGTCTGTATCAGGCCGAATTGGGCTTGGTCGAACTCTTCAAAAAATACGATGTCCGCATGCGCCTGTTCCACGGCCGCGGCGGCAGCGTAGGTCGTGGCGGTGGCCCTTCTTACCAAGCTATTTTGGCGCAACCTGCAGGCAGTGTTGCCGGACAAATCCGCATTACCGAGCAAGGCGAAGTCATTACCGCCAAATACGCCGACCCGGGCAATGCCCAACGCAACTTGGAAACCTTGGTTGCCGCGACTTTGGAAGCCAGCATCCTGCCGGACAAAAAAGACCCTGATGCCAAACTGATGCAGGATTTGTCGGACGTATCGTTCAAATACTACCGCGAACTGATTACCCACCCCGACTTCATCGACTACTTCCTGCAAACCAGCCCGATTCAGGAAATCGCCACCCTCAACCTCGGCAGCCGTCCCGCCAGCCGCAAAACCTTGGCGCGGATTCAAGACTTGCGTGCAATTCCGTGGGTATTCTCATGGATGCAAAACCGCCTCATGCTGCCGGCTTGGTACGGTTTCGGCAGCGCAGTGGAAACCTTGTGCGAAGGCAAACCCGAAACACTCGCCGCCCTGCGCGAACACGCCCAAAACAACCCGTTCTTCCAAGCCATGCTCTCCAACATGGAACAAGTAATGGCGAAAACCGACATCACCTTGGCGGAAAACTATGCCGGCTTGAGCGAATCGCCCGATAAAGCAAAAGTCATCTTCGGCATGATTAAGGAAGAATACCAACGCAGCCGCAAAGCACTGCTCGACTTGTTGCAAACCGAAGAGCTCCTGCGCGACAACCGCAGCCTCGCCCGTTCGCTTGCCTTGAGGATTCCATACCTGAACGCCCTCAACGGCCTGCAAGTTGCCATGCTCAAACGCCTGCGCAAAGAGCCCGACAATCCGCACGCCCTGCTGATGGTTCACTTGACGATCAATGGCGTGGCGCAAGGTTTGCGTAATACCGGTTAAGGCAGCACGGAAAAAAGGCCGTCTGAAACAGTTTTCAGACGGCCTTTAAACTAACTGCGAACCGCGGCAAAGGCTTTACCCACAAGCCTCATAATGTTTCTTAACCTGCTTGCCACTCTTACCCTATTCATTTCACTTGCCCTGTATTTCAAACCATTACTGGCAACAGCAGATAATACACTGAAAAATCAAATTATTAACTTAATTATGGCAACCGCTTCAGCATGATGGATGATCGACCTACTGACATACCTTACCACGGCACCACCCCATACGCCGCACAATACGCTTTCAGACAATCCTGAGGCCGTCTGAAAACAAAAACATCTCACACCAAGGCAACTATCATTATGTTTGACATTGTATTTATCTTGTTATTCGGCAGGCTTCAGCCCCACAAAACACCCGATTCATCCGACACACCCGTCCCTTTTGGGCATTCGGCGACAGGCTCGGCTTTAATTTATTTATGCATACGCATAGGGATAATCATCCTTCATGATTCGATTTCCGAAGCCATTGACAGCCTCCCCCTCATTCTGTTTCAAACAATCTGTATGTTCGGCTGTCTGGTTTTGTATTTCAAAATGTTGCGTACCGCATCCGACCCGAAATACCGGCAGATGATTTATTGGGTACTGGGCATTCTTTCAGGTTTGATCTTAAGCCTCCTGTCCGAAAAATTGTTTTATTTAACGGCTTTATTCATTTACTCATTCTTCGGAAGAACAATAAGCTGAATGCCTGCCCTCTTTTTTCAAACGGCCTTTTATCATAAGAACACACCAGCATTGCGGCTGTGTTGAGTACCTCCACAATATGCTATAATCCGCCGTTAAACTTTTATCTTTTCAGGAAAAACCATGAGCTTGAAATGCGGCATCGTCGGTTTGCCCAACGTCGGCAAATCCACCCTCTTTAACGCGCTGACCCAATCGGGTATCGAAGCGGCAAACTATCCTTTCTGTACCATCGAACCCAACGTCGGCATCGTTGAAGTCCCCGATCCGCGTATGGCCGAATTGGCAAAAATCGTTAATCCGCAAAAAATGCAGCCCGCCATCGTCGAATTTGTCGACATCGCCGGTTTGGTTGCAGGCGCGAGCAAAGGTGAAGGCTTGGGCAACCAGTTCCTCGCCAACATCCGCGAGACTGATGCGATTGTTAACGTTGTACGTTGCTTTGACGACGACAACATCGTCCACGTTGCAGGCAAAGTCGATCCGATCGCAGACATCGAAACCATCGGCACCGAGTTGGCACTGGCTGACTTGGCCAGCGTCGAAAAAGCCATCGTCCGCGAAGAAAAACGCGCACGCTCAGGCGATAAAGACGCACAAAAACTGGTCGATCTGTGCAAAAAACTGCTGCCGCATTTGGACGAAGGCAAGCCTGTACGCTCCTTCGGTTTGGACGCAGAAGAACTTGCCATGCTCAAACCGCTGTTCTTGCTGACTGCCAAACCTGCCATGTACGTCGGCAACGTTTCCGAAGACGGTTTTGAAAACAACCCGCACCTCGACCGTCTGAAAGAATTAGCTGCAAAAGAAAACGCACCGGTTGTGGCTGTATGCGCCGCAATGGAAAGCGAAATCGCCGAATTGGAAGACGACGAAAAAGCCGAATTCCTCGCCGAAATGGGCTTGGAAGAACCGGGCTTGAACCGCCTGATTCGTGCCGGCTACGACCTCTTGGGCCTGCAAACCTACTTTACCGCCGGTGTCAAAGAAGTCCGCGCCTGGACCATCCGCAAAGGCGACACCGCCCCGCAAGCCGCCGGCGTCATCCACACTGACTTCGAACGCGGCTTCATCCGCGCCCAAGTCATTTCCTACGACGATTTTGTGTCGCTCGGCGGCGAAGCCAAAGCCAAAGAAGCCGGCAAAATGCGCGTGGAAGGCAAGGAATATGTCGTGCAAGACGGCGATGTGATGCACTTTTTGTTTAACGTGTAAAACTTTATACAAGGGAAAACTCAAAGAAAAGAGCCTATTTCAAAAAGAGGCTCTTTGTTATAAGATAGATTTTCCCCACCTACCAGATCAAAAGGTGAGATTATGCCATCCTCTATTTACACTTTAGCAGATACTATTCTTGATATTCAATCTACTGCACTCTCTAATCTACAACTACAAAAGCTTACTTATTTTTGTTATGGTATTGCATTAGCTAAAGAAATGAAACTACTTAATGTAGAAAACCCCTTTGAAGCATGGCCCTTAGGACCTGTTAATAGAGACTTATATTTTTCTTTACGGCAATTTCAAGATGGTTCCATTCCAAGAGATTATATTCATCACCTTTCTTATGTCTATAATCACAATACCTATACAACCGAAGAACGTGATGTGATTGCAGAAACATTAAAAAAAATAGGACATCTATCTGCTTTCAAATTAGTAGATTTAAGCCATCTACCAGATTCTCCTTGGGATATAACATTTAAAAACGGAGCGGGCAATGGAGATATTATCCCTGATCATTTAATCCGAAATTATTTTAGTAGCTAAAGAGAAGATTTTCATGCAAGAACCTCACTTAGGCAACCTTTTGGATAATCTTGAAAAATTACTTGAACAAGCTAACCAAACACCAAAATCTCAAGATGCCTTAGATGATTCTCAAGAACGCAGAAATAAGCTTTATGAAGATCGAGTAGTTGTTTTTTTGGATATCCTAGGATTCAAAGATTTCATTAGGAAAAGCCAGGATGCTGAAAATCTCGATAACTTAATTTTTGCATTGGAACAGCCTAAAAATCCAAGTGCTAACAAATTTATTAGTACTTGGAAAATTGAGAAAACACCAGATGATTACGACGACAAACTAACTACATTCTCTGATTTTTTTGCGTTTTCTGTCCCATTAAAAGTTGATGAAAATGGCAGGTTGACTGTTGAGGGAGCAGAAAATTTAGCACTTCTCATTTATACTTCATTTTTTCGAGCTAGAGAGTTGCTAACGCATGGTTTTTTGTGTAGAGGGGGAATTTCAGCAGGACTGCTTTATCATGATGACAACAATGAAAATCAAATATTATTTGGTCCTGCATTTAATAGAGCCTATCAACTAGAATCTGAGTTGGCTTCAATTCCTCGGATTATATTAGATAGCAAAGTAAAAAATCTTATTTACGATTATAATAAGTCTCCTGATAATGCTTCTTGTAAATTTTATAAATTATTTGATGCTCATATAAAGCAGGCTATTGATGGTCCTGCTTATATTGATATTTTTGCAGATTTTTATACAAAAACAGAGAGTGCTTATCCTACTTATTTAGATATAGATAAAGATATTATTGCCATTCGTGACCATTTATGTAAAAAGCTTCAAAATTCTACGGATAATCCTCACGTATTTCACAAAATATCCTCAATTAGTAGGTTATTCAATAAAGCGTTAAAAGATTCAGGTAGAGGTCACAATCAATCTCTCCTAGTTCCTAGCGAATACTTACCAGAATAGTTAAAGACGAATAAATGAACGTATTAAAAGACTTACAATCGCGCGACCTTATCGCGCAAACCACCGACATCGAAGCCTTAGATGCTTTGTTGAACGAACAAAAAATCTCCCTCTACTGCGGTTTCGACCCGACCGCCGACAGCCTGCATATCGGCCACTTGCTGCCCGTGTTGGCCTTGCGCCGTTTCCAACAGGCGGGGCATACGCCGATTGCCTTGGTGGGTGGCGCAACCGGCATGATCGGCGACCCCAGCTTCAAAGCAACCGAGCGCAGCTTGAATTCCGCCGAAACCGTTGCCGGCTGGGTAGAAAGCATCCGCAACCAACTGAAACCGTTTTTGAGCTTTGAAGGCGAAAACGCCGCCATTATGGCGAACAACGCCGACTGGTTCGGCAGCATGAACTGCCTCGATTTCCTGCGCGACATCGGCAAGCATTTTTCCGTCAACTCTATGCTGAACAAGGAATCCGTCAAACAGCGTATCGAGCGCGACGATGTGGGCATTTCCTTCACCGAGTTTGCCTATTCCCTGCTGCAAGGCTACGACTTTGCCGAATTGAACAAGCGTCACGGTGCGGTTTTGGAAATCGGCGGCTCCGACCAATGGGGCAACATCACTGCCGGTATCGATTTGACCCGCCGCCTGCACCAAAAACAAGTATTCGGTCTGACCCTGCCTCTGGTAACCAAATCAGACGGTACCAAATTCGGCAAAACCGAAGGCGGCGCAGTATGGTTGAACGCGAAGAAAACTTCTCCGTATCAGTTCTACCAATTCTGGCTGAAAGTCGCCGATGCCGATGTGTACAAATTCCTGAAATACTTTACCTTCCTGTCTATCGAAGAAATCGACGCCATCGAAGCTAAAGATAAAGCCAGCGGCACCAAGCCAGAAGCGCAACGCATTCTCGCCGAAGAAATGACCCGTCTGATTCACGGCGAAGAAGCCCTTGCCGCCGCCCAACGCATTTCTGAAAGCCTGTTTGCCGAAGACCAAAGCCATCTTACTGAAAGCGACTTCGAGCAGCTGGCACTCGACGGCCTGCCGACTTTTGAAGTTTCCGAGAGCCTCAACGTGGTAGAGACTTTGGTAAAAACCGGTTTGGCGTCTTCCAACAAAGAAGCGCGCGGTTTTGTAAATAGCAAAGCGGTTTTGCTCAACGGCAAACCTGCTGAAGCCAACAATCCGAACCATGCCGCTGAAAAACCTGACGATGCCTACATGCTGACCGACGAACACAAACGTTTCGGCAAATACACCATCGTCCGCCGCGGCAAACGCAACCACGCTTTGTTGGTTTGGAAATAATCTTGAAACATTAAACGCATCGTTTAAAACAATCATGCCGTCTGAAATCAGCCACGCTTTTTTCAGACGGCATTTTCTATTGATGATATTCAGTTTTCCCAAAAAGAAAGGACAGGTATTACACCAGCCCTTCTATAAAGCCAATTTCCTTAAGAAACTTTTATCCCGTACTTACTGCAAACGCTCATTTTCTTGGCGTACGACATTCACCACATCCGCGCCAAACAAAGCGTTGACATCGGTTTCATCAAACACATACTTGCTATGGCAGAAATCGCAATCGATTTGAATACTGCCTTGTTCTGCCACCACGCCGCCGACTTCCTGACCGCCAAGCATCAACAGCATATCGCTGACTTTGCCGCGGGAACAGGTGCAGGCAAATTCAATGGCTTCCGGTTCAAAAACGCGGGGCGGGGTTTCATGGTAAAGGCGGTAAAGGGCATGATGCGCATCCAAACCGGTCAATTCTTGCGGAGTAAGCGTTTGCGCAAGCGTGGTCACATGCTCCCAAGCGGCATCATCCAATTCTTCTTCCGGCAGACGTTGCAACAATAATGCGCCTGCAGCTTGGTCATCGGCGGCAAGCGTAATATAGGTATCGAGCTGCTCGGAACGTTTCATATAGTTGACCAGCATTTGCGCAATGCTGTCGCCTTCCAGCGGGACAACACCTTGCCATGGGTCAGCATCTTTAGGCTGATGAGTCAAAACGAACACGCTGTTTTCGCCCAACAGCGCAGTCAGGCTTTCATCATCATGGATTTCAGCAGTTTCGTCCCAACGCGCGGTAGCACGGACAGTATTTTCAGAAGTCGCTTCCACCACCAACATTTTCAGACGGCCCTGACCTTGAACCTGAACAATCAGCGCGCCTTCGTTTTTAAGGTTGGCAGACAATAAAGCACCGGAGGCCAACAATTCGCCCAATGCGCGACGGATGGCGACAGGATAATGTTTTTGGTTGACGATGTGGTGCCAAACCTTTTCAAGGCGGATGTGCATGCCGCGGATAGGCATATCGTCGAAGATAAAGCGTGTACGGATATCGCTGTGATTTTGTGTCATGTCATTCTCTGAAAATAAATCAATGAATGCCGCTTATATGGTTGCAGCGGCGGATAAATCAAGCGAAACCGTGTTTGATGTTTTTCTAGTTTGTTTGGAAACAAGGGTTTAACGCAAAATAACAGCAGTTTTTTTGCCAAAAAGACGGTTTTTTAATACAATCAAGCAGATAACAAGAGAATGATACGGGATAACATCTCAGAAACCGGCAATGTGCCTGCAATCGGCAGGGAATGCCTTCTGAAACGGAAGTTTTTATAATGAATTTTTTACTCCGGCTCGCAGCAGTTTGGACTTCGGTCGCCATGCTCGCGAGCGTCAATTTTTCTTACGCCGATGATTTGGAAAACCTGATTACCACCCGTCAGCGTGTTTTAAACCAATTCAACGACAACGCCAACGTTTACGGCAATACGCGTCAGGCAACCCCTGTCCACCCCGTCAATACACACTCCGCTCCAAGCAACAATACGCGCGCACCCTCAGGCAATGCAGACGAATTGATCGGCAGCGCCATGGGCTTGCTCGGCGTAGCCTACCGCTACGGCGGTACATCAGCCTCTACCGGCTTTGACTGCAGCGGCTTCATGCAACACATCTTTAAACGCGCCATGGGCGTAAATCTGCCGCGCACCTCTGCCGAACAGGCGCAAATGGGCGTTGCCGTGAACCGTTCCGAGTTGCAGCCGGGTGACATGGTCTTTTTCCGCACCATGGGTCGCGGCCGTATTTCCCACGTCGGCCTTTACATCGGCAACAACAATTTCATTCACGCGCCGAGAACGGGCAAACGTATCGAAATTACCAGCCTCGGCCACAAATATTGGAGCGCGAAATACGCCTTTGCCCGCCGCGTGAAGAAAAACGATCCATCCCGTTTCTTGAATTGAGGTACACGATGGCAATGCCGCAAATGCCCAAATGGTATGACGACGACGGTCAGATTGTTTCCTGCACCGAAAAAGTCAAAGTCATGACCGAAAACTTGAACGAACTGTACCAAATAGCGCAGGACGCATTTGAAGACGCGCTGCTGATGGGTTGCTCCGAAAAACAGTTGCGCGAATACTTCCGCGACTTAATGGCCGGACTGGAAAACCCTTATCAAAAAAACGGGTAGTTATTCGATCCATACAAAAAAGGCCGTCTGAAAGTTTTTCAGACGGCCTTTTTTATCGGGCAGATCCCCTACCCTATTGCTAACATTCCACCACGCGCACGGATACCGGTATGGCTTTTTTCTGCAAAGTAATGGCCAAGCCTGCGAGTGAGGTTTCTTTGTAGGTTGCCTTCATATCGCGGCCGGTTTGCAGCATGGTTTGAATCACTTCATCAAGTGAGACTTTTTTGTCTGTACCGTCTTCCAAAAGCGCGAGGGTGGCGAGCTTGAGGGCTTTTTCGGCGGCGATACCGTTGCGCTCGATACAGGGGATTTGCACCAAGCCACCGACAGGATCACAGGTCAGGCCCAAGTGGTGTTCCATGGCCATTTCGGCGGCGTTTTCCACTTGTTTCGGGGTACCACCGATAACTTCGGCGTATGCGCCTGCCGCCATGGAACATGCCACGCCGACTTCGCCTTGGCAGCCAACGTCCGCGCCGGAAATCGATGCGTTGGTTTTATACAAAATGCCGATGGCACCGGCAGTCAGCAGGAAGTCCTCTACACGCGATTGGTTGGCGTGGGGATTAAATTTGCGGAAATAGTGTAAGACGGCAGGAATAATGCCTGCCGCTCCGTTGGTGGGTGCAGTTACGACGCGGCCGCCAGCGGCGTTTTCTTCATTGACCGCCATGGCGTACACCATCGGCCAAAGTTGGGTATTGACGATTTCGCTCTCGCGTAGGACTTTAAGTTTGGCTGCCAACTGCGGCGCGCGGCGGCGGACGTTCAAGCCGCCAGGCAGCTGCCCTTCCGCGCCCAAGCCGCGCTTGATGCAGTTTTCCATCACATCGGCTACGGCAGCCACACGGCGGCGCACTTCCACTTCATCGCAACCTGCCAACGCTGCTTCATTGGCCAACACGACTTCGGAAATATTCAACTGGTTCAGACGGCATTGTGCCAGCAACTCGTCGCAGTTTTTGTAAGGATAGGGCACGTCCGAATTTTCATGCGCCTCTTGTGCAAACCCTTCGTCTGTTACGATAAAACCGCCGCCAACCGAATAATAGATCTGTTCTTTCAGCTTCAGGCCGTCTGAATTATAGGCGATAAAGTTCAAACCATTCGGATGTTTGGGCAACACTTTGTCGCCGCGGATATCCAAATCTTTTTCAGGATTGAAGGCTATTTCACGGCCGTTGAGTTTTAAAACGTGTTGCGTGCGGATACGTTCCAAGCGTTGGGGGATGTCCGCAAGCGGGATATCATGCGGCAGGCTGCCTTCCAAACCGAGCAATAATGCGTCGAATGTGCCGTGTCCGATTCCGGTCAAGGCAAGCGAGCCGTACACTTCAATGACAATGCGTGCCACTTGTGTATCCAAGTTTTCGGCATGCAGCAAATCAGCAAAGGCGGCCGCAGCCTTCATCGGGCCGACGGTGTGCGAGCTGGACGGGCCGATGCCGATTTTGAAAATATCAAAGATGCTGATCATAATTTTCCTATTATTGTGTGTGCGGGCTGTGTTTTTCAGACGGCGTTAAGGCCTAAAGAGGAATCTTGTGCGCCGCTTGCCAATGCAAGTACCAGATGTCCGACAGTCATCAAAGGATCGCCTGCTTCCGGCGAGGTGTATTTCAGCATCAGCGGTTTTTTACGCAAGGGTTCGTAACGGCTGACTTTACAATGCGGGTCTTCCAAACTTGTAGAACCGGCGCGGTATCTGTATGCCAACAGCCGTAAATCGTTCAAGTCCATCTTCATGCCGTTGTCCAGCAATTCGCGCAACTGGTTTTCCCAGGCAATATCATTGCTTCCGTCTTTAATGGCAATCAAGATGGACTTTTCGAGGATTTTTTTGATGTGCTGGTTCAAGGAGCGGATTGGGAAATGCCCCAGCCACAACAAATCGGTCTCTGCAAATTGTGCGGAAAACTGCTCGATAAACCAAGAATGTAAGCCTCGATAATCCGGCGAATGAAACAGGGTTGATTTAACCTTGTTGCCATCTTTATCCAGCATATAATGGCAGCCGATAATCACGCTGCAAGATTCGGCAGCCCATCTGGGAATAATGACTTTGGGGGTAAAGAGCGTTTCGAGGCGTTGCTCGGTAAATTGTGTGGTGAAATCGGGGTTGTATTGCAACGATGTCGGCAAATAGCCGCGCCAAAGGTACATGCCGATCCTGTTTTCTCCGATGACATCCAAGAGTTGTTCCAGCATGGTACGGCTAAGACATGAAATAAATTCGTCCGCATCCAGAGGAAATACGAAATCTATCGCTTCATCTTTTGCTACAAGCTGCTTCATAAGCAGGTTTACCAATTGATCTTGATTGAACTTGAGCGCTTGATATTGATAGATAAATACAGGTAAACCTTCTTCTTTCAATTGAATCAGGATTTCCCTTGTTCCATCGCTGCTGCCGTGATCGATGATGTGCATTTCATCCATCAGCTCGAGATTATGACGGACAAACGATTCGATCACGTCGTTTTCGTTGCGCACCATGCTGATGCTGATTAATTTTTTTCCCATAAATTATGCAATGTATTGATAGGTTTTAATCATTTTTCAGACGGCCTTGATCCAGCCGGCAATGCGTTTTTCAATCGCTTCGGCACTCAAACCCAAGTCGTCCAACAGTTTTTTCGGGTCGCCGTGTTCGGTAACTTTGTCTTCTACACCCAACAGCAACACCGGTTTGCAAATGCCGTGTTTCGCCAACACTTCCAACACCGCGCTGCCTGCGCCGCCTTGTTCGGCATTTTCTTCAGCGGTAACGATGTAGTCATGGCTTCGGGCAAGACGGACGATCAGTTCTTCATCTATCGGTTTGACAAAGCGCATATCGGCAACGGTCGCATTTAGCTTGTCGGCGGCGGTCAATGATGGAGCAACCATGCTGCCAAAGGCGATAACGGCAATTTTCTCGCCTTCGCGACGGATGATGCCTTTACCGATTTCAACGGTTTCCAGGCCGTCTGAAACGGTTGCGCCCGTGCCTGTACCGCGCGGATAACGGACTGCGGACGGAGAGTTTGCCTGATAGCAGGTTGAGAGCAGCAGGCGGCATTCGTTTTCGTCGCTCGGTGCGGCAATAATCATGTTCGGCACGCAACGCAAAAAGCTCAAATCGTACAAACCGGCATGGGTCGGGCCGTCTGCACCGACAATACCGGCGCGGTCGATAGCGAACAAAACAGGCAGGTTTTGCAAGGCAACGTCGTGTACCAACTGGTCGTAAGCGCGTTGCAGGAAAGTGGAGTAAATCGCCACGACAGGCTTAATGCCTTCGCATGCCAAACCACCGGCAAAGGTAACGGCGTGTTGCTCGGCAATGCCGACGTCGAAATAGCGGTCGGGGAATTGCTGTTCAAACTCAACCAAGCCGCTGCCCTCGCGCATGGCAGGCGTGATGGCAACCAAACGCTCGTCAGCCGCTGCTTGGTCGCACAGCCATTGGCCGAACACTTGCGTATAAGTCGGTTTGGCCGCGGCAGGTTTGACTTCCGGCGCAGGCACTTCGCTCGGCAGCTTGGCGACAGCGTGGTATTTGACAGGATCGTTTTCGGCGAATTTGTAGCCGTTGCCTTTTTTGGTGATGACGTGCAACAACTGAGGGCCTTTGCGGCCGCGCAAGTCTTTTAATACGTCCACCAGATTTTCAACGTTGTGGCCGTCCACAGGGCCGGTGTAACGGAAACCAAAGTTTTCAAACAAAGACAGCGACTGTTTGGCGTGTTCCGCTTCGCCTGCCAAGGTTTTGATTTTATTTTCGACTTTTTGGGCAAGCTCCATCGCGCCGGGCAATTTGTCCAATACTTTGCTCGATTGGGCTTTGATGGTGCTCAACAGGCCATGCATATCGCGCACGACGTTGCTGGCGAGGTATTTCGGCAGCGCGCCGACATTGGGGGAAATCGACATTTCGTTGTCGTTGAGGATGACCAGCAAATCGACATCCATATCGCCTGCGCAGTTCAGGGCTTCAAATGCCTGACCTGCCGTCATGGCTCCGTCGCCAATGATGGCGACGCTGCGGCGGTTGTTGCCCAACTGTTTGTCCGCAACGGCCATACCCAAGGCCGCGCCGATGGATGTGGAAGAGTGCCCCACGCCGAACGCGTCGTATTCCGACTCGCTGCGTTTTGGGAAACCCGCCAAACCGCCGTATTGGCGCATGGTGTGCATTTGATTTTTGCGGCCGGTGAGGATTTTGTGCGGATAGCTTTGATGGCCGACATCCCAGACCAAATGGTCTTCGGGCGTATCGTACACATAATGCAGTGCCACCGTCAGCTCGACCGCGCCCAAGTTACTGGCGAAATGGCCGCCCGTCTTACCGACGGAATCCAACAGAAATTCGCGCAATTCGGCGGCGACTTGCGGCAGCTGTTTTTTCTCCAGACGGCGCAAATCCTGAGGCGTATCGATAATATCGAGCAAAGGGCTTGGGTTCATGATTTTTGGCGGTGATTTTTTGTGTAACGGACGATTATATCAAGAGATTGCACAACTTGTTACAAATGCTTTCAGACGGCCCGAACCTTTATCCTTTATAATACTGCCAACTGAAAACACAAGGCCGTCTGAAATGACCCAAAACGCAAACAATCTCTGCTGGCTCGATATGGAAATGACCGGCCTCAACCCGGAACACGACCGCATTATCGAAGTCGCCATGATCATTACCGACTCCGATTTGAACGTACTGGCGCAATCGAACGTTTACGTCATCCATCAAAGCGACGAGTTGCTCGACGGCATGGACGAGTGGAACACCTCCACCCACGGCCGCACCGGCCTGACCCAACGCGTGCGCGAATCCAAACTGACCGAAGCCGAAGTCGAGCAAAACCTGTTGGACTTCATGTCCACATGGATACCCGAGAAATCCACGCCCATGTGCGGCAATTCTATCCATCAAGACCGCCGCTTCATGGTCAAATACATGCCGCGTTTGGAAGCCTATTTCCACTACCGCAACTTAGACGTATCCACGCTGAAAGAATTGGCTAAACGCTGGAATCCGGCCGTCGCCAAAAGCGTGGTCAAACGCGGTTCGCACAAGGCATTGGACGACATCCTCGAAAGCATCGAAGAAATGCGCCATTATCGCGAGCATTTCCTCAAACTCCCTTCCGAACAATAATCTTAAGGCCGTCTGAAATAGGCTTTACACCGTTCAGACGGCCTGATCGGCTTCCTTCATCTCATGAAAATCACCAAAATCTTTACCTTCGATTCCTCGCACATGCTCGACGGGCATGACGGCAAATGCCAAAACCTGCACGGCCACACCTACAAACTCGAAATCACCGTCTCCGCGCCCGTTATCCAAGGCGGCGCAAAAGACGGCATGGTGATGGACTTTACCGACCTGAAAGCCATCGTCAAACAACACATTACCGACCCGTTCGACCATGCCTTCATCTATCACGGCAACAACGAACGCGAAAGCCAAATCGCCGCGCTTTTGGAAGGCTGGAACATGAAAACCCTGCGCCTGCCCTGCCGCACCACCGCCGAAAACATGAGTGTAGAAATGTATGGCCGTCTGAAAAACGCCGGTGTCAAAGTGTGCAGCGTGAAACTATGGGAAACGCCGACTTCGTGTGCAGAATATAAAGGGGAATAAACCGGCATTTTGTATTTTTCAGACAGCCTGTTCCCATAAATACCTCATACGCTAAACATCAAAAGGAATCTTCATGAAAATCATCTCCACCCTCCTCGTCCTCTTCGTCGCTGTCGAACATTTCTACATCGCCTGGCTCGAAATGACGCAAATCCCAAGCGAAAAAGCGTCAGAGCTGTTCAATATGCCTTACGAATTTATGGAACAAAAACGCGTACAAACCCTGTTTTCCAACCAAGGCCTGTACAACGGCTTCCTCGCCATCGGTTTGGTATGGGCACGCTTTGCCGCGCCCGATAACGCGGTTTACGGCGCGACCATCCTGTTCCTCGGATTCGTCCTCATCGCCGCCGCATGGGGCGCGTTTTCATCCGGCAACAAAGGCATTTTGCTCAAACAAGGCTTGCCGGCATTTTTGGCCGCCGCAGCCGTCATTGCCGCTTAAGCACACACCAGCCATTCTTTCCTATTGAACTGACAGAAAGAATGGCTGCCTCAACCGATTTCTCAAAACGCTTCACCACAACGATTCAATCCCACACACCCGACATTCATGACCATTCACATCACGCCGAACAATCCCCAATACCGCATTGTCGAAATCTTTGAAAGCCTGCAAGGCGAAGGCTGGAATACAGGCATGCCCGCCGTTTTCATCCGTTTGGGCAAATGCAATCTCGCGTGCAGCTGGTGCGATACCGACTACCTTAAATTCGGCATGATGAGCCTGTCCGATATTTTAGGCCGTCTGAAAACCTACACGGCGCGCAACATCATCATTACCGGCGGCGAACCCACCATCCAACCGCATTTGGATACCCTGCTCAATGCACTCAAAGCCGAAGGCTATTTCCTGTGTATCGAAACCAACGGCCTCAACCCTGCGCTACCGCAAATTGACTACGTTGCCACCAGCCCTAAAGCCTGTTACGCCGCCAAATACGAAAAAAGCTGCATCGAGAAAGCAGACGAAGTGCGTATTGTTACCGACGGCGATGTCGTTGCGTTTTGCCAAGAGATGGAACGCAAAATCCGCGCCCGACATTACTACCTTTCCCCCTGCGAACAAGACGGCGCAATGAATATCTACGACACCATCCGCCAAATCGGCGTGTTAAACAGCCGACCAGACGCCCCCGTCCATTGGCAACTGAGCGTACAAACACATAAATGGGCAGGAATAGAATAATTCGTTTGAAATCAATTAAAAACAAAACCTTTACAAAATATTGAATGTAAATACCATTCGATATTCGACCAAATGCACTACTGGCAATGCTCTCAGGCCGTCTGAAACCCTATTTCAGACGGCTTTTTTTGTTACAAACCTCTTGACCGATTACATAAGATTACGTAAAGTGTGCAACAGTTTTCATAAATTGGTAAAACCAATTTACCTGATAACTGATTGCATCTAAAAAGGTGGCAATCCTTATTCGAAAAACATCTATTACTCAACACATCGCATCAAACCGCCATCGCATTGACGGTTATGGTGCTTGTTGCCCCGAGGATATTCCTATGGCTCTCTTTCTCAGCATTTTCCCCATCATCCTGCTGATTTGGCTGATGGTTAAGAAAAACAGTATGCCGTCTTACATTGCGCTGCCGATTACCGCCGCGCTGATTTACGTCATCAAACTGTTTTATTTCGGCGACAACGCCATGTTGCTCAACGCAACAGCCGCGTCCGGCCTCGTCTCTACCCTGACCCCGATTACCGTGATTTTCGGTGCCATTATGTTTAACCGCATGATGGAAACCACCGGCTGTATCGACGTCATCCGCAAATGGCTGGCTACCATCAGCCCGAATCCGATTGCCCAGTTGATGATCATCGGCTGGTCTTTCGCTTTTATGATTGAAGGCGCATCCGGTTTCGGTACGCCTGCCGCCATTGCCGCGCCGATCCTGATGAGCTTGGGCTTCAACCCATTAAAAGTAGCCATCTTCGCTTTGGTGATGAACTCCGTACCTGTTTCCTTCGGTGCAGTAGGTACTCCGACTTGGTTCGGCTTTGCGCCTTTGGGCTTGGATCAAAAGAGCATTATGGAAATCGGTATGCAAACCGGCGTAATGCACTTCTTTGCTGGTTTCATCATCCCCGTCATCGGCTTGAGCTTCATCGTACCTTGGGCTGAAATCCGCAAAAACTTGGGCTTCATCGGTATCGCCGTATTCTCCTGTACCCTTCCTTACGTTGCATTGGCTATGGTCAATGAAGAATTCCCATCTCTGGTTGCCGGCGCAATCGGCCTGATGGTGTCCGTATTCGCGGCAAACCGCGGCTGGGGCTTGAGCAAAGATTACGCCAAAGACCCGAATGCAGAAAAAGTACCTTTCGCACAAGTTGCCAAAGCACTGGCTCCTTTGGGTATGCTGATCGGCATGCTGGTGGTAACCCGTATCAAACAGTTGGGCATCAAAGGCCTGCTGACCAGTAAAGAAGAATGGTTCAGCTTCCAACTGCCGTTTGACTTATCCAAAATTACCGTCAGCGACTCCCTGACCATTACCTTCGGCAACATCTTCGGCCAAGGCGTAAACGCTTCCTACCAAACTCTCTACGTTCCGGCATGGATTCCGTTTGTCTTCACCGTTTGGATCTGCATCCTGCTGTACAAAACCAAATTCAAAGATGCGTGGTCTTTCTACGCTGCAACCTTCAACCAAACCAAAAAACCTCTGCTTGCCCTGATGGGTGCGCTGATTATGGTTCAGCTGATGATGGTTGGCGGCGATGACTCCATGGTGAAAATCATCGGTAAAGAGTTTGCCGCGATGGCAGGCGAACACTGGGTGTACTTCTCCCCTTACCTTGGCGCAATCGGTGCATTCTTCTCAGGCTCCAACACTGTATCCAACCTGACCTTTGGCCCGATTCAACAACAAATCGCGCTTGATACCGGCCTGTCCGTTACCCTCATCCTCGCCCTGCAATCCGTCGGCGGCGCAATGGGTAACATGGTCTGCATCAACAACATCATCGCGGTGTGCAGCGTGTTGAACGTGAACAACGCCGAAGGTGCCATCATCAAGAAAACTGTCATCCCTATGACCATCTACGGCATCATCGCCGTGACTGTGGCTGCAATTTTCTTCTTGTAAACCGCTTCATATCAAAGGCCGTCTGAACATTCAGACGGCCTTTTTTGTATTCTTTCGCTATATTTCTTAAAGAATCATTAATGTATATATTCCGCAACAACCCACATAACTACTTTGCAACACCAAATTACAAACAACTTTCTATTAATAAACAATCGGGTAATCATAAGTAAACACTGTTTTGCAATTTACCTAATTGCCACTACCGACAAAACGCCTAAAATACGCTTCATCTGCAAACGGAAACCCTTTCTCACTTTGCAAGATAACACACAACCCTCATATGGAGCTTAGATCATGAAATTACTTTCTGTTATCACTGCAGCCGCATTGGCTACTGTTTCCTTCTCTGCTGCCGCTGCACCTGCCGGCTTCGTTTCTTACCGTTGTGACGGTGGCAAATCACTGAACGTGATGTACGGCTTTGACCGCAGCGGCCGTGCAGTTACTGCTGACGTAAACGCCGGTGGCAAAAAAGCCTCTTTGGTTGTCGACAAAAAACGTTCTGACAGCACTGGCACTACTTTCACCAACCGTCGCGGCTATGTAATGTCTGCCGGTTTCATCGACAAAAACACCCACACTACTTCTGAAGTGGTTGGCGTGAACGCCCCTAACGGCTCATTCCTGGTGAAAAACTGCGAACCACGTCCACGTTAATCCCAGTTTTCCTATTTAACCGAATCATCCCGGTTTGATAGAAAGGCCGTCTGAAAAACAATTTTCAGACGGCCTTTTGATTCAAGCCTATAAAAAAGAGCGTATACCGTACACGCTCTTTTTGTTTATTCACACACCAATTAAATACGCATCGGCATCACGATGTATTTGAAGTTAGGATTGTTCGGCACGGTAAACAGCGTTGAACGGTTGGCATCGCCGAAAGCAAGCTGCATATCGTCGGAGTGGATGTTACGCAACACATCCATCAGGTAGCCGATGTTGAAACCGACTTCGAGTTCTCCGCCTTGGTAAGCGATTTCCAGCTCCTCGCGCGCTTCTTCCTGCTCGTTGTTGCTACATACGACACTCAGCAAACCAGGCTGCAGGAACAGTCGTGCGCCGCGGAATTTTTCATTGGCAAGAATGGCAGCACGCTCGAGCGCACCCAAAAACTGGGTACGGGACACGAGGAAAATCTTGTCGTTATCCAAAGGAATCACGCGGTTAAAGTCAGGGAACTTGCCATCGATGACTTTGCTGACAATGGTCGTACCATTACATTGGAAGCGTACTTGATTGTCCAAAAGCTCAACGGTGATGGACTCGGACGGATTGTTCAATAGCTTGAAGAGTTCCAATACCGTTTTGCGCGGCAGGATTACTTCCGTTTTCGGCAGTTCTGCTTCAATTTGGCTGGCCGCATAAGCAAGGCGGTGGCCGTCGGTTGCAACAAGGCGCAGTTGGTTTCCTTCAACCTGCATCAGCAAGCCGTTGAGGTAATAGCGGATATCTTGAACCGCCATGCTGTATTGCACTTGCGAAAGCATGGTTTTGAAGGTTTCTTGAGTCAGCGAGAAAGTCGCGCTGACGTCGCTGCCGACATTCATCAACGGAAAGTCTTCGGCCGGCAGGGTTTGCAAGGCAAAACGGGATTTGCCCGCGCGCAAAGTTAGACGGTTGTCTGCCCAATCTAAGGACACCAACGCACTGTCTGGCAGGGCGCGCAGGATGTCTTGGAATTTTTTAGCATTGGTCGTAATGCGGAAATCGCCTGCCTGACTCTCAGGGCCGGCGGTATTGATTTGGATTTCCAAGTCGGTTGCCAAAAGTTTGGTTTGTCCGTCTTTGCTTTCCAGCAACACATTGGACAGAATTGGCAGAGTATGGCGACGCTCAACGATACCGGTAACGGCTTGCAACGGCTTGAGCAGACTGTCGCAATCGGCTTGTAAAATCAGCATGTTCCATTCCTTTGAATTTGAAATCGGTTGATTTGGGTATTTTAAAATATTTTTTGTTTTCAGACGGCCTCATATTGACATCAGGCCGTCTGAAATTGCATTGGGTCAGTTCTGAATCAAAATCAGCAGTTTTTCGTAGTCTTGCGCCAATTCGGGGTCTTCTTCGCGTAATTTCGCCACTGCTTTGACGCCGTGCATCACAGTCGTGTGGTCACGACCGCCAAAGGCATCGCCGATAGAAGGCAGGCTGAGCGTGGTCAGCTCTTTGGTCAGGCTCATGGCAACTTGGCGCGGACGGGCGATGTTGCGCGTGCGTTTTTTACCTAATATATCGCTGATTTTAATACGGTAGTATTTGGCTGTCGCATCGATGATGATGTCGGCGGTAATGACTTTGTGTTTCTCGGCAATAATATCCTGCAAAGCCGTACGCGCCAAATCCATGTCGATGACAGGACGGTTCATAAAACGGCTGCTGGCGCTGACTCGGTTGAACGCGCCTTCCAACTCACGCACATTGGAGCGGATCAGATTGGCGATAAACAGAGCGGCTTCGTCTTCGATACTGATACCGGCTGCTTCTGCCTTTTTCTGCAAAATCGCCACACGCATTTCCAATTCGGGCGGTTCGAGTTCCAACGTCAAACCCCATGAGAAACGGGACTTGAGACGGTCGTCCATACCCTCGATTTTGGCAGGCAATACGTCGCACGTCAGGATCAGTTGTTTTTTCTCGTTGTGGAAATGGTTGTACAGATAGAAGAATTCTTCCATCGTACGGTCTTTACCTTTGATGAACTGAATATCGTCGATAATCAGCAGGTCATATTGCTTGTATTGTTGCTTGAATACATCGTAAGTGTTGTTGCGCACAGCCTTCATAAAGCTGCGGATATAGTCGTCCGAGTGCATATAGCGCACTTTGGCATCAGGACGGTTTTTCAGCAATTCGTTGCCGATGGCTTGCACCAAGTGGGTTTTACCCAAACCGGTACTGCCGTATAAGAAAAACGGGTTGTAGCCCTGTCCCGGATTTTCAGCAATCGCTTGGGCGGCTGCGGCGGCAAGGCGGTTGCCCTTACCTTCCACCAAAGTTTCAAATGTATAGTCGCGCGACAGATTGGTCTGTTCGTAGCGCGCTTCTTCCGCATCGTGTTGTGCGTCGGTTTTGGCTTTGGCAACTGCTTTAGACTCAGCCGGAGCGGCAGTTTGCACTTGAGGCTCATGCGGCAGGTTTTTCATGCGTTGTGCCAAAATCTCGGCAGCCGTCATGGCAGTGGCAGGCTTGGAAACCGTTTCAGACGGCCTATCTTCTTCCATTGGCGCAGCAGTTTGCAAAGGCATTTGAACAGGCTCTACAAATTCTTCAACTTCAATGACTTCTTGCACTTGCACCGGCGCAACAGCCTGAGCTGCCATTTCATAATGCGCACCTACGCCCGGCTTAAACGCAAAAGCAGCCTGCTGAGGCACCAATTCGGCACGCACGGCGTCAATTTTGGCGGCAAACTGGCTTTTGAGCATATTGCAGGCAAATTGGTTTTTACCATACACCACCCATACGCCATTTTCTTCGCCCACGGTCAAAGGCGCAATCCATTGCGCAAACTGCCCGGCAGGCAACATTTCGTGAAGGCGGCAAAGGCACAGCGGCCAAAATTCAGCTAACGTCATGAGATTAAGCTCGGAAAATGGAAGATTTGGGAAATACAAGAAGGCAGAGCAGACAGGCAATCCGATAAAAATCAAATTTTTACGATACTCCCGCTGCTTTCAGACGGCCTTGCGCACAGAGAAAAGCAAGGTTGGGCGATTATACCCATTCCGCTCTTTTTTATCCACAACCGCCGCAAAATTTTATCCACAAATTCTATCAATGCATAAAACCCGTTGTCTCACTTTGACCAACGAAAAGTTTTTATATTGATTGACAAAAGCAACAAATTGGAGTGTAATTCACGGTTTAATTATCTACCAATTTTTAGGAAACATCATGAAACGCACTTATCAACCTTCCGTTACCAAACGCAAACGCACCCACGGCTTCTTGGTTCGCTCCAAAACTCGTGGTGGTCGCGCAGTATTGGCTGCCCGTCGCGCCAAAGGCCGCAAACGCTTGGCTGTATAATTTTGAATTACGGCTTCTCAAAGCAGTATCGCTTATTAAAAACGGATGATTTTTCATCCGTTTTTGCGTTGAAAAACCGACGCAGCCACGATTTGCTGCAAGTCTCCCAGTCCGCAGACAACGCGCTCGGCCATCCGCGCCTTGGTTTGGTCGTCAGCAAAAAGACCGCCAAACGCGCCCATGACCGCAATTACATGAAGCGCGTCATCCGCGACTGGTTCAGGCTGAATCAACACCAGCTGCCGCCGCATGATTTTGTTGTGCGCGTGCGTCAGGCGTTTAATCGGGAAACCGCCCCGGAAGCCCGCAACCAACTTGCCCAGCTGATGAAAAAACGCCGATGAACACCCTGCTTTCCAAGCTCATCCTTGCACTCATCCGCTTTTACCAATACTGCATCAGCCCCCTCATTCCGCCGCGCTGCCGCTATACCCCGACCTGTTCACAATACGCAGTCGAAGCCGTCAAAAAATACGGCGCATTCAAAGGCGGATGGCTGGCAATCAAACGCATCGCACGATGCCATCCTTTCGGCGGACACGGACATGACCCTATTCCATAATGCTGCTGTCAACCATTTAAAGAACACGATTTCCTTTAATTTCCCGTCGGTTTCTATATAATGCCGTCTGAAGCAGTTTTCATCTCGATTACCTATCCGTCAATTCCAGGAATCTCTTATGGATTTTAAAAGACTAATGGCGTTTTTTGCCATTTCAGTGGCAATCTTTGCCGGCTGGGAACATTTTTTCCCCAGCCCCAAACCTAATCCGGCGCAACAAGCCGCGCAACAGCAAACGGCCGCTGCTCCGGCAAAAGCCGCTGCCGAAGCCGCGCTTGCTCCAGCCACCCCCATTACCGTTACCACAGACACGGTCAAAGCCGTCATCGACGAAAAAAGCGGCGACCTGCGTCAGCTGACCCTCTTGCAATACAAAGCAACCGGCGACGAACACAAACCTTTCGTCCTGTTTAACGACGGCAAGGAATACACCTACGTTGCCCAATCCGAGCTTTTGGACGCACAAGGCAACAACGTTCTGAAAGGTATCAGCTTTAGCGCTCCGCAAAAACAATACAGTTTGGAAGGCGACAAAGTTGAAGTCCGCCTGAGTGCGCCTGAAACCAACGGCCTGAAAATCGACAAAGTTTATACTTTCACCAAAGGCAGCTACTTGGTTAACGTCCGTTTCGACATTACCAACAGCAAAGGCCAACCCGTCAACCTGAGCGCAGACTACCGCATCGTCCGCGACCACAGCGAACCCGAAGGCCAAGGCTACTTTACCCGCTCTTACGTCGGCCCGGTGGTTTACTCCCCTGAAGGCGGCTTCCAAAAAGTCAGCTTCTCTGATTTGGACGACGATGCCAAATCCGGCAAATCCGAAGCCGAATACATCCGCAAAACCCCGACCGGCTGGCTCGGCATGATTGAACACCATTTCATGTCCACTTGGATTTTGCAGCCTAAAGACGGCCAAAGCGTATGCACTGCAGGCGACTGCCGTATCGACATCAAACGTCGCAACGACAACCTGTACAGCGCAAGCGTCAGCGTGCCTTTAGCCGCCATCCAAGCCGGTGCAAAAGCAGAAACCGCCATCAACCTGTACGCTGGTCCGCAAACCACTTCCGTTATCGCCAACATCGCTGACAAACTGCAACTGGCCAAAGACTACGGCAAAGTACACTGGTTCGCCTCCCCACTCTTCTGGCTCTTGAACCAACTGCACAACATCATCGGCAACTGGGGCTGGGCAATCATCGTTTTGACCATCATTGTCAAAGCCGTACTGTATCCATTGACCAACGCCTCTTACCGCTCTATGGCAAAAATGCGTGCCGCCGCGCCTAAATTGCAAGCCATCAAAGAGAAATACGGCGATGACCGCATGGCGCAACAACAAGCCATGATGCAGCTTTACAAAGACGAGAAAATCAACCCGCTGGGCGGCTGTCTGCCTATGCTGTTGCAAATCCCCGTCTTCATCGGTCTGTACTGGGCATTGTTCGCCTCCGTAGAATTGCGCCAAGCGCCTTGGTTGGGTTGGATTACCGACTTGAGCCGTCCGGATCCTTTTTACATCCTGCCTTTTATTATGGCGGCGACCATGTTTGCACAAACTTATCTGAATCCGCCGTCAACCGACCCAATGCAGGCGAAAATGATGAAAGTCATGCCTTTGATTTTCTCCATCATGTTCTTCTTCTTCCCTGCCGGTTTGGTTCTGTACTGGGTAGTCAACAACCTCTTGACCATCGCCCAACAATGGCACATCAACCGCAGCATCGAAAAACAACGCGCCCAAGGCGAAGTCGTTTCTTGATAAAAGCTTAGGCAACACAAAGGCCGTCTGTTGTTCAGACGGCCTTTTTTTATTTCCCCAAACAAATACAGTTTGAGATTGAATCCAATCCAGTTTTAAGCGGCATGCAACACAAAAATCGTCGGGCGTTTTTTCAAATTCGGCATTTCTTTTCTTTTTCGCCACTGCGCAATCGTCTGGCTGATGATTTCCTGTGTCGGCAAGGTCAAGTCCGTAGCCGCGCACAAGCGCGTTTCAGGATGCAGGTTTTCCACCGCATCAGCCAACAACGCATCGTTGCGATACGGCGTTTCGATAAACAGCTGCGTTTCATTCTGCTGGCGCGACCGTTGCTCCAAAGCCTTCAAACGCTGAATGCGCTCATTTTTTTCAGACGGCAGATAACCCTTAAACGCAAAGTTTTGCCCATTCGCACCCGAAGCCATCAGCGCCAGCAACAAGCTGGACGGGCCGACCAAAGGCCGTACTTCAAAACCGTGTTTATGCGCCAATGCCACTAAATTCGCCCCCGGATCGGCAACAGCCGGGCAACCCGCCTCGCTGACAATGCCCATACTGCGCCCTTCTTGCAAAGGTTTCAGCAATTCCGGCAAAGTCTTCAAATCCGTGTGTTCATTCAGCGTTTGCAAATTCAGTTCGCGGATAGGCGTAGTCACGCCCAAATGTTTCAAATGCGCACGCGCTGTTTTTTCCGCTTCAACGACAAAATCAGTCAGCCCGACAATCGCCTGTTGCTCATACGACAACAGGCATGGCGTATCAGGCGCACCCAAAGGGGTAGGAATCAAATACAAAATCGGTTTCATTCTTCCAACTCCAAAAAATCTCAGGCCGTCTGAACACATTCAGACGGCCTCAAACTATAAAACTTCCACACCTTCGTTTTTCAAAAAATCAATCAGACGGAAAATCGGAAGGCCGATCAAAGCATTCGGGTCCGTACTTTCAATACGCTCCAACAAAGCGGCGCCCAAACCCTCGCTCTTTGCCGCACCGGCACAATAAACCGCATCCGGCTCGAGTTCCAAATATCGGCTGATTTGTTCCTGCGACAACTGGCGCATGGCAACCACCGTATGATCGACATGATGCTGAACCTTACCCGTAGCAGTATTCAAAAGCACGATTGCGCTGTAAAATTCAATCCGTTTTCCGCTCAAGTCCGCCAGCATCTGTTGTGCATTTGCGACGTTCATCGGCTTGCCCAATTGCCGTCCTTCGCACCATGCCACTTGGTCTGCGCCGATAATCAGCGCGGCAGGGAAAGCTGCCGCCAATGAACGGGCTTTGCCTTCCGCCAAACGCAGCGCCGTCTCGCCCGCATGCTCGCCCGCAATAGGCGTTTCGTCAAAATCAGGCGATGCCGTCTGAAAATCGATACCCAAACGGCGAAGCTGTCCGCAGCGGAAAACCGAACTCGACCCTAAAACCAAAGGCAGTTTTACTTCCATATTTTTACTTAAAAACATTGACGTTAGACTGCCGAAATTATATCATACTCCGTTTATGTCATACCCTAATTTGATTGACCCAGAAGTTTTCGCCGCCGAAGGGCAGAATCTGCAAGGCAGCTTCCTGCTCGAAGAATTGGATGAACGAGTTAGTTCGCACGATTATCCGGCCGACAAACAGACACGCGTGTCGTTTACGCTGCAAGGCGGTCGCGACCGGCTGCAACGTCTGTTTCTCGATTTAAACGTCAAAGCCGACATGCCCCTGATTTGCCAGCGTTGCATTACGCCCATGCCGTTTCTGCTCGATGAAACCAGCCGTATCGTCCTGTTTGCCGATGAAGAGAGTTTGGACGAAGCCATGCTTGCCGATGAAGAATTGGAAGGCATGCTGCTCGAAAAAGAGCTTGACGTGCGGACTCTGGTTGAAGACCAAATCCTGATGTCGCTCCCTTTCTCCCCTCGACACGAAGACTGCGGCAACAATGGAACACTGGACGAAGTCAATCGGGACAAACCAAACCCCTTCGCTGTTTTAGCAGGTTTGAAAAGCAGTTAATTAGGACACAGTTTATTTATCTAGGAGCTTGAAATGGCCGTTCAACAAAACAAAAAATCCCCTTCTAAACGCGGTATGCACCGTTCACACGACGCTCTGACTGCGCCTTCTCTGTCTGTTGACAGCGCAACCGGCGAAGTGCATCGTCCACACCACATTTCTCCAAACGGTATGTACCGTGGCCGTAAAGTGGTAAAAGCTAAAGGCGAATAATCCGTTCGTCTGACTGAAAAAGCCAGAATATTGCCATGCAATGACTGGCTTTTTTGCATTGCACCCTGTATTTTCCTCTTCGGAAGCACACCATGAAACGTAAAATCTGGTACACCTACGACGACATCCACCGCGTAATCAAAGGATTGGCGGAAAAAATCCAAAACTCCGGCACAAAATACGATGCCATGATTGCCATTGGCGGCGGCGGTTTTATCCCTGCCCGCATGTTGCGCTGCTTCTTGGAAATTCCGATTTACGCCGTCACCACAGCCTACTACGACAGCGATAACGAAGGTCAAGTGACCGAGGAAGTAAAAAAAGTCCAATGGCTCGATCCCGTTCCCGATGTACTGAAAGGCAAAAACGTACTGGTTGTTGACGAAGTGGACGACAGCCGCGTTACCATGGAATTCTGCCTGAACGAATTGTTGAAAGAAGATTTCGGCACCATCGGCGTGGCAGTATTGCATGAAAAAATCAAAGCCAAAGTCGGCAAAATTCCTGAAGGTATCCCTTATTTCAGCGGCATCACCGTTGAAGACTGGTGGATCAACTATCCTTGGGACGCGCTAGACATTGACGAACACAACAAATTGGCCGCGCAAAACCAATAAATCTGGCACGACTGTCGCAACAAGCCTTTTCATCTGATTTTCAATTCAATCTCCTGAAAATCAGATGAGTGTGCTTGTCCGATTGTTTGAGGCCGTCTGAAACACACAAACCGGAGAACAACATGATTACACTGGCCGTAGATGCCATGGGCGGAGATGCAGGCCTTGCGATTACCGTCCCCGGTGCAGTGGATTTCCTGAAACAGCAATCCGACGTACATCTGATTATGGTCGGAGATGAAGCGGCAGTCCGCCAAGCATTAAGCTCGGCAGGCGCGCCTATGGACCGCATTACCGTCTGCCATGCAGCGCAAGTCGTCGAAATGGATGAAGCGCCGCAATCCGCGCTGAAAAACAAAAAAGAATCATCCATGCGCATCGCCATCAACCAAGTCAAAGAAGGCAATGCGCAAGCCGCCGTATCGGCAGGCAATACCGGCGCACTGATGGCGACCGCTCGATTCGTCCTCAAAACCATTCCCGGCATTGAGCGCCCTGCTATCGCCAAATTCCTGCCTTCCGACAACGAACACGTTACCCTGGCTTTGGATTTGGGTGCCAACGTTGACTGTACGCCCGAACAACTGGTTCAATTTGCCATCATCGGCAGCGAGCTGGTACACGCACTGCACCCTGAAAAAGGCAGCCCGCGTGTCGCCCTTTTGAACGTCGGCACTGAAGACATCAAGGGTACGGATGCCGTCAAACAAACCTTTAAACTGTTGAGCAGCAGCAAACTCAACTTTATCGGCAATATCGAAAGCAACAGCGTTTTGTATGGCGAAGCCGATGTCGTTGTCGCAGACGGTTTTGTCGGCAACGTTATGCTCAAAACCATCGAAGGCGCGGTTAAATTCATGAGCGGCGCCATCCGCCGTGAATTCCAAAGCACCCTGTTCAACAAACTTGCCGCCATTGCCGCCCTGCCCGCACTCAAAGGCTTGAAAGGCAAACTGGATCCGCGCAAATTTAACGGCGCCATCCTGCTTGGTTTACGCGGTATCGTGATTAAGAGCCACGGTGGAACCGACGAAGTCGGCTTCCGTTATGCTTTGGAAGAGGCCTACCACGAAGCCAAATCCGCCGGCCTCGCTCAAATCGAACAAGGCGTAGCCACCCAATTGGCTGCTTTGGAAGCCGCCAAAGCAGCAGCCGAACTGGAAGAAACCGCTGCTCCAACAACGGAAGCTTAAGGCTGATATACACAGGCCGTCTGAAACTCCAAAATGTTCAGACGGCCTGTTTTTATCTTTAATCACCGACTTCATTCTTAATATTGGGAATTTTCCCATTTTCGCTTACAATACCCGACTATCTGAATCAACTCTCTAAAAAGGCCGTTCTCATGCAATATGCCAAAATTTCCGGTACAGGCAGCTACCTTCCTGCCAACCGCGTCAGCAATGACGACCTTGCCAAAAAAGTGGACACTTCCGACGAGTGGATTACCACGCGTACAGGTATCAAATTTCGCCATATTGCAGACGACAGCGAAAAAACCAGCGATTTGGCCGCCGAGTCAGCGCGCCGCGCCTTGGCAGATGCCGGTTTGCAGGCTGACGATATCGACCTGATTATCGTCGCCACAGCTACCCCCGATATGCAGTTCCCTTCTACGGCAACCATCGTGCAGCAAAAATTGGGCATTGCCAACGGCTGCCCTGCCTTTGACGTACAAGCCGTGTGCGCCGGTTTTATGTATGCCCTGACCACTGCCAATGCCTACATCAAAAGTGGCATGGCGAAAAACGCTTTGGTTATCGGCGCTGAAACCTTCAGCCGCATCGTCGATTGGAACGACCGCACCACCTGCGTCCTCTTTGGTGACGGTGCGGGCGCGGTTGTCTTAAGCGCATCTGACGAACCGGGCATCATCCACAGCAAACTCAAAGCCGACGGCAACTACCTCAACCTTTTGAACGTCCCGGGACAAATTGCCAACGGCCAGATTTGCGGTTCGCCCTACATCAGCATGGACGGCCCCGGCGTATTCAAGTTTGCCGTCAAAATGCTGTCCAAAATCGCAGATGACGTTATCGAAGAAGCCGGTTATACCACCAATCAAATCGATTGGCTTGTGCCGCACCAAGCCAATAAGCGCATTATCGACTCTACCGCCAAACACTTGGGCTTGAGCATGGACAAAGTGATCCTGACCGTCCAAGACCACGGCAACACGTCCGCTGCCTCCATTCCGCTGGCACTGGATGTCGGTATTAAAAACGGCCAAATCAAACGCGGACAAAACCTCTTGCTCGAAGGCATCGGCGGCGGTTTTGCCTGGGGTGCGGTTTTGGTGAAATACTAACGGTTGGGCCGTCTGAACACCCCTTTCAGACGGCCTATTCTGCTCAAACCCATGAAATCCCTAACGTTTGCACTCTGCATCAGCAGCCTGTTTTTAAGCATAACGGCTGTAATATTGCCCAAACTGGCAATCGCCTATCTCGCACTGAGTGCATACGTTTTCCTGCTTTACTACCAAGACAAACAGCGCGCACGCAACCACGGCAGACGCATACCCGAAGCAAAATTGCATCTGCTCAACCTGCTTGGTGGCTGGACGGGCGGTTATTGCGGCAGCCTCGCATTCAGGCACAAAACCAGCAAACCCGGATTTATCCGCACCTTTCGACTGAGTGCTGCAACCAATACTGTCGCCACCCTCCTTCTGCTGGCGGACACCCTCAAACATTCAAACCAATAAGGAATTACCATGTCTTTCGCATTCTTCTTTCCCGGACAAGGCTCACAAAGCCTAGGCATGATGAACGGCTTTGCCGAGCAAGCCATCGTTAAAGCCACATTTGACGAAGCTTCCGCCGTATTGGGTCAAGACCTGTGGGCAATGATTAACGGCGAAGATGCCGAATTAATCGGACAAACCGTCAACACCCAGCCCATCATGCTGGCCGCCGGTATTGCCACCTACCGCGCCTACTTGGAAGCCGGTGGTAAAATCCCTTCAGTCGTTGCAGGTCACAGTCTAGGCGAATACACCGCCCTCGTCGCTGCCGGCGCATTGAATTTCGCAGACGCGGTCAAACTCGTCCGCCTGCGTGCCGAACTCATGCAATCCGCCGTACCACAAGGCGTAGGCGCAATGGCCGCTATCTTGGGTTTGGAAGATGAACAAGTAAAAGCCATTTGTGCCGAAGCCGCACAAGGCGAAATCGTTGAAGCCGTCAACTTCAACTCCCCAGGCCAAGTCGTAATTGCCGGTAACACTGCCGCAGTCGAACGCGCCATGGCCGCCACCAAAGAAGCCGGAGCCAAACGCGCCCTGCCGCTGCCTGTTTCCGTTCCTTCACATTGCAGCCTCATGAAGCCTGCAGCGGAAAAACTTGCCGAAACACTGAAAGACATCACCATCAAACAACCGCAAATCCGCGTTATTCATAACGCCGATGTTGCCTCTTACGATGATGCCGACAAAATCAAAGATGCCTTGGTACGCCAACTGTACAGCCCGGTGCGCTGGACAGAAACCGTCAACGCACTTGTTTCCGAAGGCATCACCGAATCCGCCGAATGCGGCCCCGGCAAAGTCCTTGCAGGCCTCGCCAAACGCATCAATAAAGAAGCCGCGTGCAGCGCATTGACCAATGCCGATCAAGTGACTGCATTTATCGAAGCCCACTAAAATGTTTTCAGACGGCCTTATCCTGTCAGGCAAGGCCGTCTGAAAAATCAGCCCACTCCAATCCGAATACATTATGAAAAAAACCATTATTCTTGCCGTTCCCTACATGTACGGACTGGATCAATGTATCGAAAAAAATCTGCGTTTTCTTGGTTTTGATGTCATTAATCTGTGCTATGACGACCGAGATTCATATTACCCGAACTTGGGCAGCAGACTCAAAAACCTCTACCACAAACACATCACCAAAGACGGCAACTATAAAAAATACCTCAAATACAGCCGCCACCTCGACGACATTCAGCAAAAACTGGCCTCACTAAACGGCAAAAAAGCCGATTATGCGCTCTGTATCCGTGCCAATATTTACCCCAAAGAAATCATCGCCACCATCCGCGAACACAGCAATGTTTGTGTGAATTATCAATGGGATGGCGTAGGTCGTTTCCCAGACATTATTGAATATTTGGATTATTTTGACCAATGCTGGGTTTTCGACCCCGACGATATTCAAAAATATCCACAATGCCATTTCAAAGCCACCACCAATTTTTACTTTGACTTTCCCGTAGCGGAATATGCGCCCACCAACAAACTCTACTTTTTAGGCGGCTACGAACTCCGACGCGAAGAGCAAACCAAACGCTTTATCCAAGAAACCGAACGCCTCAACCTACCCTTGGATTTTCATATCTACTGCAAAGACGACAGGGCTGAAAAAGCCTTCGGACACAACGGCATCCGCTATCTCGACCGCAGCAGCATCCTCAGCTTTGAAGAAAACCTCAGCCAAGTGCAAAGTTGCGGCGCAGTTGTCGATTTTGCACAATTCGAACATTACGGCTTATCATTCCGTATCTTCGATGCATTGCGTTTCGATAAAAAACTGATTACCACCAACAAACATATCTTGGAAACCGACCTATACCACCCAGACCGCGTATTCGTATGGGACGGCGGTAATTTAGACGCATTGCCTGAATTTTTGGCACGTCCGTATCAGCAACCTGCCCCTGAAATCAAAGCCTATTATTCGTTTACACAATGGCTAAACCGCCTGCTCGGCATTGATTAACCCTATTGCCTATGGCAAATACTCCTGCCTGACAAAATATTATATTGAATACATTATGAGTAAGAAAAAAGTCATTCTCGCCATGCCGGAACTCTTCAAAATCCACGAACTCATTATTGAGAACTTGGAGAAATGCGGATTTGAAGTACTGTCCCTGACCTATGAAGAAAAAGAGTTCAAATACAAAAATGTATTTCAACGGCTGAAAAAAATCTGGTATCGAAATATTCTTGGACAAAAAGACTTCAAAAAACGGACCATGTTCCGCGCCGTAGAAGAACGCCTCAATACCCTGTTAAGCGAACATCCCGAACAAGCGGATTATTGCTTCATGATTTGGCTGGGCGCATACCCGAAAGACTTCATCGCCAAGCTCAGAGCGCATTCAAAATTAATGGTGTATTACAACTGGGAAGCCCTGACCTTCTTAAAAGAAGACTTCGACAACATCGAATTTTTCGACAAATTTTACTTTTTCGATCCGTTTGACCAAGGCAAACACCCCGAATACGCCGAAAAACTCTTTCCAACCACCAGCTTCTACTTTGACAGCTTCAGGCCGTCTGAAAACCCGCAAAACAAAATCTTGTTTATCGGCTCGTACGCTGCCGACCGCAACAATGACATCCGTGCATTTTGCGAAGCTGCACGTTCAATCAGTTTAGAAATAGATTTCCGCTTGGCCAGTAAGAAAATCGAAGAAGAAAAAGCGGCTTTAGGCATTCCCGAAGTCGAGTTCTTCTCATTTGAAAACGCCCTCTCCTATCGTCAAAACTTAGAAGAAGCGGCCAAATCCTCTGTATTGGTAGATTTCCTCAACCGCAAGCACTACGGCCTCTCTTTGCGGATTTTCGAAGCGATTGGATTGGACAAAAAACTGATTACGACCAATCCGACCATCGTACATTACGATTTTTATCACCCGAACAATATGTTCTACTGGAATGGAAGCAACCTTGATGAACTCAAAGCCTTCCTGACCTTGCCGTATGTACCGCTTGCTCCCGGCCTGAAACACAAATACAGCTTCAGCAACTGGATCAGCTGCGCATTTGATATTGAACCGAATATCCCTATCAGATTACCTGAAATCAATAGAGAAGTTGTGGAGAATTTAAATGTTTGATAGAGAAAAATTAGTATTAGAAACTGTTCATATCCGCAAACGAGAATTTATTGAACAGCCGAGACATATTGTTTATGCAGCCGATCAAAACTATATCAAACACATCGGCACTGCGTTACTTTCTGTGCTGCAAAACAATACCAGTCCAATACATTTTCATTTGTTAGTTAGTGGTTCAGAAGGTTATGATTTTAATATTTTCGATCAAATTGAAACATCAAATCAAAACTACGCGATAAGCGTTTACCATTTAAATACAGAATACTTTTCTACCCTGCAGACTACCCATTATTTTACTATCGCTATGTATTACCGTATGAGTATCCCTTGCTTATTAAAAGGTATTACTCATACTGCGCTTTATTTAGATACTGATGTACTGTGCTTGGGCAACATTGATGATTTATTTGAAATCGACATTTCAAATTCTTTGATTGCTGCCGTACCTGATGCAATCTTATACAGAGCATATATAAAACAACTCAATCAATTTGGTTTTACAGATACTGAGCCTTATTTCAACTCTGGGGTCATTCTATTCAATATTGACAAATGGAATGATATGGCAATAGATAAAATTTTGTCTGAAAAAATGCAAGCCGTAGAAAAACAGAATTTTAAACTCTCCTGTCCAGACCAAGATATTTTGAATTTAGCCTGTATAGGTCATGTACACTGGCTTTCAGAAAACTTTAACTGGATACATTGGCATCAAAAATACAGTGAATTAATCGACAATCCCAACAATATCCGCTTAGTCCATTTTGTTGGTCATATCAAACCGTGGCATCAATTAGGCTTCCACCCTGCATATGATCAATATTTTAAGAATTCCCCATGGAATAACGGATATCTAGAACAACCTCTATCAACTTGGTTGCCCTTTCCAAATCCTAAAAGGAAATTTAGACAAGCAGCCAAACGGCTTTGGAAACAAGGACAAAAAAAGCAAGCATGGGCATACTACAGAGAATATTTATTACGAAGAATCAACAAACGACGGTATCAAGCACCCTCCCCAGGTAAATAAGGCCGTCTGAAACCATTTTTCCAATCTCAATTAAGGAATAAAACATGAGTACACAAGATTTGAGCGGCAAAATCGCTTTAGTAACCGGCGCATCGCGCGGTATTGGTGCGGCGATTGCCGATACTTTGGCTGCGGCCGGTGCAAAAGTTATCGGTACAGCCACCAGTGAGAGCGGTGCGGCTGCAATCAGCGAACGCTTGGCACAGTGGGGCGGCGAAGGCCGTGCATTGAATTCTGCTGAACCTGAAACCATCGAAAACCTGATTGCCGACATCGAAAAAGAATTCGGCAAACTGGATATTTTGGTCAACAACGCCGGCATTACCCGTGACAACCTCCTGATGCGCATGAAAGAGGAAGAATGGGACGACATCATGCAGGTCAACCTCAAATCTGTGTTCCGTGCCTCCAAAGCCGTATTGCGCGGCATGATGAAACAGCGTACCGGCCGCATTATCAACATCACATCCGTTGTCGGCGTGATGGGCAATGCCGGTCAAACCAACTATGCGGCGGCAAAAGCAGGCTTAATCGGCTTCTCCAAATCTATGGCACGTGAAGTCGGCAGCCGCGGCATTACCGTCAACTGCGTCGCCCCCGGCTTTATCGACACCGATATGACCCGAGCCCTGCCGGAAGAAACCCGCAAAACCTTTGAAGCGCAAACTTCTTTGGGCAAATTCGGTGAAGCGCAAGATATTGCCGATGCAGTCTTGTTCTTGGCTTCTGATCAGGCAAAATACATTACCGGTCAGACACTTCATGTCAACGGCGGCATGTTGATGCCTTAAACCATTTATTTAAAGGCCGTCTGAATATTTCAGACGGCCTTTTTTGTCAATCAAAACACTACTTTACATTCTATCTTGATATAATCTTAATAATCCGTTAGATAACGCTCGAAACAGTAAGTCCAAATAAGCATGATACGGGAAATCAAATTGCAGAAATGAAGTTCATTCTGTGCGTTTTTATTTGGGTTTGCTGTCGGTTTTCGACGTGTTTCAGACGGCCTATATAACAATAGCTACTTTTAACGAAAGGCCGCCCACTCTATGCACGAATTCTCCCTCGGTCCCATTGTCATTGTCCTGTTGGTTTCCGTCATTACGGTTATCTGCTGTCGCAAGTTCAACATTCCTTCCATGCTCGGTTATCTTTTGGTCGGTTTTATTGCCGGTCCGGGTATGTTTAAACTGATTCCGCAAAGCCACGCCACTGACTATTTGGGTGAAATTGGCATTGTGTTCTTGATGTTCAGCATCGGTCTCGAATTCTCCCTGCCCAAACTCAAAGCCATGCGCCGCCTCGTATTCGGCTTGGGCGGTTTGCAAGTCATCATTACCATGCTCTCGATTATGGGCATTTTGATGGCAATGGGCACGCCGTTTAACTGGGCGTTTGCCACTGCGGGCGCACTGACCATGTCGTCCACCGCCATCGTCAGCCGCATTCTGTCGGAGAAAACCGAGCTGGGTCAGCCGCATGGACAAATGGCCATGGGTGTTTTGCTGATGCAAGATATTGCCGTGGTACCGCTGATGATTCTGATTCCGGCACTTGCCGGCGGCAGCGAAGGCAACTTGTGGGTAGAACTGGGCTTAGCCGGTTTGAAAATGTTGCTGACCTTGGGCATTTTGTTTGTTGTCGGCAGCCGTGTGATGTCGCGCTGGTTCAGACTGGTTGCCAAACGCAAATCGTCCGAACTCTTCATGATCAACGTTTTGCTGGTTACTTTGGGCGTGGCCTATCTGACAGAGCTTGAAGGCCTGTCTATGGCATTGGGCGCATTTGTCGCCGGTATGCTGCTTTCCGAAACCGAATACCGTATTCAGGTAGAAGACGACATCCGTCCATTCCGCGATATCCTGCTTGGCTTCTTCTTCATTACCGTCGGTATGAAGCTGGATATTCAGGCGCTGATCGGCAACTGGCAGCAAATCCTGATTTTGTTGGCAATCCTATTGGCCTTGAAAGCACTGGTCGTCTTCATCATCGCTTTGCGCATGAAAAACCCTACGAGCGACAGCCTCAAAAGTGCGCTTTATTTGGCACAAGGCGGCGAGTTCGGCTTCGTGATGCTGGCCATTTCCAGCAAAATCAATATGGTTTCGCCCGAATTGGAACAAGCAGCCACTGCTGCCGTCTTGCTTTCCATGATTGCCGCTCCATTTATCTTGGGCAGCAGCGATGCCATCGTCAGCCGCTTCGTCAAATCCGACTGGGACATGAAAGCCTTGGACTTGCACTCCATGCTGGTGGAAACCATGAGCAAATCCGAACACGTCCTGATTATCGGTTTCGGACGCGGCGGTCAATCGGTTGCCCGTGTATTGGCGCAAGAAGGCATCCCCTATTTTGCCCTTGACTTGGATATTGCCCGCGTACAAGTGGCACGCAACGCAGGCGAACCGGTTTCCTTTGGCGATGCCAAACGCCGTGAAGTCTTGGAAGCCGCCGGCTTGGGGCGCGCCAAAATGGTGGTCATCACGCTGAACAATATGCACGAGACCCAACATGTTCTCGGCAACATCATGTCCATGCATCCGAGTATGCCGGTTTATGTTCGCGCCACCAATGACGATTACGTCAAAACCTTTACCGAAATGGGTGCGGAAGAAACCGTCTCCGATACCAAAGAAACCAGCCTGGTGCTGGCAAGCTATGCCATGTTAGGCCACGGTCTCTCTTACAACCATGTTTATCAAACCATAACCCACATCCGTCACAGCCGCTATGCATCGTTGCAGGACTTGTTTGTCGGCAGTGATGATGACAGCTTCTCCGACGAAGACAGCAAGGCCGTCTGCCGCCATGCCTTCCCATTGCAAGGCGAGGCACACGCCATCGGTAAAACCATCCGTGAATTACCATTGGCAGCGCATTATCTGAAACTATTGTTTATCCGCCGCAATACCGGAAAAATCCAAGACCTTGACCCTGATTTCGTTCTGGAAACCGGTGACATTTTGGTTGTCGCAGGCAAGCAGGAAGAAATTATTTCCTTTGAAAACTGGTGCTTGCAGGGAGATATCTAATTATCGGCAAATAAATCTTGCGCGCATCAGGATTTTTTGGTTTAATAGCGTCTTCGCAATTTTGCGCATGGGTGATTAGCTCAGTTGGTAGAGCGTCTGCCTTACAAGCAGAATGTCGGCGGTTCGACTCCGTCATCACCCACCAAGTTTCTTTTTCATTGTCTTTGACAGTGAATGCGCGGTGGTAGCTCAGTTGGTTAGAGTACCGGCCTGTCACGCCGGGGGTCGCGGGTTCGAGCCCCGTCCGCCGCGCCATTATTTAAAAATACTGATTTTTCAGTATCTCCCTTTTTCGGGTGATTAGCTCAGTTGGTAGAGCGTCTGCCTTACAAGCAGAATGTCGGCGGTTCGACTCCGTCATCACCCACCAACTTTCCTTTTCATTGTCTTTGACAGTGGATGCGCGGTGGTAGCTCAGTTGGTTAGAGTACCGGCCTGTCACGCCGGGGGTCGCGGGTTCGAGCCCCGTCCGCCGCGCCATCAAGTTAAAAATAAAAAATACCGGTTTTTACCGGTATTTTTTTCGTCTATACCCTATGCCTTTTCATAAAAAATCCAGCTATTTTAGATAAAATAAAACAGGACAACACAATAAAGCAGACATACGGTTTAAACCCTGAAAACCATCTATCTCAAGCTGATTCACACCAAACACTTATTCATCAAATCCCTAAATGATCTTTCAAAATAGACATAAATACTTGCCTCCTCTTCTTACACAAAGGCCGTCTGAAAACGTCAATACATTTTCAGACGGCCTTTTTTAGCTTATTAAGCCTGATACCTCATCACGCAGGAAGCTTTAGCATCAATCCAATGATCGCCACCGGGCTGAACGATTTTAGACACCAGCTTATCCAAATCACGTAAATAATCGGTTGATTTTTGACTGTTGATAATGACGACAACCACCAACGGCTTTTCGCCCAACCAATACCCAGCCAGTGCGCGGACATCTTTAAGCGTACCGGTTTTGAGGCGCAGGTTTTCACCGGGCTGTTTCAAGCGTGTTTTAAGCGTGCCGTCTTTACCGGCAATCGGCAGCGTACTGATAAACTCGTTTTTAAACGGGCTGAAGTAGGCTTTTTCCAACATTTGCGCCATCATTCGCGCATTGAGCCGTTCTACGCGGGACAGGCCTGAGCCGTTTTCCAACACCAGCCCTTCCGTATTGATACCGGCAACCTCCAGCTCGCTTTTTACGATAGACGCGGCCTTAGTCTGCGCCAGCTTGTAATCAGACATATTTCCGGCAAATTTAAGGAAAACTGAACGGGCAATCAGATTATTGGAATGCTTGTTCATATCGGTGAGGATATCGGCAAGCGGTTTGGATTGATGACTTGCCAAAATATGCGCGTCATGAGGCGCGACACCTGTCGTCAGGCCGTCTGAAACCGTACCGTCTTGTTGACGCCATTGGTTGACAAAACTTTTGCCGACAAATTCTTTCATGCTGTACATATTCAGATACAGCTCTTTGCCCAAGCAGCTTTCCGGCAGCTTACCCGATACGGTCAGCGTATTGTTTTTATAGGAAGTCTTCATGTGGTTTTTTAAAACACTGCACTTCCCTTCTTTATTCTCAAGCGTCAATTTGTTTTGAATGTTCAGATTCGGCAGCGGCGGGTTGGTACGGATGACCAAGCTTCCGTCTTCTTCTTTTTCAGCACGCAGTCCAACGGTTTTATACGCCAACATATTAGGATCGGGCGGCGTCATAAAGCTTTCGGCAGAATCGGAAGCAAAATCATCCGGATTCTTCACATCGCCCCACAGACTGCGGTCGAGTATCAGATGTCCGTCAATATGGCGTATGCCCTTATCGCGCATCTGTTGCTGCATTTGCACCAAATCATGCTGATCAAACACAGGATCGCCGCTCCCCACCCAATACACATTGCCTTTCAACGTATCGCCTTTGATTGGGCCGTTGGTTTTAAACTCAGTTTTCCAACGATAATCACCGCCCAACATACGAAACGCGGTAAACGCCGTTACCAGCTTCATGGTCGAAGCAGGATTGCGCAATTCATCGGCACGGTGTTCGGCAATCACCTTGCCACTGTCCAATTCCTGCACATAAACAGAAATCTCATTTTCAGGAATACGCCCGAAATCCAAAGCCCAAGACGGACAAACCGCCATCATCAGGCCGATTGACAAAATACTTTTCAACTTCATTATGTTACAAAAATCTTATAAATTCTTACGAGGTACTTAGGCCGTCTGAACGTTTCAGACGGCCTTTTATTTATTTCTGATGCGCTTTCAAACGTAAAGCAAACATGACGACCATAACACCGACAACCAAAGCGCAACCCATCGCCAAATGGATACCGTCCAGCATTGCCTGTTGCGGCATATCTGCACTGGAAAGTTTCTCGCCGATATTGGTCGCACCAACAAAAAACGCCGCGCCGATGGCACCGGCAATCGGGTTGATGGTGGTCAGAATCGCCGCGCCATGCGGATTGAGCGTTTTCGGCAACGCGTTCAGACCATGGGTTTCGCCGGTTACGCAAGCAGACACGGAAAGCGCCAACAGCGTAAACATCGCCGTCAACATCACCACTTGCGTATCAATCCGCAAAAACAGCCACAATACCGCCAACGACACCACCAGCATCACTGTTGCCGGCAAAACGACGAAGCAGCCGCCCTTTTTGTCCAACAATTTACCGAACAAAGGTGCGGCAACCGCTTGGGCAATACTGGCAGGCATCAGAATCAGACCGGTTGCCGTACCGGTCAGCATCAACACTTGCTGCGTGTACATCGGCACCATCAGTTCCAAGCCCAAGAACAGGAATATCGCACCGGCCAAAATCACAACGCAATATCTGAACTGTTTGTATTCAAAAGCACGAAGGTTCAACAACGGCGTAGCCAAACGGAACTGACGGTGCGCAAACCAACCCACCAGTACAACAGAAGCGGCAAAGAGCAGGATAAATTCCAGCAGCGGCATATGGGCAAAATTACTGCTCGCATAAACCAGCCCGCCAAATCCCGCAATCGACAGCACAGCCGACAACATATCGATTTTCGGACGGCTGATGTTGCTTAAATTGACTGTCAAATATTTGCCCACCAGCACCATCGCCGCCAGCATAAACGGCGCGGTAAAACCGAACAGCACACGCCAATGCGTATGGTCGATGATGATGCCCGACAGCGTCGGCCCCATTGCAGGCGCGGCGGTAAACATCATGGTAATCACACCCATCGCCGTTCCGCGCCTGTTGGGAGGGAAAATCGACAACACGCCGTTAAACAGAAGCGGGACAAAAAACGCGGCAGACACTGCCTGCACCATCCGACCGACCACCAATACGCCAAACGTCGGTGCAAACGCGCAAATCAGCGATCCTGCTAAAAACGTTGCCTGCGTAAACAGCACCATTTTGCGCGTTTCAAACCATTGAATCACGCCTGTCGTAATCGGCGTAAATGCCCCCATGACCAGCAGAAAACCCGTCGTCAGCCATTGAACCGTGGTCTTATCGACACCAAAATCTTTCATAATCGGCGTGAGCGCGACATTCAGCAGCGTGTCGTTGAGATAGCCGAAAAATGCGCCGATGAATAAAGTGGCGACAATGGTTTTAGCTGGAAAGTCGGGATTGTCGGCATAGTATTCGTGTGCCGTTGCGTCCTCTTGCGAATCAGAAGCGTGCATAATAATTTGAAATATCAGCGAAACCGTTATTTTAGCATAAACTATTTTGACAGGCCGTCTGAAACCTTGACCGCTTCCCCAGATAACACTAAAATTTAGAATTGTTTTCATTTTTATTATTAAACAGGAGAAAAACATGTCAAAGAAAGTCAGCATCTTGGTCGGCAGTCTGCGTAAAGGCTCGTTTGCACGAAAAATCGCACAAAACGTCATTTCCATGTTCCCCGAAGGCTACGAAGCGCAAATCGTCGAAATCGGCCATTTGCCTTTATACAACTTCGACTACGACGATCCTGCCGTTACCGACTTCCCTACTCCGTCCAGCTATACCGAGTTCCGCGAAACCATCAAAGCCTCGGCTGGCGTATTGTTCGTGACTTCCGAAAACAACCGTACCGTACCGGCCTGCCTGAAAAACGCCATCGACATCGGCTCCAAACCCAATGCCGATGTTGCCTGGAAAAAAACACCTGCCGGCATCATCAGTCATTCTGTCGGTAAAATGGGCGGTTATAGCGCGCAAAAAAATCTGCGCCTTGCCCTTTCGTATTTCGATATGCCGTTGACCGGCCAGCCGGAAGTATTCCTCGGCAACTCGCCCACCCTGTTTGACGACAACGGCCAACTCATCGAATCAGCGCGCGGCTTTGTTCAAGGCTATATCGACCAACTGGTTGCCTTGATTGAAAAAAACCCTAAATAATCGGAATTGAAGCATACAGGCCGTCTGAAAAACGAAATTTCAGACGGCCTCATCTTTTGTTTTTCGACAGTTCCTAAATTTTTACTAATTGAGTGCAGTTATAATCACTATCCACCCATCCTCCGGAGAACTTCCATGCGCGTATTATTGGTTGAAGACGATGCCATGATTGCCCAAGCCGTCAGTGCCAACCTGAAAGACACCGGCTACGCTGTCGATTGGGTCAGTCGCGGTTCGGAAGTTGCCGCAGCAGTGGCTGCGCAAGCATACGATTTGCTGCTCTTGGATTTGGGTTTGCCCGGCAAAGACGGTTTGGACGTATTGGCGCAAATCCGCAACGGCCGCTGTACCGTTCCTGTCTTAATCGTGACCGCGCGCGACGATTTGCACAGCCGCCTCAACGGCCTAGACGGCGGCGCAGACGACTACATCGTCAAACCCTTCGACATGGCGGAACTGCAAGCCCGTATGCGCGCCGTATTGCGCCGACACGGCGGACAGGCGCAAACGCTGCTGAGCAACGGCATCATCACGCTCAACCCTTCCACCCATCAGGCGGAAGTAGTCGGGCAGGAACAGGCCATCATGCTCAGCAACAAAGAATTTGCCGTCCTCCAAGCCCTGCTGCTGCGTCCGGGCATGATTTTGTCGCGCAGCGATTTGGAAGACAAAATCTACGGCTGGGGCGAAGAAGTCGAAAGCAACGCCGTTGACTTCCTGATTCACGCCTTACGCAAAAAACTCGGCAAAGAAGCGATTCAAAACGTCCGCGGGGTCGGCTGGCTGGTTGCACAAAACAATCAGGCCGTCTGAAAAACCACAACAACATCAACACACAAACCATGCAACGCCTTATCCACACCATCAAACAATCCCTGCAAGTCCGGATCAGCCTTGCCCTGATCTGTATGCTCCTGCCCCTCTCCATTCTTGCAGGCATATTTTCATATTACGATACTTATCACGAGACCCAAGAGGTTCAAGACGACCTGTTGCGCCAAGTCGCGAACTATCTCGACCCGAGCGATGCCGATGACGAGAAACACTCTCTCGACAACGACAACAAGATTTCCGTTCAATTTCCCAATACGCCCAACCCCATTGTCAGCCTGCCTGAGCAGATTTCAGACGGCCTGCACACCATTCAGGCCGATGACGATGACGATTACTACCGCGTTTATACCCGCAACACCAAGCAAGGCCGCATTGCCGTCATGCAGGAAAGCGACTACCGCGAAGAGCTGGCCGAAATGGCCGCCGTGCAGAGCATCCTTCCTATGCTCCTCGCCCTGCCCCTGATTATCCTGCTTACCGTCTGGATTACCCATCGCGCCATGCGTTCCATCAAAACCCTGTCCAACGATTTGGAACAGCGCCAAATCAACGACCTCTCGCCGATGGACACGCAAGACATTCCCAGCGAAATCCAAGGCTTTGTCGTCGCCATTAACAACCTGTTGCAGCGTACCGACGAAAACGTCCGCCAACAGCAACGCTTTATCGCCGATGCCGCACACGAATTGCGCAGCCCCATGACCGCCCTTTCCCTTCAGGCAGAGCGGCTCAACAATATGCAGCTGTCCGCCGAAGCGCGCGAGCAGTCCGCCCTGTTGCAACAAAGCATACAGCGCAACCGTCACCTGCTCGAGCAACTCCTTTCCCTCGCACGCGCCCAAGCGCCCGAAACCCAACGCCCCAAAACCCTGATCAACCTGCAAAACCAGTTCCGCCGCGTCTTGCAGGAACTCATGCCGCTGGCGCTGGCCAAAGGTCAAGACATCGGCGTCGCCGTCGAAAACGACTGCCAAATCCACGCCGATGACACCGAAATCTACACCCTCATCAAAACCTTTACCGACAACGCCATCCGCTATACTCCCAAAGGCGGCCGCATCGATTTGGGCTTTGACGAAACCGCCGAATACCTCAACATCTGGGTGGAAGACAACGGCCCCGGCATTCCCCCAAGCGAACGCCAACGCGTTATCGACCCTTTCTACCGTATTCTCGGCACCGAACAACAAGGCACCGGACTTGGCCTGTCCATCGCAGACACCATTGTCAAACGCCATCAAGGCCGTCTGAAACTGGCCGACAGCCGACGCTTTGACAGCGGCTTGTTGATTATTGCCGAGTTGGATAAAAAGATGCTTTAAATAATTGACCCGCCCAAATTGGTTTATCTAGCTTTAATCCGATAAATGAAAACGTTTTAAAACCAAAGGCCGTCTGAAAATGACTTTCAGACGGCCTTTTTATATTTTGAAGCAAACCTACTTCATTCCTCACAAATACGGTTGCAAGGTTTGGCGGAGGATTTCCATATCGGTAATTTCGGTAATATTGGCTTTGCCCAAGTATTCCAAACCGACAAAACGCATGATGCCGCTGCTGACTTTTTTGTCGTGGCTCATGTGTTCAATCCATTTTTCAAAGGAGAAAACGGGCGGCGCAGACGGGAGGGAAGCGGCTTCCATTAAAGCGGCAATGCGGTCGGTGTCGGCCTGTCGGGTTTTGCCCAAGATTTGCGACAAACGGGAAGCGAGGACGCAACCGGCGGCAACGGCTTCTCCGTGCAGCCATACGCCGTAGCCCATTTCGGCTTCGATGGCATGGCCGAAAGTGTGGCCGAGATTAAGCCATGCGCGGATGCCCTGCTCGGTTTCGTCTTGGGCAACAATATCGGCCTTCATTTTGCAGCAATGGTAAACGGCTTCCGCCATTTTTTCTTGATGTTGCGCCATCAGGTCGGCCATATTTTCTTCCAACCAGGCAAAAAATTCGGCATCGCCCAATGCGCCGTATTTGATGACTTCGGCCATGCCTGCGGAAAGTTCGCGTTGCGGCAGCGTTTGCAAGGCGGTCAAATCGGCCAAAACGGCTTGCGGCTGGTAAAACGCGCCAATCATGTTTTTACCGAGCGGATGGTTGATGGCGGTTTTACCGCCGACCGAGGAATCGACCTGGCTGAGCAATGTGGTCGGTACTTGGATAAAAGGTGCGCCACGCTGATAAGTCGCCGCGGCAAAACCGACCATATCGCCTATCACGCCGCCACCCAAAGCGATTAAAGTGGTTTTGCGTTCGGCACGGTTTTGCATCAGGCCATCGTAAATCAGGTTGAGCGTCTGCCAGTTTTTATATTCTTCGCCGTCGGGAAGGATAATGCTGAAATGCGGCACGCCCAGTCTGTCTAAGGCCGTCTGAAGCTGTTTGAGATAAAGCGGCGCAACGGTTTCGTTGGTAATGATGGCTGCTTTTTTACCTAGATAGGGCTGAAGCAGCATATCGGCCTGCTCAATCAGCTTATGCCCGATAAAGATGGGGTATTGATGGGACGGGGTTTGGACAGTCAGTGTGCGCATAGTATTCCTTTGCAAAGCGTATTTATTCGCCTAAAGCCTGTATCAGGCGTTTGAGCGTTTTGTGACAGCTGTCGGATTCGATGACGAGATGGGCGGTTTGACGGTACAGCATATCGCGTTGGTCATACAGCTCTTGCAGTTTGCCCAAAGGATTGGCAACTTGCAACAGCGGCCGGTTGCTGTCGTAACGGGTACGCTCCAGCAAGGTTTCGGGGCTGGCATGCAAATAAACAACCGTGCCGTTTTGGCACAAAATCTGTCTGTTTTCACTGCGTAATACGGAGCCGCCACCGGTCGATAAAACGATGTTGCGCCGGGAAGCGAGCTTCTTCAGCATATTGGTTTCACGGTTGCGGAAGCCTTCCTCCCCTTCCATCTCAAAAATGGTCGGAATGGATACGCCCGAAGAAGCGCAGATTTCGTAGTCGCTGTCGTAAAACGGGCATTCAAACATTTGGGCAAGCTGCTTGCCCAAAGTGGTTTTGCCCGCGCCCATCAGCCCGATTAAGATTAAATTGCCGTTGATTTTTTCCATGTGGGTCATTTTATACGATATGGTGGTTTCGTGGAAAAGTTCGTCGTTTTTCAGACGGCCTTTTCATCTCAGGCCGTCTGAAAACGAAAACAGGCATACCTTTGCAGATATGCCTGTTTGTCATTCTAAAATCAATAACGCAGATTGTTACCCACATTATCCATAATGCGCGGCGTGATGAAGATCAACAGCTCACGGCGGTTTTCACGTTTGCCGCGTGATTTGAACAGATTGCCGACAACAGGAATATCGCCCAAAACAGGGACTTTGTTCACTGCATTGGTGCTTTCTTCCTCATAAATACCGCCGACAATCAGCGTACCGCCATCTTCAACCATGGCTTGGGTATTCAAGTGTTTGGTGTTGATACACTTGGTTGTCAGAGAATCCACGGTACAGTCGATCGGGGTATCGCGATTAATCTTCACAGTCATGATGATTTGACCGTCAGGCGTAATATTCGGCGTTACGGTCAAGCCCAAAACGGCTTTCTTGAAGGTAATCGAAGTCGCACCGCTGGAAGAAGCCTCTTGATAAGGAATTTCCGTACCGGATTCAATTTTGGCTTCTTTGCGGTCTTGTGTCAGCACGCGCGGATTGGAAATGGTTTTGCTCTTACCTTGTTCTTCAGACGCGCTGATTTCCAAACCCAATGCACCGGATGAGAACGCACGCACCAGCGCAATGCTGTTGACTGCGGCTGCGGTCGGCAGACTGACGTTCGGATCCAAAGTCCATGTGCGGTAGCCTACGTCGCCACGGTTAAATGAGGCATTGGTATTGTAGTTGGTTTGTGCATTGCTCCAGTTGCTACCCCATGCGTTACGGCCACTTGCACCACCGGAACCGAATTTAACGCCCAAGTTGCGGAAGAAGGTATCTTCTGCTTCCACAATGCGCGCTTCCACCATCACTTGACGGGTTGGAACGTCCAATTCATCAATCAGTTTGCGGAATTTCTCAATCACGCCGCGGTTGTCGGTCACGATCAGCGTATTGGTGGCCGGATCGATTAAGGCGCTGCCTCGGTTGCTCAACAGAGTGTTGCGGGTATTGGAATTATTGCTGTCGTATTCTTCCAAACGCAGAATTTTGCGGAATTCTTCCACGTTTTTGTATTTCAACTGGAAGGTTTGAGAATACAGCGGGCCCAATTCGGCAATCTCTTTTTCCGCCTGCAAGAAGGCTTTGTCTTTTGCCAACAATTCATCGCGAGGTGCGATATTGATGATGTTGCCTTGACGGCGCATATCCAAATTGCGCGCCTGCATGACCAAGTCTAAAGCCTGATCCCAAGGCACATCTTTCAAGGACAGGGTCATGGTGCCTTTGACGGTATCGCTGGCAACAATATTCACGCCGGACTCTTTCGCCAAAATCTGCAAAATGGTACGGACTTCTACATCTTGGAAGTCCAAGGAAATTTTACGGCCTTTAAACGATTTGTTTGCATTTTGGTTCAAGCCGCCGGATTCGGTATTGGCGGCTTTAGGCGATACTTCAAATACAAAACGGCCGGAAGAGGCTTTGGTATTAATGTCCCAATTCGCATTACTGTTGCGGATAATGAGCTGGGTAGAATTGCCGATACGTTTAAGCGTAACGTTTTGTACAGGCGTATTGAAGTCAGCCACATCCAAACTGCGTTGCGCTTGTGTCGGCAGCGTATGGTTTTTCAAGGTTACAACCACGCGATCGCGCTGCTGTTTAATGTCCGGCTGTCCGCTGAAACCTGGGGCAGACAATTCAATAATGCCGGAATTGCGTGCACCTTTGCGAAAATCGATATTGGCTGCTGAAACAGCTTGATAAGTCTGAGCAGCGCGCGCGGTAGACGGCGTAACCGCACGTTCATTTGCAACGGCTGCATTGGTTTGGTCAGTAGATTCGTTTACAAATACCCAAACTTCGTTGCCGCGAATCTCAGTATTGTATTGGCTGATTTTGTTCAAACCCAAAACCACGCGTGCGCGGTCATTGTTTTGTGCCGCAGTAATTTGATTCAGCAATGGATCGGCATATTCCAAAACAGGCTGAGGCAAACGGATATTGGTGTTGGCAAAATCCAATGCGATACGCGCCGGAGTAGATGTTACAAAACCATGAGGTGTAGTGACGTCTTTGTCGAAACGGATTTTGATAATTTTTTGGTTGTCAGGCAAAGTGGAAACGTTGATATCGGTAATATTGCCTGCAAAGGCCGTCTGAACAGCGAGGGCAACGCTGAAGCCGGCAAATAATTTTGTCATGTGCTTGGTTTTCATAATTGAGTGAGACCCCTAAATTAATTTGAGTTCGAACTATCTGAGCTATTGGAAGAATCCGCCTCTTTACTGCTCAATGGCAATTCGGCCTTCCGGTACACCCAGTTGCCGTAGCTGTCTTCAACTTGCTCGGTCAGGATAATTTTATCTTCGGTAATACTTTGGATTCTGCCGTAATTCTGACCGATGTAGTTTCCGGGATAAACGGTATAAACATGGTCGTTGACCTTGATAAATCCGGAAACTTTGCCGCCGCTTTGCAGCGTTCCGACAAAGGCCATATTTTCCAAACTGAAGGCTTCCAATGTTTCTTTCGGACGGTTCACATCCGGCGCATTACCGCCTTTAGGGGCAGTGTCCAAACGGCGGGAATCAAACGCATTCATGCCTTTAAAGTTCGGCGGGCTATACGGCTTAGGCAATGTAACCGTCGGCTCTTCAAACGGAATAATCTTGGATTTTGCTTCCTGACGGGTTTGCGTCATCCATTGAGTCAAATCTTCATAGCTTTGCGTACAGGCTGCCAAGGGAAGAAGACTTAAGAGTAAGATGATTTTTTTCATGATTTCCCTATTCTTTTATTTTTGCTCATTCTCGGCAGGTTTGCCTTCTTCTTGTGCCTGTTGCGCAGCCAATTCGGCAGCAATCTCTTCGGCCGGACGTGCTTTGTAAGTCGTCGCAATCGCACTCAATGTCAACTCGCCTTTATTACCTTTGCCTTCTTTGTCCTCGCCTGCGTTCACGAGTTTTAAAGAATCTAACGTAATAATGCGCGACAAATCGCCTACATCACGGGTAAATTGGCTGATCTGAGAGTATTTGCCTGTGATGGAAATCTGATACGGCAGTTTTTGAATCGGACCATCGTTTTCAGGTTGGAGCGGTGCAACGCTGTCCAAACGCAATCCGTTGGTTGAACCTGCCTGATGCAATTCTTGAATCAGGTTCGGAATTTCTGCGTCGGTCGGCAATTGTTTCAACAAAACGTCGAATGCAGAACGGATCGAAGCCAATTCGGCCTTCAGATTATTCAAGCTTGCTGCCTGAATGCTTTTACGCGTAAAGGTTTCCTTCAGCTCTTCCTCTTTAGCTTCCTGCGTATTCAGGGTTTCAATCTGATCTTTAAATACGCCGGCATAGCCCAAAGCCAACATACCGACAATCAATAAACCTGCCAGCAAAAGTTTTGAAGGCATATTGAGCAGGTACAGGTTTTGTACGTCCAATTGTTTTAAGTTTTTAGATGCCATTATTGAGCCTCCGGAGCAGGTTCGGCCACAGGTTCGGCCATTTCACCGCTGCTTTGGGCAGTCGGTGCAGGAGCCGGCGTATTCACTTGGTTGATTGAAGATTTCAAAGTAAATTCTTGGTAGTTATCTACTTTTTTAATACTCAACAATTCAGGCTGCAAGAAAATACCTGTACTCGGCAGGGAGCGCATCATAACGGCAATTTTATTGTCGCTGATGGCATGACCGCTGATTTTATAGCTGGTCGGGCTTTCGGCTTCCAACGCGGTCAAATAAGTATTATCGGGCGTAAGCGCATTCAAAGAATCAAGGATATAAGCCGCTTGATAGCGTTTTTCCTGCAACTCTTCAACTTTCAGCTTCTTGGCCAAGAAGGCTTCTTTTTCTTGCTGAAGTTTATCGATTTCGCCTAATTCTCTATCAAGTCTGTCGATTTCGGTTTGCAGGAAGTTGTTGCGGCCTTCTTGATTGCGGATGGCGCTGTCAATACCAAGATAGGTAGCGGCTGCCAAGCCCAAACCCACTGCAAAAGCACCAAGCATCAATATTTTGAATTGCTGCTGCTTGCGCTGTTTAATCTCTTCCCGATACGGAAGAAGGTTGATTCTGGTTAATTCGATCATGTTCTCAAAGTCCCCTTAATGCCAATCCGAACGCCAAGGTCAGTGACGGCGCATCAATTTGAAGCTGCGGCAATTCTACTTTTGCACTGCGTTCCACATATGAAATCGGATGCAGATATTCTGTTGCCGTATTGGTTTGCGAGAAAATGCTTTCTGCCAAACCTGCCTGCTGTGCGGTAAAGCCTGTCAGCAGGATGTGTTTGATATTGGCGAAAGAATCAGTGGCCTGCGTGGTATAGTAAAATTGCAAAACACGCTGAACTTCTTGCGCAACCTGTACATTAAAACGGTCGGCAATCTGAGACTGGTAGTCGGAAGGCTTGTTTTGAGAAGCCATCATTTGCGCGGCTTTTTCTTCCGTCACCTGATAAGTCCGCTGAATCAGCTGATTGAGCTGCTCTGTGCTGACCGGCGTTTCTTGTTTGTAAAGAATACGGCCGTTTTGCAGAATCAAGGCATACATTTGCGTCGCATGAATGCCGAACACGGCAACTTTTTCCTCTGCCATTTCGGGAGCATGCGTATTTATCCAATGAACAAAGGCATTGCGTTGCGCCAGCAAGTCTAAATCCAAAGCGGACAAAGGCAAGCCCGCATTCTCAAACATTTCAATGCGCGGCTCGACATCGTCTTTTTTGGCAGCAACAGCTAAAACATGCTGGCCTGAACCGACTTCTTCGGCTTGAAAGTCGTAGTTCATTTCTTCAATAGGCGCAAATTGGCCGACTTCCGCTTCGACAAACTCTTCCAAGTCCAAATCGGTATCACGCGGGTTGTAAATAATTTGCTCGACTGTCGCCAAGTTTTGTGGCACGGCTGCAACAATATTTTTGCAAGAACTGCGTAATTGTGCGTAAGTATGCTGGATGTAGGTAGCAAGCTGATCGTAGTCTTGAATTTTGTTGCCTTTGACAATATTTTTAGGCAATTTGGTAATAACGTATTTTTCCAGCTGAATTTGGTTTAAACTACGGCCTGTCAGTTGTACCATCTTAATGGCATGTTGGCTGATATCGACACCGATGGCAGAGCGGTTGTTCAATCCACTAGAAGCCTTGCCTGTTTTGGTATCTTTCGTGCTTTTAAATAAGCGCATGATTTGACTTCCCTGTATCATTTAGGAGTGAGTAACTGTTTCGTTATCCGTAAAGGACTTCTTATTCTTTGCACAGTATTGACTGTGGCTGATAGAAATCGTTTCCCATTTTACTTTATTTATCGCCATTAATGGCAAATTATTACTTAGTCATGATTAAAAAGATTATAACGACCTGCCTGGGTCTCTTATTGGGACTGGCTCTTTTCGGCGTGGGGCTGATTGCAATTGCAATTTTGGTCACCTATCCGAAACTGCCGTCTTTGGACACTTTACAACACTACAAACCCAAAATGCCGCTGACGATTTATTCTTCAGACGGCCAAGTGATTGGCGTTTACGGCGAGCAACGGCGTGAATTCACCAAAATCGGTGACTTTCCCAAAGTTTTGAAAAATGCCGTGATTGCCGCCGAAGACAAACGCTTCTACGACCACTGGGGCGTGGACGTTTGGGGTGTGGCGCGCGCCGCGATCGGCAACGTCATGGCCGGCGGCGTCCAATCCGGTGCCAGTACGATTACGCAACAGGTTGCTAAAAACTTCTACCTGAGCAGCGAGCGTTCGTTCACCCGTAAATTCAACGAAGCCCTGTTGGCCTACAAAATCGAGCAGTCTTTGAGCAAAGACAAGATTTTGGAGCTGTACTTCAACCAAATCTATTTGGGTCAACGCGCTTATGGTTTTGCATCTGCAGCCCAAATTTATTTCAACAAAAATGTTAACGAGTTAACATTGGCCGAAGCCGCCATGTTGGCCGGCTTGCCCAAAGCCCCTTCCGCCTACAATCCGATTGTAAATCCTGAACGCGCCAAACTGCGTCAGGCTTATATTCTGAATAATATGCTGGAAGAAGGCATGATTACCCTGCAGCAACGCGATCAGGCTTTGAAAGAAGAGTTGCATTACGAGCGTTTTGTACAAAACATCGATCAAAGCGCCCTGTACGTTGCCGAAATGGTGCGTCAAGAGCTGTTTGAGAAATACGGCGAAGATGCCTACACGCAAGGCTTCAAGGTATACACCACCGTCGACACCGCACACCAGCGCGTGGCCACCGAAGCCCTGCGTAAAGTCCTGCGTAATTTTGACCGCGGCAGCAGCTACCGCGGTGCAGAAAACTACATTGACCTGAGCAAAAGCGACAACGTAGAAGAAACTGTCAGCCAATACCTTTCTACGCTTTACACCGTCGATAAAATGATTCCGGCAGTTGTATTGGAAGCCTCCCGTAAAGGTGTACAGATTCAGTTGCCGAGCGGCCGTAAAGTGACGCTGAACAGCCACGCTTTAGGCTTTGCCGCCCGTGCCGTCAACAACGAAAAAATGGGCGAAGACCGCATCCGCCGCGGCTCCGTCATCCGCGTTAAAGGCAGCGGCGATACCTTTACCGTCGTTCAAGAGCCTTTGCTGCAAGGCGCATTGGTGTCTTTAGATGCGAAAACCGGTGCAGTCCGCGCATTGGTCGGCGGCTACGACTACCACAGCAAAACCTTCAACCGCGCAACTCAAGCCATGCGCCAACCCGGCTCGACGTTCAAACCGTTCGTTTATTCCGCCGCTTTGGCAAAAGGCATGACTGCTTCCACCATGATTAACGATGCGCCGATTTCTCTGCCGGGCAAAGGTGCAAACGGTAAAGCGTGGAACCCAAAAAATTCAGACGGCCGCTATTCCGGTTACATCACGCTGCGCCAGGCTTTGACCGCTTCGAAAAACATGGTATCCATCCGCATCCTGATGTCTATCGGTATCGGTTACGCGCAACAATACATCCAACGCTTCGGCTTCAAGCCGTCTGAAATTCCTGCCAGCCTGTCTATGGCTTTGGGTACAGGCGAAACCACGCCGTTGCGTATTGCAGAAGGTTACAGCGTCTTTGCCAACGGCGGTTACAAAGTATCTGCCCACGTCATCGACAAAATCTACGACAGCCAAGGCCGTCTGAGAGCGCAAATGCAGCCTTTGGTAGCCGGTGAGAACGCGCCTCAGGCCATTGACCCGCGCAACGCCTACATCATGTACAAAATCATGCAAGACGTTGTCCGTGTCGGTACCGCACGCGGTGCAGCCGCACTCGGCCGCGCCGACATCGCCGGTAAAACCGGTACCACCAACGACAACAAAGACGCATGGTTTGTCGGCTTCAACCCTAGCGTTGTGACTGCCGTCTATATCGGCTTTGACAAACCGCGCAGCATGGGTCGTGCAGGTTACGGTGGTACAATCGCCGTACCGGTATGGGTAGAATACATGCGCTTTGCCCTGAAAGGCACCAGCGTCAAACCGATGAAAGCCCCTGAGGGCGTGGTTTCGAACGGTGGCGAAGTGTATATGCGCGAACGCATGACCACCAGCTCCGACCTGGCCTTGGACAACAGCGGCGTTGCGCCGCGCCCCACTCAACCTGCCCGTCGCGCGGTTCCGAATGAAAACCGCCGCCGCACCGAGAGTGGCAATGCGCCAGCCCGTGAAGAATTAGACGAAACCCCAGTTCTGCCAAGCAATACCGGCAACAATAACAAACAACAACTGGACTCTCTGTTCTAACAAATCAAGGCCGTCTGAAACGTTCAGACGGCCTTTTTTGAGAAAATTCAAAGCAAAACCATGATTGATTTACACTGCCATTCGACCGTTTCAGACGGCATGCTCTCCCCAACCGAAGTCGTCCGACTCGCCCGTCAAAACGGTTGCACCCTGCTCGCCCTGACCGACCACGACCACACCGGCGGACTGGCCGAAGCTCGCGCCGAAGCCAATACCCTCGGCCTCTCCTTCATCAACGGCGTAGAAATATCCGTCACTTGGCGCGGCCGCACCATCCACGTTGTCGGCTTGGACTTTGACGAACACAACGAAACCCTGCAAAACCTTCTTGCTAAAGTCCGCAAAGGCCGTCTGAAACGATTGGAAGCCATCGCGGCCAAACTGGAGAAAAAAGGCATAACAGGCGCGTATGAAGGTGCGCTGGCATTAGCCGCCAACAAAGAAATGGCCAGCCGCACCCACATTGCTGAATTCCTCATCCGCGCAGGCCATGTTAAAAACAAACAGCAGGCATTTACCAAATACCTGGGCGACGGCAAATCCTGTTCCGTCAGACACGAATGGGCCACACTGGAAGACTGCGTAGCCGCGATTACAGGCGCGGGCGGCATGGCCATTATCGCCCACCCGATGCGCTATGAATTATCCGCCACCGCCAAACGAAACCTGTTTCAAGAATTTAAAAACCTTGGCGGCGCAGGAATTGAAGTGCACAGTGGCAACTGCTGTAAAAACGACCGCCTCAACTATGCCCTGCTTGCCGACCGCTTCGACTTTCTCGCCAGCGCAGGCAGCGACTTCCACCGCCTCAACGACTTCAGCGGCGGCATACTCGGCGCCTGTCCCGACTTACCCGAACAATGCCGCCCGGTCTGGGAACACTTTAAGGCCGTCTGAATTTTTGACAGCAATTTTTCAGACGGCCCGCCAAGTATGAGATAGTTATAAACATATCACACTCTACATATTGAAACTGCCTGCCCGATACACCATAATAACCCTATAAATACCCCAAAAATAAAGGTTAACACCATGTGCCAACTGCTCGGCATGAATTGCAACACGCCCACAGACATCATGTTTTCTTTTGAAGGCTTCCGCCGTCGCGGCGGCATTACTGACCACCACGCCGACGGCTTCGGTATCGGCTTTTTCGAAGGCAAAGGCGTGCGCTTGTTTCATGACGACAAACCCAGCGCCAACTCGCCCGTTGCCGACTTGGTGCGCGCCTACCAAATCAAATCTGAAAACGTTATCGCCCATATCCGCAAGGCCTCACAAGGCCAGACCTCATTGGCGAACACTCATCCCTTCATGCGCGAAATGTGGGGCGAATATTGGCTGTTTGCCCACAACGGCCATTTGATTGATTTTTACCCCGAGCAGGGCGAGTACTACCATGCCGTCGGCACGACCGATTCCGAACGCGCGTTCTGCTTTATTCTCAACCGCCTGCGCAGCCGTTTTGCCACCAAGCCCGAACCTGAAGTTTTGTTTGATGCCATCGCCGGCCTGACCCATGAAATCCGCCGCTATGGCTTGTTTAATTTCGTGATGTCCAACGGCGACTGCCTGTTTGCCCACGCCAGCACCTTACTGCACTACATCGTGCGCAAAGCCCCGTTTGGTAAAGCGCGTTTGCTGGACGATGATGTCATGGTCGATTTTTCAGAAGTGACCACCCCGAACGATAAAGTTTCCGTCATCGCCACCCTGCCCCTGACGCGAGATGAAACCTGGTCGCAATTGGCAGTCAATGAATTGGTGATGTTTCAAGACGGCGACATTGTCCTCAGCGACCGCCCCGACAATCCGGTTTACATGAGCGCGGAAGAAGGTTTGGAAATCGCCCGTGCCGTCGGCGTATCGGTTTGACGTTTGATTGGCTGAAAAACTCAAGGCCGTCTGAAAGGCTCAACTTCGCTCAAGTTGCCCTTTCAGACGGCCTTTTTATACTTAATCCATAGACAAAGCCTTTACTATACGAAAATAACGCAATCCGCTACAATAATAGTTCACAAACAATAAATTCAATTGCTTAGCGACCTTGCCGAGCGTATGACAAGGAAACCCGATGAAGTGCCCGTTTTGCCAACACCCCAACACACAAGTAACCGACTCGCGATGGCTAGAAGACACCAACAGCATCCGTCGCCGTCGCAAATGCTTGGAATGCGGACAACGCTTCAGCACTTTTGAAACCGTTGAAATGCGGATGCCGCAAGTCATCAAATCCAACGGCACACGGGTTCCCTTCAATCCGCACAAACTGCAGACCAGCCTTGAGCGCGCGCTGCACAAACGTCCTGTCACACAAGAACAAATCGATGAAACCGTTGCCCTGATCGAGCAGCGCCTCTACCGTTTGGGCAAAAAAGAAGTCGCTTCGCACATCGTTGGCAAAATGGCGATGGAGGAACTGGCAAAAATCGACCAAGTTGCTTATGTCCGCTTCGCGTCCGTCTATAAAAGCTTTAAAGACGTTTCCGAATTCACCCAAGTCATCGCCGAATGCAAAGCCAAATAAGGCCGTCTGAAACCATGTTTTCCGCACTTGATACCCAAATGATGCAAACCGCCCTCGAGCTGGCCAAGCTTGGGCGGTTTTCTACTTCCCCCAATCCCCGCGTCGGTTGCGTAATTGCACACGGCGCACAAATCGTCGGACAAGGTTTCCACGTCAAAGCAGGCGAGCCGCACGCTGAAGTTCACGCATTAAGGCAGGCCGGAGCTACGGCAAAAGGTGCAACAGCCTATGTCACGCTGGAACCTTGCAGCCATTACGGCCGCACACCGCCATGCGCCGAAGCGCTGGTTCATTCCGGCGTAACGCGCGTGGTCGCCGCCATGACCGACCCTAACCCGTTGGTCGCAGGCAAAGGCTTGTCTATGCTGGAAGCCGCCGGAATCCGTACCGAAAGCGGTTTGTTGGAAGCTCAGGCGCGCGAGCTCAACCGCGGTTTCCTGTCGCGTATCGAACGCGGCAGACCATTTGTCCGCCTCAAATGCGCCGCCAGTTTGGACGGCAAAACCGCCCTTTCAGACGGCCGCAGCTTTTGGATTACCGGCGAAGCAGCGCGCGAAGACGTACAAATTCTCCGTGCCGAAAGTTGCGCCGTTTTGACCGGTATCGGTACCGTGCTTGCCGACAACCCGAAACTCAACGTCCGCAGCTTTCCCACCCTACGCCAACCTGCGCGTATCGTCTTGGACAGCCGGCTGCAAATCCCTTTGGACTGCCACCTCGTGACCGATACCGAAAGCCCGACCGTTATCGTTACCCTTTCCTCAGACGAACAACGTTTGCAGGCGCTGGGTAAATTTGAACATATCCGCATTATCAGGCCGTCTGAACACATCAACGGCCGCATCAATCTTCTTTCACTCATGCCGCAACTGGCAGAACTTGGCTTTGGCGAAGTTCTGGTAGAAGCCGGCTCAACACTTGCTTCAGCCTTCCTGAAGGATGACTTGGTGGATGAAATCGTCCTCTACCAAGCACCGAAACTGTTAGGCGCAGGCAAACCTCTTTTCTCCCTCCCTGAAAATCCGGCCGCCCTACTTTCAGACGGCCCTTGGCAAAGTCAATCGGTAGAAATCATCGGGCAGGACATTAAATGGGTTCTCCGGAAAAAATCCGTCTAATTGCCTCAACTTAATAATCAAACCACTTTTAATAGGACATATCTATCATTTACATAGCAATAAATGTAATTTTTTCGTCAATATATTATAATGACTTTAGCGTATTCCAATTTAAAACTTTGACTTAAGTTAACTATCCTCAAGCCGATTGTCGACAAATTTTCCTTTTTTTCATCACGAAATAATGGATTATTAAGATAAGTTAAGCCACGAAAATTTATTAAAAATTTTTATTCTAGAAGGGTTTTAAACGGCATAAACGGTAGTTTCATTTCATGAATCATACATTTGACAAAACAATATCTAAAATCAAAACATGTGGTTGAATGTAATTTCTAAAAATTAAGTATTCAAAAATACCGTTTCCATACCATAGAGACCGTCTGAACGACCGTTAAACTTTTTTGATTGAGACGAATCAGATAAGTGCTTATGATTTTGTCTAATGCAATTATAAGTATGGTTTTAAGGCTTCACACGATACAGCAGCCGGCTATGGCTATGCGGTTGCAGCAAACAACTCAGGCATCGGGCAAACACTCCCGATTTACTCATTCATTAAACGAAAGACATCATGAAAAACATTACGATACAAAAATTTGCCGATAAGACCGCAAAAATCGGCATCGTTGGCTTAGGCTACGTCGGTTTACCACTGATGTTGCGCTATGTGGACATCGGTTACCAAGTTTTGGGTTTCGACATTGACACCAACAAAGTCGACAAGCTCAATAAAGGCGAAAGCTACATCGAGCATATCCCTTCCGACAAAATTGCCGCTGCTTCCAACAGCCTGTTTGAAGCAACGACCGACTTCTCCCGCATCGGCGAAGTAGAAGCCGTCATTTTGTGCGTACCGACTCCGCTGAACAAATACCGCGAGCCGGACATGAGCTTTGTGATCGACACTACCGATGCGGTAAAACCTTACCTGCGCGCCGGTCAAGTGCTGTCTTTGGAATCCACCACCTACCCCGGTACTACCGAAGAAGAATTGCTGCCACGCATGGAAGAAGGCGGCTTGAAAGTCGGTCAAGACGTATTCTTGGTTTACTCTCCTGAGCGTGAAGACCCGGGCAACCCTAACTTTGAAACCCGTACCATTCCAAAAGTCATCGGCGGCCATACCCCAGCGTGTTTGGAAGTCGGCCTTGCGCTGTACCAACCTGCCATCGATAAAGTTGTTCCAGTAAGCTCCACCAAAGCTGCCGAGCTGACCAAACTTCTGGAAAACATCCACCGCGCCGTAAACATCGGCTTGGTGAACGAGATGAAAATCGTTGCCGACAAAATGGGCATCGACATTCACGAAGTCATCAATGCCGCTGCAACCAAACCGTTCGGCTTCGTTGCTTATTATCCAGGCCCTGGATTGGGCGGCCACTGTATCCCTATCGACCCGTTCTACCTGACTTGGAAAGCACGAGAATACGGTGTAAACACCCGTTTCATCGAGCTGGCTGGCGAAGTGAACTCCCACATGCCCGACTACGTTATCGAAAAAGTCGGCCTGGCTTTGAATGACCACAACCGTTCTATCAAAGACAGCAAAATCTTGGTATTGGGTATCGCCTACAAGAAAAACGTGGACGATATGCGTGAAAGCCCGTCTGTGGAAGTGATGGACCGCCTGCACAAACTGGGCGCAGTGGTTTCCTACTCTGACCCGCACGTTCCAGAGTTCCCACATATCCCCGGCCACCACTACTTCGACCTGAAGAGCGAAGCGCTGACCCCTGAAACTGTCGCTCAATACGACTGCGTGGTTCTGACCACCGATCACGACAAATTCGACTATGACATGATCACCGAACATGCCAAGCTGATTGTCGATACTCGCGGCAAATTCCCAGTGAAAAATCCTAAAGTCATCAAAGCATAATCTTGCTTCAGACGCATCCGGCTGCCACCGGTTTCCCCGACTGGGACGGCGGCCGGTTTCCCAAGGCCATTTGTTTTTCAGACGGCCTTGGCAAACCGGCAACGGTAACAACGCATCTCTTACGAAAAACGCTCAGCTCGAACTTCTGGCCGTCTGAAAACAAATAATATGAACGCGAAAAAAATCCTCGGCTACGCATTGGGCCCGATAGGAAGCGCCGCTTTCGGCCTGCTTTCCCTGCCGCTCATCTCATGGTACTTCCCTGCGGAAGACATCGGCCGTATCGTACTCTTGCAGACCATTGCCGGACTGAGCATTCTGCTCTTGGGCTTGGGGCTGGACCAATCCTATATTCGCGACTATTACGCCGTTAAAGACAAGGCCGCGCTGTTCAAATCCGTTTTTTTATCGCCATTGATTCTGACGGTGGCGGTTGTGGTTTTAGTGTTGCTGATAAACGCATCATGGCCGTCTGAAATCATTTTCGACATCCCCAGTGCGAATTTGGGGATTCTCTTCCTGATTTTCTTAGCCACCACGCTGATTATCCGTTTTTTAGCCTTGATTTTGCGGATGAAAGAGCAGGCATTGGCTTTTTCCGTCAGCCAGCTTGCGCCGAAATTCTTGATTTTGGTGTTGGTTTTTGCCGTGATTGCTTCCGGCTTGCCTGCCAATACTACTTCGCTGGTTTTTGCCTACACCGCAGCCCAAGTGCTGACTGTTTTACTGTTGATCTATCAACTGCGCCGAGATCTGCAAGCCGTTTCCCATGCGAAATGGTCGTCCGAGCTGCATCGGGACGGCCTGCGCTACGGCCTGCCGCTGGCATTCGGCAACTTGGCCTATTGGGGCCTGACTTCGATTGACCGCTTTGTCCTCAAAAACATCTCTGGCTTGGACGAGTTGGGCATTTATTCGATGGCGGTCAGCTTTGGCGCCGTCGCCTTGATTTTCCAAAGCGTGTTCTCCACCATTTGGGCGCCTTTGGTGTTCAAATGGGTAGAAGAAAAAAACAATCTGGACAAAATCGGCGACATCACGCTTTCCATGACCGTCCTCATCAGCGCAATGATTTGCCTCATCGGGATTTTCTCGCCGATGGCGACCTGGATACTGCCGGAAAAATACACGCAGGTTCAATTTATCCTGCTCTCGTGTATGCTCTTCCCCCTGTTTTACACGCTGACCGAAGTCAGCGGCATCGGTTTGAACGTCGTCCGCTCGACTTGGCTGATTACTGTCATCAACATCGTTGCCTTTATCGCCAATACCGCCCTACTCTATCTGTTGGTACCGAAATTTGGTGCAAAAGGTGCAGCTATGGCCAGCGCAACGGCTTTTTGGCTGTTTTTCATCTTGAAAACCGAATTCTCTTCACGCCTGTGGCAGCCTTTGCCGCGCCTGAAGATTTATACCAACTCAACGCTCTGCCTGATAATCTGCCTTGCCTACACTTGGCTGGGTACACGCGACAACTATATTTGGTTTGCGCTGGCATGGGCAGTCGGACTGGGTTTCCTGTTCCTAAAATACAAACACGCACTATTTGCCGCGACCGAAAAAATCAAAGCCAAATTAAACCGTTCGGCAAAATAGCCAACCTGAGATTCACGTCTCTACGATAACAACAGAACGACTATGAAAATAAAACGTCTGAACTTATACACTTACATCCTATACATCATGCTCGCAGCCTATATGCTGGGGCCCGCGCTGTCCTTTAAGGTCGGCGTACCGCGTATTGATAACCCGCTGACCCTGATATTTGTACTGCTTGGTTTTGTCGTATTTTTTCTGGAAAGCAAGCATATTCCGCGCAAGATTTTTGCCATGCTCTGCGCCCTGACTGCCATGTGCATCTGGCCTGCCATCCACATGGGCATTACGTCGCTGACGCCGACGCAGTACATGGATATTTTGTTTTTTATGGCGGTTCCGGCTTTCTTCTACTTGTTTTACCAAGTATTGAAGCGCGCCGACGACCCTTTGAGGACGATTCAGAAGTTCCTCGTCGTATTTACGCTGTTTATCGCCGTGCCGCCGTTTGCAGAGCTGGCCACCGGTATTCAGTTTGTGAGTGCCAGCGATGAGTTGGCTATTGATGAAGGCTCGCTCAAAGGCTTGTTCTTTAACCCGAACAACCTTGCCGCTACCGCAGTCTGCCTTGCGCCTGCCATTTTGTTTTTCTTCCAACTCCAAGGACGGAAACACAAAGAAAAACTGCTGGGCTGGGGCTTGTTCCTGCTGTTGGGCATGGCCATTTTCGCTAGCGTATCGCGTACCGCCATCGGCTGTTACCTGTTAATTTTGCTGGTTTATACGGCCTATCGCAAAAACGGTTTTATTACGGTCGGCGTAGCAGGTTTGCTGGCGTTGGTGTTGTCGATGATTCCGTCACGCGCGATTGCGGAATTTTTGCTGTCGCTCAACGGCAACCAGTTTTTGGAACGCTTTTCCAGCCGCGTGTACCTCTTCCTGTACGACTTGGGCAGCGACAACTCCGTGTCCTACCGTCAGGAGATTTACAACTACTTCTGGAACAATCCGCCCCTGCTGCTGACCGGCTACGGCCCTAAAAACTTCCGCGAATATTTCGGCGGCCATTTGAGCGGCAGCTTGGGCTTTGAAAACCCGCACAGCTTCATCATCGAGCTGTATCTGGGTTTCGGCATGATTTCCCTGCTCGGCTTTATTGCCTTTGTGGCGTGTTATTTCCTCTACACCGCCTCAAACCGCGCAGTAACCGGCAAATCGCGCGTTTTGGCTTGGGTTGCCTTGGGCATTTTCCTGCTGGCCGGTTTTATTCCGTCCACCATTTTGCGTATGCCGTTTATCTGGCTGCCCTGCCTGCTGATTTTTATTTACAGCGTATTTGTTGCGCCCAAGCTGAAAGATATGGCCGCTTACGCATACAACGAAACACTATACGATACGAAGAAACCATCATGAAAATCATCCTGACTACCTCCATGTCCGGCCTCGGTGGCACTGAAAACGCCACTTTCCGCCTCGGCCGCCTGCTCAAACAACGCGGACACGATATCGTATTGGCCTCTTCAGACGGCCCTTTGATTCAGGAAGCGCAAGCATTGGGCATCCGTTGGCAGCCGATTGATTTTTACCAAGGCGGTCTTTTGGGTTACATCAAAGGCATGTTTGCCTACATGAAACTGCTGAAAAAAGAGAAACCCGATGTGATTCACTGCCAAATGGCGCGTATCGTTCCGGCCTGCGCCATTGCGGCCAAGTTTGCCTCACCAAAAACCAAAGTGTTCTACCACGCGCGCGGCCTTGATCCGGAAACTTATCCGAAAATTGCCAAGCTTTTCGACAAGCTGGGCGTATACATCATCGGCAACTGCAAACACGAACGCGAAAAACTCATCCGTTACGGTTTCCCTGCCAACCGCATCACCTACACTTACAACGCCCTGCACAAAGCGGATTACGTTCCTGAAAAAACAGTCAAAGACTATGTCCAACTGGGCACGCTTTCCCGTTTGGACACCGTCCGCGCCGTGCATTTAATGCTGGATATTTTGAAGAAAATGGTTGACCGCGGTATGCCTGTACGCCTCAACGTTGCAGGCATCGGCGAAGAAATGGACAACCTCAAAGCCCAAGCCAAACGTTTGGGCATCGAAGACAAAGTTACCTTCCTCGGCGGCGTCCGCGACTTGACCGGCTACTTCAAAGAAGTCGATATTTTGGTGAACACGCCGCATTGCGTGGGCGACCACGGTGCAGGCGTCGGCAACAATATTTTGGAAGCCGGCCTTTACGACACACCTGTCGTGACCTACAACATGGCGGGCATTTCCGAAATGGTCATCACCGGCCAAACCGGCTACTGCATTCCTTTCGGCGATGACGAAGCGTTTATCGAAGCCGTCGATACACTCATCAAGCATCCAGAGCTGCGCGGTCAAATGGGCAAAGCCCTGCACAAACACGTCGAAACTTTATGCTCCGACGACGAAATCTACCGCACCACCATGGCTGCGTACGAAATGTAAGGCCGTCTGAAACATGAACATTACCATCGTCGCCCCTTATTGCTCGCTGCCGTCCGAGCCGCATTTCAACCGCTTCTGGTATCTTGCCGAGCTGTTGTCGCAGTCGCATGACGTGTTGCTGATTACCAGCAACTTCAAGCACTACGACAAATCTTTCAGACGGCCCGAAGATGCCGAGGCCGCCTCACAAGGCCGTCTGAAAGTGATGTTGTTGGAAGAAAGCGGGTACAGCAAAAACGTGTCTTTAAGGCGCGTAACCAGCCATCACCGCTTCGTCAAACATTTTGAAAAATGGTTGGAAAACTGCCGTCCGGGCGAACAAGACGTCGTCTTTTCCGCCTATCCGCTGATTGCCACCAACCTGCTCTTGGGCAAACACAAAGCGCGTTTGGGCTACAAGCTGATTGTCGATGTGCAGGACGTATGGCCGGAGTCCTTCTCCTCGGTCGTACCGTTTTTGAAAAAAGTACCGCATAACCTGCTGCCCTTTGCTTCACGCGCCAACCAAGCCTACCGCTACGCCGACGCGCTGGTTGCCGTATCACAGACTTATCTCGACCGTGCCAAAGAAGCCAATCCGAATGTACCCGGCGAAGTCGTCTATATCGGCGCGGATTTTCCGAAACTCGATGCCGCGCCTGCCAAAAATTTCGGCGACGACAAAATCCGCTTTTTCTACTTGGGCACGCTCAGTTACAGCTATGACGTGGAAACCGTGTGCAAAGGCGTTCGCAAGCTGTTGGATGCCGGCGAAAACGTCGAGTTGCACATCATGGGCGGCGGCCCCGATTTAGACAGGCTCAAACAATATGCCTGCGACGGCATCAAGTTTTACGGCTACATTCCTTACGCCGAAATGATGTCGGTCGCCAAAGGCTGCGACATTTCCGTCAACGCCATCCACTCTTACGCCATGCAGTCGATTACCAACAAACTTTCCGACTATATGGCTTTGCAAAAACCGATTCTGAACAGCCAGGTCAACGACGAAGTTGCCGAAGTCCTTACCCTGCTGCCGCATGCGAACTACCGTTCCGGCGATGTGGACAGCTTCGTTAAAGCCGCCAAAGATATTTTGAAGCGCAAAGACGATCCTGTTCAGTCCGAAGAAATCGTCCGCCGCTTCAAGCGCGACGTTGCCTATCAAAAAATCGTCAACCTGATTGAAAGATTAGCTCATGAATAAATTTTTCAAACGCCTGTTTGACATTGTTGCCTCCGCCTCTGGGCTGATTATCCTGTCGCCTGTGTTTTTGATTTTGGTGTACCTCATCCGCAAAAACTTAGGCTCGCCCGTGTTCTTCATCCAAGAGCGGCCGGGTAAAGACGGCAAGCCGTTTAAAATGATTAAATTCCGCTCCATGCGCGATGCAATCGATAAAGACGGCAACCCGTTACCGGACAGCGAACGCCTGACCGATTTCGGCAAAAAATTACGTGCCACCAGCTTGGACGAACTTCCTGAATTATGGAATGTCTTAAAAGGCGAGATGAGTTTGGTTGGCCCTCGTCCGCTGCTGATGCACTACCTGCCGTTGTACAACGACTTCCAAAACCGCCGCCACGAAATGAAACCGGGCGTGACCGGTTGGGCGCAAGTCAATGGCCGCAACGCTATTTCATGGGACGAAAAGTTCGCCCACGATGTTTGGTACATCGACCACTTCAGCTTCTGGCTGGATATTAAAATTTTGTTCCTGACGGTTAAAAAAGTCTTCGTCAAAGAAGGCATCTCAGCCGAAGGAGAAGCCACTATGCCTTATTTCACGGGTAATAAAACTGATGAAAAAAAATAACATACTGATTCTGTCGGCAGGCCGCCGCGTCGAATTGGTGCAGGACTTCCAAACCGAAGCCGCACGTTTTTCAGACGGCATCGGCGTATTTGCCACCGACCTCAATCCCCACATGTCTTCAGCCTGTCATGTCGCCGACCGCGCTTTCAGCGTACCGCGCATCGACGCAGCCGAATACATCGACAGCATTTTCGAACTGGCCAAACAACACAACATCGGCCTGATTGTGCCGACCATCGATACCGAACTGCTCAAGCTGGCCGAAGCACGCGACCGTTTTGAAGCCGAAGGAATACACATCGTCATTTCCGACGCCAAACTGATTACCCTGTGCCGCGACAAGCGCCTGACCGCAGGCCTGTTTGCACAATACGGCATCCGTTCGCCTGAAATTTACGAACGGGACAGCCTGGCCTTCCCGTGTTTTGCCAAGCCTTACGACGGCAGCCGCGCCATCGGTGCGAAAAAAATCAACACACCGGCCGATCTGACCGCCGACATTGCCGAAGATCCGAAAATGATGTTCGCCCAATACATCGATATTGAAAATGCTTTTTCCGAGTTCACCGTCGATATGTATTACGACCGTCAAGGCCGTCTGAAATGCGCCATTCCTCGCGAACGTTTGGAAGTGCGTACCGGCGAAGTCAGCAAAGGCGCGACCCGGCGCAATGCCCTGTATGAAGAGTTGGTTGAAAAAATGACCGTATTGGAAGGCGCACGCGGCTGCATTACCGCGCAGTTCTTCGTCAGCAAAACCGACAATACGACCTACGGCGTGGAAATCAACCCGCGTTTCGGCGGCGGTTTCCCACTGACCTACGCCGCAGGCGGCAACTATCCGGGCTGGCTGATTCAAGAATACATCGGCGGCCAAGACATTCCCTTCTCCGACGACTGGGAAAACAATTTAATCATGCTTCGTTATGATGCTAAGGTTTTGGTAAGAGAACATGATTAAGCCGGAAGAATCCGTCATCGTTTTTGACCTTGACGATACGCTTTACTCCGAACATGACTACAAATGCTCCGGAATACGGGCAGTTGTAGAGATGATTACGTCGCTTTATCCGCAATACAATGCCGGCGTACTATATGAAATTGCCGACAATAAAAGTAAAGACTGGCTCGACAATTTGTGTCATCATTGCAAATTAAACGAATCAGAGAAACAATCACTCTTGTGGCAATATCGACTACATAGGCCTGTTATCCGACCTTATGTCGAACCGTCTTTTTTACGGAAGCTGATGCGCCCTTTTGCCGCATGCGCCCTGATTACAGACGGCCGCAGTCTGACACAGCGTTTGAAAATACAGGCCTTGGGGTTGACCGATTTGTTTGACGACATTTTGATTTCAGAAGCCATGCAATCGGAAAAACCCGACGATAAGCGTTTTGTCTTCCTGCAAAACAAATATCCGGCTGCAAAACGTTTCATCTACATCGGCGACAACATCAAAAAAGATTTTGTCGCACCCAACAAACTGGGTTGGCTCTCCATAGGCATTATGCCTAAGCCGCACAATATTCATCAAGCCGAGCCCGAGCAATACGGTCGTGAATACCAGCCCACCCTTTGGATAAACACCCTGGAAGAACTGACTACACTGACAACTTCCGCCACCGAAAAAGCAAATGCATAAGGGACATTTCTCCATGAAAATCTTATTTATGGGTCGTAAACAGGTTTCCGCCAACCTGCTTCGTTTTTTGACCAAACAAGACCATATCGAAATCATCGGTGTCTTGACCGACAGCCATCTGCAAGGCTCGCCGACTACGGCCGCCGCGCAGGAATTGGGCTTGCCCCTGTACACCTTCGATACGGCTTTGGAAGCAATGCGAGAAGGCCGTCTGAAATACGATTTGGGCTTGTCCGTCCTTTACTGGCGCAAGCTGCGTGATGAATTCCTGAGCATTCCGACTTTAGGCACGATCAACTTCCACCCTGCGCTGTTGCCCGAATACAAAGGCACGGGCGGCTACAACCTGGCCATCATGGACGAGCTGAACGAATGGGGCAATACTGCCCACTACGTCGACGCTTCCATCGATACCGGTGAAATTATCGAAGTGGACCGTTTCCCTATCGACGCCGAAACAGAAACCGCCCAATCGCTCGAACGCAAAACCATGCAGGCATTGGAAGATTTCGCACGACGCATCATCACCCGCGCCATCGAGTCGAAAACCAAATTGCCAACCACGCCAAACATTGGTGGCCGCTACGTCAGCCGCGACGAGATGGAAGCCATGAAGCAAATCCACGACGGCGACAATATCGAGAAGAAAATCCGCGCCTTCTGGTTCCCTCCTTACGACGGCGCATACGTCGAAATCAACGGTCAGAAATACACCCTGATCAATCGCCAACTGCTGGAAGAAATCGCCCCCAAAGGCTCAACCAGTCTTTTCGCAGGAAAAACAAATGCTTAATACATCACTCTCCCCATGGCCAAGCTTTACTCAAGAAGAAGCCGATGCCGTTTCCAAAGTCCTGCTGTCCAACAAAGTCAACTACTGGACAGGTACGGAATGTCGCGAATTTGAAAAAGAATTTGCCGCCTTTGTCGGCACGCAATACGCCGTCGCCCTTTCCAACGGTACGTTGGCTTTGGACGTAGCCCTCAAAGCAATGGGTATCGGCCAAGGCGATGATGTGATTGTCACTTCGCGTACTTTCTTGGCTTCAGCGTCCTGCATCGTGACCGCCGGCGCAAATCCGGTGTTTGCCGATGTCGATTTGAACAGCCAAAACATCAGCGCCGAAACCATCAAAGCCGCTTTGACGCCAAACACCAAAGCCATCATCGTGGTTCACCTTGCCGGTATGCCTGCCGAAATGGACGACATCATGGCTTTGGCAAAAGAACATAACTTGTGGGTTATCGAAGACTGCGCCCAAGCGCACGGTGCGAAATACAAAGGCAAATCCGTCGGCTCTATCGGTCACGTCGGTGCTTGGTCGTTCTGCCAAGACAAAGTCATGACCACCGGCGGCGAAGGCGGCATGGTTACTACCAACGACAAAGAGCTGTGGAGCAAAATGTGGTCGTACAAAGACCACGGCAAAAGCTACGATGCCGTGTACCACCGCGAACACGCACCCGGTTTCCGCTGGTTGCACGAAAGCTTCGGCACCAACTGGCGCATGATGGAAATGCAGGCGGTCATCGGCCGCATCCAGCTCAAACGCATGCCTGAATGGACTGCCCGCCGTCAAGCGCACGCTGCCAAACTGGCTGAAAGCTTGGGCAAATTTGCCAGCATCCGTTTGGTTGAAGTGGCCGACTACATCGAACACGCGCAATACAAGTTCTACGTTTTCGTCAAACCCGAACACCTGAAAGAAGGCTGGACACGCGACCGCATCGTCAACGAACTGAACGCGCGCAAAGTGCCATGCTATCAAGGCAGTTGCTCCGAAGTGTATTTGGAAAAAGCCTTTGACAACACGCCTTGGCGTCCGAAAGAGCGTTTGAAAAACGCTGTCGAGTTGGGCGACACCAGCCTGATGTTCTTGGTGCACCCAACCCTGACCGATGAAGAAATTGCGTTCTGCAAAGAAAACATAGAAGCCGTATTGACTGAAGCCACGGCATAATCATTTTCAGACGGCCTGCAACTTCAGGCCGTCTGAAAAAAGCAAAACAGCCTGCTTCAAACAATCCGTACCAAGCCACATTACAACACTCAGACACACGTAAAAAATAAAATGAACTTGGAAACCCTGCTGGCTCTGCCGCGCAATCTAAAAAAAACCTTCTTCGTCATTCACGATATCTTGATGATATTCGTGGCGTTTTGGTTTGCCCAAAGCCTCAAAGTGCAATACTCCGACGAATGGTTGAGTATCGCCAACTGGCTAGCTTTCGGCAGCACTGCGTTGCTGACCATCATCCTTTTCATCCGTATCGGCCTCTACCGCGCCGTTACGCGCTTCGTCAGCGTCCGCGTCCTGACCGCCGCCGCATTCGGCAGCATTATTTCAGCGGTCTTGTTCTGCCTGACCACCCTGGTTTTTGAGCAAAAACTGCACCTTGCCCTGCCCATCGTCTATTTCTTGGTCTTGGTGGTCGGCGTGACCAGCTCGCGTATGATCCTGCGTGCGATTCTGACCGATCATCACCGCAAACAAATGACCCCCGTCATCATCTACGGTGCAGGCCAATCCGGCCGCCAGTTGTTGGAAGCCATCAAACAGGTTAACGAATACTCGGCCATCGCCTTTGTCGATGACAACCCGAAAATCCAACGTACCGTCATCTATGACCTTGCCGTCTACAACCCCAACGAAATCCCGATGCTGATCAGCCGCTACGGCGTACGCAAAATTCTGCTGGCGATTCCAAGTTCTACGCCGGAAGAACGCAAAGACATCATCCGCCGCCTCGAAGCATACAAATGCGAAGTCCTGACCATTCCGGGCATGAAAGATTTGGTGGACGGCAAAATCAACGTCAGCTCATTGAAAAAAATCTCTGTGGTCGATTTGCTCGGCCGCGCCCCTGTGGCACCGCGCCCTGAATTAATGAGTGCCGACATCAGCGACAAAGTCGTGATGGTGACCGGCGCAGGCGGCTCTATCGGCTCCGAACTTTGCCGTCAGATTCTCAACTGCCGTCCGACCAAACTGCTGTTGTTTGAATTATCCGAATTTGCCCTATACAGCATAGACAAAGAATTGCGCGAAACCCAAGCCGCGCAAGGCAGCCAAGTCGAAGTCGTACCGCTTTTGGGTTCGGTTCAAAACAAAGACCGCCTCAGCAGCATTATGCAAGCCTATCACGTCGACACCGTCTACCATGCCGCAGCCTACAAACACGTCCCTATGGTAGAGTTCAACACCATCGAAGGCATTCAAAACAACGTGTTCGGCACACTCTGCTGCGCGCAGGCTGCCGTAGATGCTGGCGTTTCCACCTTTGTTTTGATTTCCACCGACAAAGCCGTCCGTCCGACCAACACCATGGGCGCCAGCAAACGCATGGCCGAACTCTGCCTGCAAGCGCTTGCCGCCGAGCCAGAACAAAAAACACGCTTCTGCATGGTGCGTTTCGGCAATGTATTGGGTTCGTCCGGCTCCGTTGTCCCGGTATTTGAAAAACAAATTGCCGAAGGTGGCCCGATTACCCTGACCCACCAAGACATTACCCGCTACTTCATGACCATTCCCGAAGCGGCGCAACTGGTTATCCAAGCCGGCGCAATGGGTAAAGGCGGCGACGTATTCGTCCTCGACATGGGCGAATCTGTCAAAATCATCGACCTTGCCCGTCAAATGATTGTCCTCAGCGGTCTCAAAGTCAAAGACGAGCAACACCCGCACGGCGACATCGAAATCAAGATTACCGGCCTGCGCCCGGGTGAGAAACTTTATGAAGAACTGCTCATCGGCGACGAGGTGCAAAAAACCACTCATCCCCGTATTATGACCGCCAGTGAAGTAATGCTTCCATGGACGCAATTATCTGACATACTGTCGGAACTCCAAACCGCTTGTCTCCAAAGCGACCAAAACAGCCTGCGCCAGCTTCTGCTGCGCGCACCGACAGGCTTCGTACCTAAAGACGATATCTGCGACTTGGTTTGGCAACAAAACAATAAGGCCGTCTGAACATTTTCAGACGGTCCGGACACTATCCCGCAAGGACTACTACATGAAAAAAACGCTCTCCCTGCTTACTCTATTCGCACTGACTGCCTGCAACAGCACAACAGTCATTCCTGGTTCAACCATCAAAACCAGAACCAAAACCATTGTTTACACCGATACCGACACCGCAGCCGATACCAACCTCGACAGCCGTGTTGCCGTTTACCCCATCACGCCCAACCTGATTGAAAAAATGCGTACGCCACCCGTACTTTCCCAAGCCAACCAAGGCTTGGAGCAAAGCAAAAGCGCTTACCGCTACCGCATCGGCAGTGGCGATGTCCTCAATATCATGGTTTGGGCGCACTCCGACCTTAATTCCCCCATCCAGCAAAGCAACCCGCAAACCAACCAAGTCAGCCGCGGCGCCTGGGTAGATGAGGGCGGTTATATCACTTACCCGTTGGCAGGCAAAATTCAAGCTAAAGGCAAAACTTTGGACGAATTGCAAAATACCCTGGCCAGCCTTCTGAAACGCTACATCAAAAACCCTCAAGTAGCCATCAACGTTACCGAATTCCGTTCGCAACGTATTTCTGTATCCGGTGCCATCAACCAAGCAGGTCAACTACCGATTACCAATATTCCGATGACCATTTTGGATGCCATCAACCAAGCAGGCGGTGTCACCCAAAGTGCCGACACCCAACACATCAAATGGACGCACAACGGCGTCGACCGCACCATTTCCCTGCAAGACATGCTGCAATACGGCGATATGTCGCAAAACCATCTCCTCAGCCATGGCGACATCGTTTACGTTCCTAACAGCAGCAACAACAAAATCTACATCATGGGCGAAGTCGGCAAACAAGCCACCCTGCCGATCGGCAATCACGGCCTCAACCTGACCCAAGCGCTCGGCGAAGTGGGCGGCATGAACCAAGCCTATGCGGATGCAACCGGCGTATTCGTGATCCGCCGCGTACCTGAAGATGCGGCCAAACCTATCCACATCTACCAGCTCAACCTGAAAGATGCGACCTCTTACGCACTGGGCAGCGAATTCAAACTGCGTTCGGAAGACACCGTTTACGTTACCGCCGCCCCGGTTACCCGCTGGAACCGCGTAATGTCACAAATTACAAACTCCATCAGCAACGTCAACACCCTCGACAATACGTTTAAATAAGCAGTGATTCCTGCTGTCAGACCCTTGTTTGACAGCAGGATACAAAATCACGCACAATCCGACCAAATTACATAAACGGCATATAAAAGCCGTACACACCGCACAAACGGAAAAGTAGTACCTTATAGTCTGACTCACGCTTTTTTCAGACCATAAACCGAAACAATATCATGTACCACAACATACTCATCGTCTGCCTAGGCAACATCTGCCGCTCCCCCACCGCAGAGCGGATCATGCAGAAAAAACTACCCGGCCGCCGCATCAGCAGCGCCGGCATAAAAGCACTGGCAGGTAAGGATGCCGATTTCCAAGCCATCAAAACCGCACTCAAACACGGCGTTATCGTTGCAGGCCATACGGCACGCCAACTGACCGCCCCAATGTGCGAACAGGCCGATTTGATTCTCGTCATGGAGCCCTGTCAAATCGACATGGTGGCCGACATCCATCCGCCGGCACGCAGCAAAACCATGCTGTTTGCCCAATGGTTGCCTAAAAAAACCGTACCTGACCCATACAAACAAAGCAGTGAAATGTTTGAAGCCGTTTTTGAACAGCTCAATACTGCCGCAGACACTTGGAAAACCAAACTACACGGAAAAACTCAACCGGTATAAAACCGGCATGAACAAGAAAGCAAGCAATGAAAAAAACGACCTACACACCTTACAGCGCAGACAACGACGAAATCGACTTCGGCCAACAGCTGCGAGTAATTTGGACAAATAAATACAAAATCCTCGCCGCCCTGCTTGCAGGCGGTATTCTTGGCGCAGCCTTCAGCCTGGCATCCACTCCGCAATACCGTGCCGACGCCATGCTGGAAATTGAAACGCGACAAAACCAAATCCTGACTGAAATCAACAGCATCTTCAACAACCAAACCACGCCGTCTGAAGCAGAAGTCGAGTTGGTTCAATCACGCCTGGTGCTGGGTAAAACCGTTGACGACCTTCAGCTTGACCAAGAAGTCAAAGCCAAATACACACCCGTTATCGGCAGCCTGATGCACAACATCAGCGGCGACCCCGATCCCAAACTGACCGTCGGCAGCTTTACCGTACAAGACGAATGGTTCAACAAAACCTTCACGCTGACCGCCAAGAGCAACAAAGCCTATACCCTTACCCTGCCTGACAAACGCGTTGTCGAAGGTAAGGTCGGCGTGCCTCTGAAAATCAACAATCAAACCACCCTCAAAATCGATCAAATCCTGGCCAACCCGGGTCAAGAATTTGCGTTAACCAAGTTCTCCCGCATCAGCGCCATCGAAAACATCCAAAACAAACTGGCGGTCATCAGCAAAGGTAAAACCAGCCCCATCATCAACCTTACCTTTACCGGCACCGACCCTAAACGTACCAGCGTCATCCTCAACAGCATTGCCGACAACTACGTTGCGCAAAATCGCGAACGCGACGTCCAAGTTGCATCCAGCGGATTGGCTTTCATCAGCGAAGAATTGCCACGCTTGAAAGAAACCTTGCAAGATGCTGAAAACAAACTCAATGCCTACCGCCAACAATCAGGTTCCCTCGACATCCCGCTCGAGTCCAAAGGCGCATTGGAAAGCCTGACCGGCATCGAAACCCAAATTACCCTGCTCAAAACCGAAGAAGCAGGTTTGGCCGAGTTGTACACGCCGGAACACCCTTCCTATAAAGCCGTATTGGACAAACTCTCCGTTCTCGAGCGCGCTAAAAACAAAATCAACCAACAAATCGCCGAGTTGCCGAACACCCAACAAGAAGTTATCCGCCTGACCCGTGACGTAGAAACCAACCAAGCAACCTACGTCCAACTGTTGAGCAAACAACAAGAACTCAACATCATGAAAGCCAGTGCGCAAGGTAATGTCCGCATCGTCGATTATGCCTATGTCCCTGAAAACCCCGTTGCACCGCGCAAAACCGTCATCACGCTCCTGAGCGCACTTGCCGCAGGCTCATTGACCGCTTTGTGGCTGATGATTCGCAACCGCATGAAAAACGGCATTACTTCATCTGAAGAAATCGAAAACCTCAATTTGGAAGTCGTCGCTCTTGTTCCGCACTCCAAAACCCAGCAAAAACGCGACTTCTTCAAAAGCAAATTCAAGAAAACCGGCGGCCGTTCCAACTATCTGCTGGCCAGCGAAGACCGTGCCGACACGGCAGTCGAAGCCATCCGCGCCCTGCGCACCAATATCTACTTTTCCATGCTGGACGCGCCTAACAACGTCCTCATGATTACCGGTGCCTCGCCTGAGGCAGGCAAGTCCTTTATCTCCGCCAACCTCGCCGCCGTAATGGCGCAATCGGGCAAACGCGTCCTGCTTATCGATACCGATATGCGCAAAGGCTACCTCGACCGACTCTTCGGCCTTACCCCCGAGTTCGGCTTGTCTGACATCCTAAGCGGCAAAGCGGCTCCGGCCAAAGCCGTACAAGAGACCGGCATTGAAAACCTCCACCTCATCAGCAGCGGCAGCTATCCTAGCAATCCGTCCGAGCTTTTGATGGACAACCGTTTCAACGAATTGCTCGCCCACGCGCGCCAACGCTACGATTACGTCATCTTGGACACGCCGCCCGTATTGGCCGTGACCGACGCCGTCATCATCGGCCAACATGCAGGCACCGTCCTGATGATCAGCCGTTATGCGCACACGCGTGCACGAGAGCTTGAGGCCAGCGTCGAACGCCTCAAACAAAACCACATCAACATCAAAGGTGTCGTCCTCAACGGCATGAAGCGCGAAGCCAACAACAGCTACGACTACTACGCCTACGATGCCTACCATTCCGGTAACAATAAATCATAAACCGAAGCAGGCCGTCTGAACTTTCAGACGGCCTAAGGCTTTTTAAACGGCACAAAATATTTTTCACAAACGCCGCCCTTGCACCCCAAAGCCGTTTGTTTTAAAGTAAGCTCCGTTCCCATATGGAAGAGAAACATGAAAATTACCGTCATCGGCGCAGGTTCGTGGGGTACAGCTCTCGCGTTGCACTTTGCGCACCACAACAATGAAGTTGCCCTTTGGACACGCAATCCTGACCAAATCCGCACCCTGCAAGCAGATCGCGAAAACAAACGCGGCCTGCCCGGCTTCCCTTTCCCTGAGTCCCTGACCGTTCACGCCGATTTGGGCGAAGCGCTGAAAGACAGCCAACTTGCCCTGATCGTTACCTCCGTAGCCGGCCTCAGAAGCAGCGCCGAGCTGCTCAAACAGCATAACGCCGCCGATATTCCCGTTCTCGCAGCCTGCAAAGGTTTTGAACAAGATACCGGCCTCCTGACTTTCCAAGTACTGAAAGAAGTCCTGCCTAACAATAAAAAAATCGGCGTTCTCTCAGGACCGAGCTTTGCCCAAGAACTTGCAGCTCAACTGCCTTGCGCCGTCGTGTTTGCTTCCGAAAACAAAGACTGGGTGGAAGAAACTACTGCCCAACTGAACACCAACGTAATGCGCCTGTACGGCAGCACCGACGTCATCGGCGTCGCTGTGGGCGGTGCCGTTAAAAACGTCATGGCGATTGCCACCGGCCTTTCAGACGGCCTTGAATACGGCCTCAATGCACGCGCAGCCCTAGTAACGCGCGGCCTCGCCGAAATCACCCGCCTTGCCATCGCCATGGGCGCGCAACCCAAAACCATGATGGGTTTGGCCGGCATCGGCGACCTTATCCTGACCTGTACCGGCGCACTCTCGCGCAACCGCCGCGTCGGCCTCGGCCTCGCAGAAGGCAAAGAGTTGCATCAAGTGCTTGTCGAAATCGGTCACGTTTCCGAAGGTGTCAGCACCATTGAAGAAGTCTTCAACACCGCCGCCAAATACCAAATCGATATGCCCATCACTCAAACCCTGCTGCAACTCATCCGCAAAGAAATGACCCCGCAGCAAGTCGTTGAACGACTGATGGAACGAAGCGCTCGCTTCGAATAAACGGTCGCGCCGTCTGCCATTCAGACGGCCTGACGCACAATATGACGGCCATAAGGCCGTCTGAAGGGAAACACATGAACCAATCACTGAACAATCTGGAAATCAACGTTTACCAACTTGTCCAAAAATTTGAAACGCTGGTTTCAGAAAACCGCCGTCTCAACGAAGAAATCGACAGACTCAAACTCGAGCAAGAGCAACAAAAACGCCAACACGACGCGGCCATTGACGAACTCAGCGAAGCCTTGCTGGTTCAAGTCGGCAAACTCAAAGAAGACCTGCAAAGCAAAATTGACAACCTGACTGCCGAAAAAGAAAACTACCGCAACGCGCTGGCCCAAAGCGCAGACCAAATCCGCAGCCTCATTGCCCGATTGCCCCAAGAAACACAACAATAAAAGGATGCCCCGTGAGTATCGAACAAGTCAATCTCGACATCATGAATGTCAACTTCACCATCAACACACCGAGTGAAGAAAAAGCCACCCTTCTGCAAGCCGTTGAAATGCTCAACAAGAAAAGCGATGCGATTAAAGAAAGCGGCCGCATCGTCGGCACAGACAAAATCGTCGTCATGGCAGCCCTCAACGTCGTACACGACCTCTTGAAAACCACCCTCAACGACGATTTGGCAATCGGTGAATTTGAGCGTAAAATAACCGACATGAACAACGCGTGCCAAAAAGCACTGGCGCGCTTGGAGCAAAACTGATTTCCCCCTTTTCCCTGCGGTGTTCGCGAAGGCATATATTCCTTTGAACCAATACGTTCGCTTTAGGTTGCCGGGAGTTGTAGTGGGCGCGAGCGTCCGTTTATCGGACGCACCCGAAACTACCCGAGGTGACCGCCTTGTCAGCAAGGTTCAAGCGGATTCAGCCTAAACGGCACTCGTGGGGATTCCCTAAAAAAAGCCATACCGACAGGTGTGGCTTTTCCCTTTCCAAGTAAAGACTTTCGTAAAGATTTCCGGCCGTCTGAAAAAACCGCATATTCATGCATCAAACACACTCAATTAAGATTGACAAAAACCAATCTCCTCTTTAAAATCCATAACTTTCTATATATATCTGGATTCCAACCATGAAAACCTTCTCTGCAAAACCCCACGAGGTGAAGCGCGAATGGTTCGTCATTGACGCAGAAGACAAAGTTCTGGGTCGTGTCGCAGCCGAAGTCGCACACCGTCTGCGCGGCAAACACAAACCCGAATACACCCCTCACGTTGATACCGGCGACTACATCATCGTCATCAACGCAGACAAACTGCGCGTGACCGGTGCTAAATTCGAAGACAAAAAATACTTCCGTCACTCTGGTTTCCCAGGCGGCATCTACGAGCGTACTTTCCGCGAAATGCAAGAGCAATTCCCAGGCCGCGCTTTGGAACAAGCCGTAAAAGGCATGTTGCCTAAAGGTCCTCTGGGCTACGCCATGATCAAAAAACTGAAAGTGTACGCCGGTGCCGAACACGGCCACGCTGCACAACAACCTAAAGTTTTGGAACTGAAATAATAAGGACACGACATGAACGGTAAATACTACTACGGCACAGGCCGCCGCAAAAGTTCAGTGGCTCGTGTATTCTTGACTAAAGGTACCGGCCAAATCATCGTAAACGGCCGTCCCGTTGACGAATTCTTCGCACGTGAAACCAGCCGCATGGTTGTACGTCAACCTCTGGTTCTGACTGAAAATGCCGAATCTTTCGACATTAAAGTTAACGTAACCGGTGGCGGCGAAACCGGTCAATCCGGCGCCATCCGTCACGGCATCACCCGCGCCCTGATCGACTTCGACGCAGCTCTGAAACCAGCTCTGTCTCAAGCAGGCTTCGTTACTCGCGATGCTCGTGAAGTTGAACGTAAAAAACCTGGTTTGCGCAAAGCACGTCGCGCAAAACAATTCTCCAAACGTTAATACGTTTCCAGAATCGAATCAAAAGCCTTGCTCTGCAAGGCTTTTTCCATTTATCAAACAATCATTCAATCTTTTTTCACGGCACAATACATGACGAAAACCCTGCTCCACTACGCCAAATCATTGCTTCAGGCCGTGATTATTTTCATTTTTCTCTCCTTGATTGTCGACTGGGTACGCAAACCCGACCAACCCTTACAATCAGCAGCGCAAACCCTCACTCTAACCAACGGTCAAACCACTTCCCTCCAATCTTTCAGCCAGAACCGTGTTGCCGTTGTTTACTTTTGGGGTAGCTGGTGCGGTATTTGCTCGTACACATCGCCGACCATAGAAAAACTGCATCAAGACAATATTCCGACTCTGGGTGTAGCCTTACGCTCCGGAAGCGACAATGATATTGCCCGCCATATGCAAGAAAACAATCTATCCTTTCCAAACTTCAATGATTCAGACGGCCTAATGGCTCAAAAATGGAACATAGCCGTCACTCCGACCATTATCATATTAAAAGATGGCAAAATGATTCATCACACATCCGGACTTTCCAGTTATATCGGCTTAAAAATCAGAATTTACTTGGCAAATATCTTCAGCTAAATTCATTGAAAATCCACTAAAAATAGAAAATTTAAAGAATAATTTCACCTGAATATATTCAACCAATTCCATTTCATAAATAAATAAACTATCTCTTTCCCAATAACATATGATTTTGTTGAGATTATAAAGAAAATAGACTAAGATATAACCATAAGAACAATTGGAAACATTATTATCAAAACAAACTGTTAGAGATCTTCATCTAATATTGTGGCAGTGATGCTTTTGTTCCCATGACCCGGCGGCCGACGGCAGCCTTAAAACAGCAATATTCGCCTTTATCAATCTACCTCACGCTTCAACGGTTTGATTTTTGATAACACCGGAGACTTAGTAATGCCCAACCAATCTAAACATGCATCTATCAATATCGGTCTGATTCAGGCACGGGAAGCATTGATGACCCAATTCCGCCCTATTCTGAACCAAGCCAATATTACTGACCAGCAATGGCGTATCATCCGGCTCTTAGCGGAAAACGGCACACTCGACTTTCAAGATTTGGCCAATCAGGCCTGCATCCTCCGTCCCAGCCTGACCGGCATTCTGACCCGCTTGGAAAAAGCAGGTTTGGCCGTGCGCTTGAAGCCTTCCAACGACCAACGCCGCGTTTATCTGAAACTGACGCCCGAAGGCGAGAAACTCTATGAATCCACCGGCGCATTGGTTGACGAGCGCTATGACGCAATTGAAAAAGTCCTCACCAAAGAAAAAATGGCACAACTCAAAGAACTCTTGGCAGAGCTGGCAAAAATCGAACAGGCATTAAAATAAAGCGAGCCGGATGACAGATTCAACACACACACTCAAGAGATCTTTCCGAGATGCCATGGCCTCCTGTGCCGCTGGTGTACACGTTATCACGACAGACGGTGAAGCAGGGCGCTATGGCATTACTATGACTGCCGTAACTGCCGTTACCGACGAGCCGCCGACGGTCATGCTGTGCATCAACCGCCAATCCGCCATCATTCCCATCCTGCAAGGCAACCGTGATTTGTGTATCAACATACTCAACGACGGCCAGCAGGATGTCGCCGAACACTTTGCCGGACTGACCGACCTCTCACCCGAAGAACGCTTCGAATACCATATTTGGCACAGGGGGCAAACCGGACAGCTCGAAGTCGAAGGCGCGCTGGCGCACCTGCATGGCAGCATTGTCGATCAACGCGAAATCGGCACGCATTACGTCTTTTTCGTTCAGCTCAACGAAATCCGCAATACCGACACGCAAGCGCCAGCATTGCTGTATTTCCGTAGGCAATTCAAATCTTTGGCATAAATAAGGGTCTCAGGCCGTCTGAAACATCGGTTTCATTTTTCAGACTGCCTGAGACTTTTTCTGTTTCACACATTATAGGCACACCCATGAAAGCAATGATATTGGCCGCCGGTCGCGGCGAACGCATGCGCCCGCTGACCGACCACACACCCAAACCCTTACTCGAAGTGGCAGGCATGCCGCTTATCGGCTGGCACTTACGCCGCCTGCGGAAGGCCGGCTTTACTGAAATCGTCATCAACCATGCCTGGCTTGGCCAGCAAATCGAAGACACCTTGAAAGACGGTTCAGCCTACGGCGTACACATTGCCTATTCTCCCGAGCGCGCCGGAGGCCTGGAAACTGCCGGAGGCATTGCCACCGCTCTGCCGCTTTTGGGCAACGAGCCGTTTTTGGTCGTCAATGGCGACGTGTTGACCGACATTGATTTCCAAGCTGCACGACTGGCTGCCCAGCGCATACAGGAACACAACCTTCTCGCCCATTTGTGGCTGGTGGACAATCCGCCCCATCATCCCGAAGGCGACTTTGGCCTGCTTTCAGACGGCCTGGTATCCGCATCATCCGCAGACGGCCAAGCCCTGACTTTCAGCGGTGTGGGCGTTTATCATCCCGCGCTTTTCAAAGACACCCCGGCACACCAGGCTGCCAAGCTTGCCCCTCTGTTGTGTCAAGCCATGAGCCAAAACCAAATCAGCGGCGAACACCACAACGGCCTTTGGTTGGACGTCGGCACAGTCGAACGTCTGCAAGAAGCCGACCGTATCGCCGCCCAAAGCTGGTAAAACAAAAGGGGCGTATCCGATACGTCCCTTTCAATATCAAAGGCCGTCTGAAAATATTGACCAACTCAGTTTTCAGACGGCCTTAATCTATCATCAAGCTTTAGCCAATTTTTTTTCTTTCTTCATTCCCAACAAGCCATTGACAATCATCACGCACAATCCCGACCAAATCAGTCCGTAGCCGATCAATGCGCCTTTTTGCACCGGCTCGCCCAGCCATACAATCGACACAATAAAAAGCAATACAGGCTCCAAATAGCTCAACATACCGAACACCGCCACCGGCAGAAACTGATTTGCCTTTAAATTCAAATGCATGGATATTGCACTATTAAAACCCAGCAACACAATAAAAAAGATTAAAACCGGTTTGGCCGCAATCATCGCCGGAGTATCCGTTGCCAGCACAATATACGCCAACGCAAACGGCGTAATCATCAACAAATCAAAGGTCAGCCCGATTAAGGAAGGCACGCCCAGCTTGCGGCGCAGCAGATAATACAACGGATAAGTACCGAACACCCATACAGTCGTCCACGAAAACGCGCCCGACCGCACCAATTCACATGCCACGCCTGCACACGCCAAGATTACCGCCACCCTCTGCAACCGGTTCAAACGCTCTTTAAACCAAATCCGTCCGCCCAGCATCATTGCTAAAGGAAACATGAAATAACCCATGGCAATGTTTACTCCTTCCCCATTGACCGGCCCCCAGACAAACAGCCACAACTGGCTGGCAAATATCGGCGTCGGCAATACAATCAGCAGCCACCGTTTCCAATCCCGGCCGACGCCATAAGCAAAACGCATTGCCGCTTGCCAACCGTTGACCATCGTCATCAGCACGCACAAAGCCGACAGCATGGCGACCATGCGCCAGGCAAACACCTCCGTCCCCGTCATCGGCCGCATCCACATACCGTACAGAAACAGCATGGAAAACAACAAATTGGACGCTATCGCAGCCAGCAAACCTTTGGATAAATTCGTCATTTCAGACGGCCTTTTGCAATCAATCAAAGTTAATATTGTAGAAAAAACGGATGAAAAAATTACTCATCTTTTTGAATGAAGTTTTACCGCAAACATCCGTTTCATTAAAGGCCGTCTGAAAACCCTGTCTTCAGGTTTTCAGACGGCCTTTCATTGCACCGAAGCAGTCTAATTATCAACCCTGCTTCACAATATCCGACAGCGGCCAGCGCGGCTTGACATTGAATGCGCCGACAGCCTGACGCTCGGCAAGACGCATCGCGCCGGCAAAGGCAATCATTGCGCCGTTATCAGTGCAATATGCCATCGGTGGGAAATAGACGTTGATTTTTTCTTCCTGCGGTTTGGGTTTGCCTTTTTCAGACGGCATTTTGACGGTTAAGCGCGAAAATTCATCACGCAGTTTCCAGTTTGCACCCACGCCGCCGGCAACCACCAAAGTTCTGAAGCCGGTATCCAACAACGCTTTTTTGGCTTTGGCCGCCAATACGTCAACCACCGCATCTTGGAAAGCGCGGCAAATATCGTTACGCGTCTGTTCGGGAATTTCATCGCTGCCGGTTTCAGTGCGGACTTTTTCGACAGCGGTCAAAACGGCTGTTTTCAAACCCGAAAAGCTCATCTGTAAATCGTGCGAATGGAGCATAGGACGTGGGAATATGAAGGCATCAGGCGTGCCGAGTTTAGCCAACTCGGATAATTTGGCACCACCGGGATAAGGCAGGCCCAAAAGCTTGGCCGTTTTATCAAACGCTTCGCCTGCCGCATCGTCCACGCTTTCACCCAGCAAGGTGTAATCGCCGATACCGCGTACAGCCATAAATTGCGTATGTCCGCCCGACACCAGCAAAGCGACAAATGGAAATTCAGGCTTGTCGTCTGCCAACAAAGGCGAGAGCAAATGGCCTTCAAGATGGTGGACAGGGATAATGGGCTTACCGATGGCAAATGCCAACGCATTGGCAAAGCCTGAACCGGCCAGCAATGCACCGCCCAAGCCCGGACCTTGCGTAAAGGCAACTGCGTCAATATCGGCATAGCCTACGCCTGCTTCCTTCAAGCAACCTTGCGTCAACGGCACGACACGGCGGATATGGTCACGGCTGGCCAATTCGGGGACAACGCCGCCGTATTCGGCGTGCATCGCCATTTGTGTGTGCAAATGATGCGCCAACAGGCCGCGCTCAGTATCGTAGAGCGCAACGCCGGTTTCGTCGCAAGATGATTCAATTCCTAATACCAACATGGTTTGAGGCCGTCTGAAAAAATGATTAAAAACGATTCAGACGGCGTTTTCTCCGAAAACGGAAAAAGGCCGTCTGAAATAAAGTGCAGAATAAGCGGTTTACAAAGTGCCGTAAGAATGCAGGCCGCTCAAGAACATATTCACGCCGATAAAGGCAAAGGCGGTAATGACCAGACCGATGACTGCCCACCAAGCCAACACCCTGCCGCGCCAGCCTGCCACCAGCCGCAAATGCAACCAAACAGCGTAATTCAGCCAAACGATGAATGCCCAAGTTTCTTTCGGGTCCCAGCTCCAATAGCGACCCCACGCATCGGCCGCCCACAATGCGCCGAGGATGGTGGCAATCGTGAAGAACAGGAAACCGACGGCAATCGCTTTGTACATGACTTCTTCAATGACTTGCGAGTGTGGCAGCCATGATTTTTGGCCCGCATCTTCTTTTCTGAGCGCCAGCAGTTCGGCAATACCCAGCATGGCGGCGATACAGAATGCACCGTAGCCGATAAAGTTGGCCGGAACATGGATTTTCATCCACCAAGACTGCAAAGCCGGAATCAGCGGCTGAATGGCATGAGCCTCGCGTGAAACGCTGTACCATAAGACAAATCCGACCACAATTGCCATAAAGCTGAAGACGAAGCCACCCAGTTTTTGTACGGCAAAACGGCCTTCGTAATAGAGGTACATCAGTGCCGTAATGACCAAGAACAAGATGAATACTTCGTAAAGGTTGGAAACCGGAATATGACCGGCATCGGGACGCAGCAGATAGCTTTCATGCCAGCGTACCAGCAAACCGACAAAGCCCGCCATCGCGGAAACCCACGCAAACACGGTACCCATGCCCAAAAGCGTATTGGTCGGCACATTTTTGCGCACCGCCGCTATCGCGCCGACGATATAGGCAAACAAGGCAAAGAACACAAACGCGCATTGCCACATAATCGCCGACTGGCTGCTTAACAGGTATTTGAGCAGGAAGCCGTCTGCGCGTTTGATGTCGCCCCCATACAAATCAACGGCCAAATACGCCAAGCACACGCCCAAAGGGATAAACCAGCGCATCGGTTTGAAAAACCAACCCAGAAAAACGGCAATACCGGCACTCACCCACAAAATTACCATTTCGTAGATGTCCATATGCAGACCAGCCTGGGTTTGGGCAATAAACGCACCGACTGCAATCAGCAGCGCGAATGCCCAGTCGAAAAGGTTGAGGTTTCGGATAAATGATTTGTGTGTCAGAAGCTCATGCTCGGGCAAGGCCTGATGTTTGTTATTCATGGTTCAAATCCTTGGCAAGCTGCTGCAATTGCCGTGTGTGTTGCGGAAATTCTTTCTGCAAGTCGCGTTCGTTGCGGCTGGAAGACATGGCAAAACGGATACGGCCGTCTGAAAACAGCAGCCAAGCACGTTTTTCACGAATATAGAACATAAACACCGTACCCAACACCAGCAATACCGAACCCAAATACACCAAGAATGCGCCCGGCGAACGGGTCATCTGCAATCCGGAAGAGCGCACTTCGGAATAGCCGTCCAATTGCAGCAACATCGGCGCAGGATACTCGGTCAAACCGGTGTACGCGTCCATTGCATGCAGCAGGAAGCGGTTGCGCTTTTCGTCTTGCGGCCAAGCCGGCAGATTGTATGTGCTGATCGTATCTTCCAAAGCGGCATTCATCACGCCATAGAGCATCTCGTAGAAATAGCCCTGCATTTTTTCCTGCTGATCTTTGGGAATGTTAGTGGTAACAAACTCGTCCAAAGCCAAATAGCCGCCTTTGGCAAAAATCGACAAAGTGTTTTCCGCCGCCGCCATAAATTGCTCGCGGATTTCGGCGGGGGCACCTTTGACGGCATTGGCAACGGTTTTACGGCGTGCCGTATCGTTTTTCAGATATTGGCGCAAAGCCATAAAGGTGTCGATTTGGCCGTTTTTATCCATCGGAATGCGCAACCAACGGTATTGCTGCGCCAAGCCGCTGCGCGTGCCGGTAATGAAGAAATAGTCTTCATCTTGTTTCAGCGGCAACATATAGTTTTTATATTCGACCGCCTGCCCCGCTTTGTCGCGGATGCGGTAAACGATAGACGGGCCGATATTGGTGTATTTTTTGTCTTCCTGACGGACGGAGCGAACATCGTTGAGGGCGGATTTCAGGTTTTGCTCTTTTTCAGACGGCTCGCTCATGTCTTCGACATTTATCGAAGTAAACTGGTCGAATTCCAGTTTATAAGAAGCCTTGCCCAAATCCAGCGGAAACTCGCGCATGGAAGTCGCTTTGAGTTTGACCGGAGTGCGGTCGGCATCGGCCAGATTCCACGCTTTAAACGTCAAATCCGAGCCGCCGTCGGCGAAACTTGCCTGATAAACCGTAATACCGTGCAGCGTCAAAGGATGGTTGACGCGGATGGTGTGTTCGCTGACTTTGCCGGTTGCCTTGTCCGTGACTTCCAAGTCGCTGGCGAAATCGCGCGGCATCCCGGTATCGTAAAAGTCGATATGGAATTTCTTCAATTTGACGGAAAACGGCAAGTCTTGCACCAGCATGCCGTTATCCGCATTCAGAAACACTACGTCCGCACTCTGCCCTTCTGAAATATTGACATTGCCCCTAAACGACAAATTGGACGCCCCCAACACACTTTCTGGCTTAAAGTCTTTGGCGTAAACCGCCGTATTGTCCGGCACGACCCGACCGGTGAGCATACCGATTTTCAGCAGGATGTTGCTGTCTATCAAACCACCCAAACAAATCACAATCAGCGCAGCATGGGCAAAGATATAGCCCCATTTGTTCATCGCGCCTTTTTTCGCCGCCACCAAAACCGAACCGTCTTCACGCGTAACGGTTTTGCAGCCGTAGCCCTGCACTTCCAAATAACGTTGCGCGACTTCGGGCGTTACCTGTCCGTCTAAAACGATGGAATGGCGCATTGCCGCCAGTGATTTTTCCTTCGCGTTTTCACGGAAGGAACGAATCTCGCGCAAAAACGGCGGAACATTGCGAATCAGGCACAATCCGGTGGAAATCACCAAAAACATCATGATGACAACGAACCACGCCGAGGCATACACGTCGTACAGGCCCAAAAAGCCGAAAATCTGCGACCAAAACGGGCCGAATTTCACCAAATAATCGACTTGTGGCTGATTTTGTTGCAAGACCGTACCGATAATCGAAGCCACGCCCAACAGGCTAAGCAGGGCAACGGCAAAGCGCATGGAGCTGAAAAAGGCAAACCATGGTCTACGGATAAGTGGGACGGATGATGAAGATTTACTCATGTCTCAAATGTCGGCTTGGGGCAACCCGATCGGTAGAACGGACTGCAATGACGTGTGATGCGAAAGGAAGAATACTGCATATTGTAGTAAAAATCTTTCTGTCGCTATTTGAAAAAAACAATCAGGCTTATCGGCCTATATTGGCTAAGGCCGTCTGAAGGGTTTTCAGACGGCCTGTATCAATAAGCTCGTTTCAAAACGAAATTAGTGCAAACCTTGGATGAAGTTGGCTACTGCGTTCAACTCTTCTTCGCTCAGACGGTTGGCAATATCGGCCATGATGGCGTTTTTGCGTTGGCCGGATTGGTAAGCTTTCATTTGCTCGACAACGTAAGCTTTGTGTTGGCCGCCCAGACGAGGATAGGCTTGGATTTCAGTACCGCCGCCAGGGATACCTGCGCCGCTAGGACCGTGGCAAGACATACATGCCGGCAGTTTTTTAGCGCTCAGGCCGCCGCGATAGATTTTCGCGCCCAGCTCTGGGTTTTCTTTAGGATTGGCTTCGCCCGGTTTGCCTTGTTGTTTAGCGTAGTAGGCGGCAGCGTCGCGGATGTCTTGTTCGGACAAGTTCATCACCATCGGTTTCATCACGCCGGCAGCACCGTGGGTACGGGTACCGTCTTTGATGGCCATGGTTTGACCGTAGGTGTAGGCCGCAGCCTGACCTGCCAGTTTAGGATAAGTTGCGATACCGCTGTTACCATCGGCTGCGTGACACGCCGCACAGATAGTAGTCGCTACCTGTTTGCCTTTTTCAGCATCTGCTTTAGGGGCAGCGGAAACCGCACCGGCAGCCAATACCAAGGCCAATAAAGTCAATCGTTTCATGGAGTGCTCCTGATTACAGCATTGCGTACCGCGTCAATGCCTTTTTTATACTCAAATACCGGGGAATTTTCCCGATTAAAACCGATAATTCTATAAACGTGCTATTCTATACCAAGTTTACATTAAATTACTACTCAAATTACCAAACTGCTGCAACATAAATGCCCGATACAAATTATGATGTTGCAGTTTTGTTTCCATGCAAGGAAATACTGATGAACCTTTTTCAAAACGCCAAATTCTTTACAACGGTCAACCATTTGAAAGACCTGCCCGACACGCCGGCCGAGATTGCCTTTGTTGGCCGAAGCAATGCCGGCAAATCTAGCGCCATCAATACTTTAACTAATCATGTGCGCCTTGCCTATGTTTCCAAAACACCGGGCCGCACCCAACACATCAATTTCTTTGAACTGGAAAACGGCAATTTCATGGTCGATTTGCCCGGCTACGGCTACGCGCAAGTACCGGAGGCCATCCGTGCGCACTGGGTCAAACTCTTGGGCGACTACCTGCAACAACGCCGCCAACTGATCGGCCTGATTTTGATTATGGACTCGCGCCATCCGCTCAAGGCTTTAGACATTCAGATGCTGGACTTCTTCCACATCACCGGCCGTCCTGTGCATATCCTGCTGTCAAAAGCAGACAAGCTGTCTAAAAACGACCAGATTAAAACTTTGGCAGCGGTAAAAAAATCACTCAAACCCTACACTGAGCGTCAAAAAATCAGCGTTCAACTGTTCTCCAGCCTGAAAAAACAAGGCATGGACGAAGTCAATCAAGTGGTCGGCTCATGGTTTGACGCGCATCGCGAAGAAATCAAGAATCTTGCAGGCGAAGCATCGCCTGAATGATTGTAAAACAAGGCGGAATAAGATAAGTTGACCAACCGCAAATCTTATTCCGTCATTTGGTTTCTCACCATCGCGTTTACCATTTAATCCGGGGCATGTCTCACACATGCCCTTTTTTCATCACGCTTTTTTGTTTTCACACGCAAACCACAATCCCCACCAAATATGCCATCACAACATATTAGCAAGGCCGTCTGAAAGCGCGGATTCGATCTCCATTATTATTTAAAGTGTTAATTTTAGTATTGCAACCCATTACACATCTTAGCGTTTTGCTCATGTTCAGCTAATTGTTGAGGCATAGAATACATTCATCGTTCAACAACACAGTAGGAAAGAAAATCATGAAACGCATTAACGCTTTTATTTCAAAAAAACTCATCATTGCCGGTATTATTGCTTCAAGTTTGGGCGTTGCCGGTGCGGCAGGTACCATGGCTTTCAAAGAAGGTATGTTCGCAAAGGTTTCCGGCCAGCAAGCAGCCGCAGCAGCGGTAGCAGAAGTGGGCGGCGTCGTTAAAGATGTCGATTACAAATACAAACAACATTTGGGCGGCCGTTACAAAGTAGAAATCTTGAAAGACGGCGTCGAATACGAAGCTTTGGTTGATGCTCAAAACGGCAAAGTATTGGCAGTAGCACAAGATGACGATCAGGACAAACGACACTTTGGTAAACATGATAAGCATCATAAACATGACAATGCCGAGCCCTCTTCATCGCAAAATACAGATTATCAGGCTCCTGCCGATGCTGCACCTGGCACACCTGAAAATGCAACCGCTTCCGAGGTAACACAATCTTAATTTAAACTTTAAAAAAGCCAATGCCGTCTGAAACTTTCAGACGGCATTGGCTTTAATGCAGCATTGTTTGAAACACAGCTCCTATCAAGCCCAATCATTTTCAGACGGCCTTTGCACCATCTTCGCCGTCTATCCAACCTGCTTCTTTCAATTTCCTCTGTTGCGCATCATATCGGGCTTTTTCCACCCAATACATTGTCTGGATACAGGCATCGCCGCATTCGCTGCCGCAACATTCCCACGACTCAGGACGGACGGGTTCGTCTAAAAGCGGTTCGCCCAAGATGGCTTCGGCTTTATTCTTCAGGGTCGTATCCATCGGCAATTTCCAAGCGTGCGCCGTCAAATTCAATCACTTCGCCGCCACGTATTTTGGCGGTTTTACGGGTTTCGGTTTCGCCGTTGCGCAACACCAGCCCTTCGGCGATAAATGCTTTTGCCTGTCCGCCGCTTTCGGCAAGGCCGGCCAGTTTCAACAGGTCGCACAAAGCGATGTATTCATTGTCTTCAAGATAGACTGTTGCTTCCATCATTCAATCCTTTCCAATAATGGCGATATTTTAACATGGCCGTCTGAAAGAAAGCCCCCTTCTGTTTTATTTGCTTTATCCAAACCCATTACATTTGGTTTTCAGACGGCCTTTAGCTGCCAACCCTGCTACAATACGCCTTTTATTGTTCACGCCGATTTTGCCATGACCGAGCCGACCTATATCCCCCTGCGCCTGCATACCGAATTCTCGATTACCGACGGTATGGTGCGGATTAAAAAACTGATTGCCAAAGCGCAGGAATACGGTTTGCCTGCTTTGGGCATCAGCGATTTGATGAACGAATTCGGTTTGGTGAAATTCTATAAAGCCTGCCGCGGCGCAGGGATTAAGCCCATCGGCGCGGCGGATGTGTGGATAGGTAATCCGAATGCGCCTGACAAGCCGTTTCGCGCCATGCTGATTATCCGCAACGATGCGGGCTATCTGCGCTTGAGCGAGCTTTTGACGGAGGCTTATGTCGGCAAAGACCGCAATATTCATCATGCGGAACTCAATCCCGAATGGCTGGAAAACGGCGACAACAGCGGCTTGATTTGTTTGAGTGGCGCGCATTACGGCGAAGTAGGCGTAAATCTGTTGAACGGCAATGAAGACGCGGCGCGTGCGGCGGCGTTGAAATATGCGGAGTGGTTTCCCGATGCGTTTTATTTAGAGCTGCAACGCCTGCCCGAACGCCCTGAATGGGAGGCTTGCGTTTCAGGCAGCGTGAAACTGGCGGAAGAATTGGGCTTGCCGGTGGTGGCAACGCATCCAACACAGTTTATGAGCCGCGACGATTTCAACGCACACGAGGCGCGGGTGTGCATCGCAGGCGGCTGGGTATTGACGGACAAAAAACGTCCGCGCGATTTCACGCCGAGCCAGTTTTTCATTCCGCCGGAAACCATGGCCGAACGTTTCTCCGATTTGCCTGAAGCCTTGGAAAACACGGTAGAAATTGCCAAACGCTGTAATCTGCACATCACATTGGGCAAAAACTTCCTGCCGCTCTTCCCTACCCCGGACGGCCTGTCGCTGGATGATTATTTGGTGAAACTGTCCAACGAGGGTTTGCAGGAACGCATGGTTCAGCTTTATCCCGACGAGGCAGAGCGTGCGGCAAAAATGCCGGAATATCAGGAACGTTTGGATTTTGAGCTGAACATCATTATCCAGATGAAATTCCCCGGCTATTTCCTTATCGTACAAGACTTTATCAACTGGGCGAAAACGCATGGCTGTCCGGTCGGGCCGGGCCGTGGTTCGGGTGCAGGCTCGCTGGTGGCGTATTCGCTGAAGATTACCGACCTCGACCCGTTGAAATACGCGCTGCTGTTCGAGCGTTTCTTGAACCCTGAACGCGTCTCCATGCCTGACTTTGACGTGGACTTCTGTCAGGCAAACCGCGGCCGCGTGATTGAATATGTGCGCGAGAAATACGGCGCGGATGCGGTAAGCCAGATTGTTACCTTCGGCACGATGTCGTCCAAAGCGGTGATTCGCGACGTCGGACGCGTGCTGGAACTGCCGTTTATGCTGTGCGACAAACTGTCCAAGCTGATTCCGTTGGAAGCCAACAAACCCCTGAGTTTGGAAAAAGCCATGGAGGCCGAGCCGCAGATTCAGGAATTAATTGAAGCAGAAGAAGCGGACGAACTCATTACGCTGGCGAAAAAGTTGGAAGACCTGACGCGCGGTTTGGGTATGCACGCGGGCGGCGTGTTGATTGCGCCAGGCAAGATTTCCGATTACAGCCCCGTGTATCAGGCGGACGAATCCGCCTCGCCCGTATCCATGTACGACAAGGGCGACGTGGAAGACGTGGGTTTGGTGAAGTTCGACTTTTTGGGTCTCCGCAACTTGACCATTATCGAAATGGCGCAGAACAACATCAAAAACACCACCGGCGATATCGTCGATGTCGGCAAGATTCCGCTTGACGATCAGGCTGCCTACCAAATCTTCCGCGATACGAACACCACCGCCGTCTTCCAGTTCGAGTCGACCGGTATGAAAAAAATGCTGAAAACAGCGCACACGACCAAGTTTGAAGAACTCATCGCCTTCGTGTCGCTCTACCGCCCCGGCCCGATGGACAACATCCCAGACTTCGTCGCGCGTATGAAGGGTCAGGAATTCCAATACATCCACCCGCTGCTCGAAGGTATCCTCGCGCCGACCTACGGCATTATGGTGTATCAAGAACAAGTGATGCAGGCGGCGCAAATTATCGGCGGCTACTCGCTCGGCGGCGCGGACTTGCTGCGTCGCGCCATGGGTAAGAAAAAACCCGAAGAAATGGTGAAACACCGAGAAATCTTCGCCGAAGGCGCGGCAAAACAAGGCATTTCTCGCGAAAAATCCGACGAAATCTTCAACTACATGGAAAAATTTGCCGGCTACGGTTTCAACAAATCCCACGCCGCCGCCTACGCCCTGATTTCCTACCAGACCGCATGGCTCAAAGCCCACTATCCCGCCGAATTTATGGCGGCGACTATGTCGTCTGAATTGGACAATACCGACCAGCTCAAGCATTTCTACGACGACTGCCGCGCCAACGGCATCGAGTTCCTGCCGCCCGACATCAACGAATCCGACTACCGCTTCACGCCGTATCCGAACATGAAAATCCGCTACGCACTCGGCGCGATTAAAGGCACGGGCGAAGCCGCCGTCGAATCCATCATCGCCGCGCGGCAAAGCGGCGGCAAGTTTACCGGCCTCTTGGACTTCTGCGAGCGCGTTGGCAAAGAACACATGAACCGCCGCACCCTCGAAGCCCTGATACGCGGCGGCGCGTTCGACAGCATCGAACCCAACCGCGCCATGCTCTTGGCGAACATTGACCTTGCCATGAACAACGCCGACCAAAAAGCCGCCAACGCCAATCAGGGCGGACTTTTCGACATGATGGAAGACGCCATCGAACCGGTGCTGCTCGTTGACGTGCCCATGTGGAGCGAGTCAGAAAAACTCGCCGAAGAAAAAACCGTCATCGGCTTTTATCTGTCCGGACACCCGTTCGGCCCATATGCCCAAGAAGTCCGCCAAATCGCCCCGACCAAGTTAGGCCGTCTGAAACCGCAAGACAGCGTGCGCCTCGCCGGGTTCGTGACCGCCGTGCGCACCATGATGGGCAAGCGCGGCAAAATCGCCTTCGTCAGCCTTGAAGATTTGAGCGGTCTGGTGGAAATCATGGTCAGCGGCCACACGCTGGAAAACTGCGCCGACTACCTCAAATCCGACCAAGTGCTGATTATCGAATCCAAAGTCAGCCGCGACGACTACGGCGGTGGCGACGGGTTGCGCATCATGGCCAACCAAGTCATGACCCTGCAAATGGCGCGCGAACGCTACGCCCGCAGCCTCAGCCTCGCCCTCGCCCCCGGCCACAACATCGTACACCTCGCCGCCATCCTCACCGCCCACCGCCTGCCCGACACGTCGCACATCCCACTGCAACTGTCGTACAGCAACGGCAAAGCATCGGGCAAATTGAAAATTGCGCCAAAATGGATGGTGACACCAAGCACCGTCTTGTTTGACGAACTGGAAACATTGCTCGGCAGCAGGGCCGTCCGCGTGAATTGGTAACACTAAAGGCCGTCTGAAACTATACGTTCAGACGGCCTTTAGTTTAAAAAGCGCTTTAAAAACATAAATCAAATACGGATTCAGGCTTTCAGACGGCCTTATTGGATAGAGTGGTTATCTGAAAAGTTTATTGTACAAAGCCTTTGGCCAATAGGGAAAGGTAGCCCACAATAAAGGGGAACGACAATGCCGAAACAATACCCAGCACCCAGTAAATACATTGGTTCAGTACAGTTTTTGAGGCGGTAAGCCGCAGCAGTTTGAAATACAGAGAGAACCAGACGGATGATAAGGCAATAATCAGCAAAAAGCTGACTAGGGAGAAGGAACCGGAGAAAGCATATCCCAGCATTGTCCCTATCGCGGCATAAAGCATGCTTGCACCTAGCGCCCATTTCCAGATGGGATAAAGCCTATCGGGGAAATTCAGTGTTCCGGAGGCTTGGAGCCTGCCGAATACCAATACAAATATGATGTCAAACATAATAATGGCTGTTTTAGTGTAGGGTACGACAATATATATGAAAAGGGGGGTGAAAATACACCCCCTTTTCCTACAGATGCCCCATATCAAAGGCCGTCTGAAAAACAGTTTTATTTAACGATTTCAACCGGGCCATGGTCGTCGCAGTGATCGCCGTGTTGGTGATGCAGACGGCCGTTGACAATGTAGTCAACGTGATCGCCATGCGGTACGGCTTCGTGGCCGCAACCTTCGCCGTGAACGTGGCCTTGGCAGGTGTCAACCGGATGGCAGCCGTCAGGGTTGGTTTCATTGACGCTCAGGGCGTGCTCGTCGTAGTGGCCGTTGTGCTCATGGTGCAGGTGGCCGTCGTGCAGATAATCGACGTGGCCTTCGTGTTTGATGGCAGTGTGGCCGCAGTTTGCGCCGTGGACGTGGTCATGATGTTCGTGGGTTTTGCAGGTCATTTTTTCTCTCCTAATGTTCAGTGAATAGCAATCTTTCGCGATTGATTCTTTCATCTTATCTTTTTTTGATGCAAACGTAAAAAATTTTACAGTTATTAATATATTGTTACGATATATCATCTGTTGATATATAAGCCTATTTTATTTTTCAGACGGCCTTTCATCTATAATTCATTTATTTTCAGCGAGAACTTCAAACCCTTCCGGCAATGTAAAATATCGAATTTTTCAGCCGTAACAGGTAACATGGAAACAAAGGGATGGGTTCTTCAAACAAACAGGTACTGCAATGGGAAAACAAGCCAGACTTTATATGGTTCGCAGCACGCAAGGTGCGCTTTATGATGTATTTTTTGAACGCGGTGTGGCGGCATTGGCCTGGCCCATGCTGGCCGAAGCGGCGGCAAAAGGTTTTGGCCGTGAGGAACTGACGGATATTTACCGTTCAGCCGTGCCGGATGTGAAATTGAGAACGGCGCAATCGGGTGCGGCTCAGATGTGGCGGTTTGTCAACGAGTTGGCCGATGGAGATGCCGTATTGACCTACTCGCCTACCCTGCGCCGTTATCGGGTTGGCAGGATTACGGGCGGTGCGGTACATTGTCCGCAATGGGACGATGAAAAAATGTCGCTGGTGCGGCCGGTTGAGTGGCTGGGCGAAGTGTGCCGCGATGATTTGAGCGTGGTAGCGCAACGGGCTTTGGGCAGCGTGGCAACTTTGTTTGCGGTATCGGAAGCGTGTGCGGCAGAAATTTTTGAACGCGTGGGTTTTCAGACGGCCTAAGAAGGGAAAGGAAACAGGATTATGTGGAACACCATGCATGAATGGCTGAACGCTTTGCCTGTCAGTGAAGAAATTATTAAATCGGCGTTGATGTCGATGTTGATGATTGTGGCCGTCATTGCCGGGCGCAGCATTTTGCTCTCGGCGCATTTTCGCAGCCATCCGGATTTGAGCATTGAAAACAAACGCCGCTCGCTGGTGTTCAGCCGCAACGTGACCATGTTGCTGATCCTGCTCGGGCTGGCGATGATTTGGGCGGCGCAGATTCAAACTTTGGCGTTGTCGATGTTTGCGGTAGCCGCAGCGATTGTGGTGGCGACCAAAGAGCTGATTATGTGTTTGTCCGGCAGCATCCTGCGCTCAGTAACCAAACAATATTCCATCGGCGACTACATCGAAATCAACGGCCTGCGCGGACGGGTGGTCGATATCAATATGCTGAACACGCTGATGATGCAAATCGGCCCTAATCCGTTGATCGGCCAACTTTCCGGCAAAACGCTCTCGTTTCCCAACAGCCTGCTTTTGAGCCATACCGTACGCCGCGACAATATTTTGGGCAATTATGTGATTCATACGGTGGAAATCCCCGTGCCGATTCATTTGGATTCGGACGAAATCATAGGCTGTCTGAAAGCCGTTCTTGAGCCGTCGTGCGCAGCCTATGTTCCCGTTATCCAACAATATTTGGAAAACGTTCAAGCGCAAAAACTCTTTATTACCCCCGCCGCCCAGCCGCGCGTGTCCCGCGTGCCGCATGATGACAAGGTGTACCACATCATCGTACGCTTCGCCTCCCCCGTTTCCAAACGGCTGGAAATACAACAGGCCGTCTTAGACGAATTTTTGCGCACGCAATACCGACTGATCAACCAAACAAAATAGTACGGTTTGTTTATTGATACAATCAAATCCCTTACAATAATAAAGTTCACAATCAACAATAAGGAAAAGTCATGTTGCCCGAATCAGCCCTTGCCGAAATGTACCCCGTCATTATGACCCCCAGCCATGACGGCAAATATTTCCACAACTACACCCTCTCGCTTCTGAACATCGTCCACACCAACGCCTCCCTCGGCCTGCCGCTGCAAGTAATGATGCAGCGCGGCGAAAGCCTGATTACGCGCGCGCGCAACAACTGCGTGGCCAAATTTTTGGAAAACAAAGAATGGACGCATTTATTCTGGATTGACTCCGACATCGGCTTCTCTCCCGACTCATTCTACCGTCTGCTTTTGGCAGACAAAGACGTTGTAGCAGGCATTTATCCGCTCAAACGCGACAACTGGCCTGAAGAAGGCGTTCCGGCCGGCACGACCCAAGCCGACTTCGAGCGCATGTACACTTCTTATACCGTCAACACCAGCGAAAAAAATGAAAACGGTGAAATCGTATTGAAAGTCGATGAAGACGGTTTTATGAAAGTTCATGATGCGCCAACCGGCTTCATGGTTATCAAGCGCAGCGTATTTGAAAAAATGATGGCAGCCTACCCCGAGTTGAACTACATCTCCGACAGCGACTACAACAGAGAAGACAAAGGACTGCACTACCGCTTCTTCGACTGCATGGTCGATCCTGAAAGCAAACGCTATCTGTCCGAAGACTACACCTTCTGCCACCTCTGGCGTCAAATCGGCGGAGAAGTGTACGTCGACGTACAATCCAACCTGACCCACCAAGGCGCAAAAGTGTATCGCGGCTCGTTTGCCGAATCCCTGCAAACCAATGTTGCCAATGCAGTATTTGCCCCGAAAGGCACACCGATGCGCCTCGAGCTGGCTGCGCCATTGCACGCCAATCCGCGCGGCGCAGAATAAGATTGGCCGACAGGCGGGCGGAACACTTTAATTCTGCCTGTCTGCCACCATATAACGCCTATCGTTTTCTTTTCAGACGGCCAAAAGGCCGTCTGAATCCATCTTATTCAGGAGAAACCATATGAGCGACAACGTCCTGCTCCACTTGGGCGAAGAACCCCGTTTCGACCAAATCAAAACCGAAGATATCAAACCCGCCCTGCAAACCGCCATTGCCGAAGCGCGCGAACAAATCGCCGCCATCAAAGCGCAAACGCACACCAACTGGGCAAACACCGTCGAAAAACTGACCGACATTACCGAACGCGTCGGCCGCATTTGGAGCGTGGTTTCCCATCTCAACTCCGTCGTCGATACGCCCGAGCTGCGTGCCGTATACAACGAATTGATGCCTGAAATCACCATTTTCTTCACCGAAATCGGTCAAGACATCGAGTTGTACAACCGCTTCAAAATCATCAAAAATTCTGCCGAATTCGACACCCTCTCCCCAGCGCAGCAAACCAAGCTCAACCACGACTTGCGCGATTTCGTCCTCAGCGGTGCCGAATTGCCGCCCGAACAGCAGGCAGAACTGGCGCAACTGCAAACCGAAGGCGCGCAACTGGGTGCCAAATTCGCACAAAACGTCCAAGACGCGACCGACGCTTTCGGCATTTACTTTGACGATGCCGCGCCGCTTGCTGGCATCCCCGAAGACTCCATCGCCATGTTTGCCGCCGCCGCGCAAAGCGAAGGCAAAACAGGCTACAAAATCGGCCTGCAGATTCCGCACTACCTCGCCGTTATCCAATACGCCGACAACCGAGAACTGCGCGAACAAATCTACCGTGCCTACGTTACCCGTGCCAGCGAATTGTCTGACGAAGGTAAATTCGACAACACGGCCAACGTCGAACAAACGCTTGCAAACGCGCTGAAAACCGCCAAACTGCTCGGCTTCAAAAACTACGCCGAGCTGTCGCTGGCAACCAAAATGGCGGATACGCCCGAGCAGGTTCTGAACTTCCTGCACGACCTTGCCCGCCGCGCCAAACCTTTTGCCGAAAAAGACTTTGCCGAGATCAAGGCCTTTGCGCGCGAAAACCTGAATATCGAAGACCCGCAATCGTGGGATTTGAGCTATGCCGCCGAAAAACTGCGCCAAGCCAAATACGCCTTCAGCGAAACCGAAGTGAAAAAATACTTCCCTATCAGCAAAGTATTGGCAGGCCTGTTTACCCAAATCAAAAAACTCTACGGCATCGAGCTGGCTGAAAAAACCGTCCCCGTTTGGCACAAAGACGTGCGCTATTTCGAGCTGAAACAAGACGGCCAGACCATCGGCGGCGTTTACATGGACTTGTACGCACGCGAAGGCAAACGCGGCGGCGCATGGATGGACGGCTACAAAAGCCGCCGCCGTTTCGCCGACGGCACGCTGCAACTGCCGACCGCCTACCTCGTCTGCAACTTCACCCCGCCGGTCGGCGACAAAGAAGCGCGTTTGAGCCACGACGAAATCATCACCCTCTTCCACGAAACCGGCCACGGCCTGCACCATTTGTTGACCCAAGTTGACGAAGTGGGCGTATCCGGCATCAACGGCGTCGAATGGGACGCGGTCGAGCTGCCTAGCCAATTCATGGAAAACTTCGTTTGGGAATACGACGTATTGGCGCAAATGTCCTCGCACGAAGAAACCGGCGCGGTATTGCCGAAAGAGCTGTTCGACAAAATGCACGCGGCTAAAAACTTCCAACGCGGTATGCTCCTCGTCCGTCAAATGGAATTTGCCCTCTTCGACATGGAAATCTACCATCAGGAAGATGAAGGCCATCTGAAAGAATGGCCGCAAATCTTGGACAAAGTGCGTCAAGAAGTCGCCGTGACCCAACCGCCGGCATACAACCGCTTCGCCTTGAGCTTCAGCCACATCTTCGCCGGCGGCTACTCCGCAGGCTATTACAGCTACGCATGGGCGGAAGTTTTGAGTGCAGACGCTTACGCCGCTTTTGAAGAAAGCGACGATGTTGCCGAAACCGGCCGCCGCTTCTGGAAAGAAATACTGGCCGTCGGCGGTTCGCGCAGCGCAGCAGAATCCTTCAAAGCCTTCCGCGGCCGCGAACCAAGCCTGGATGCCCTGCTCCGCCACAGCGGTTTCGACAACGCAGTTTGATTTGAAAATCCGCCGTTTTAATTGCTGATTCAACGCTAAAGGCCATCTGAAATGTTTCAGACGGCCTTTTTATAATCAATTCAATATTTTCAGCAAAACAAATAAAACCATTCAGCCGATAAAACTACCCGGCGCGGAACGCTGCAACGGTTGCCAAGCTCAATATTTTCCCAATGCAGACAAGCCGCCCATAAAAACAGGGCATGTTCCCATGCCCTATCATTTGAATTTCAGACGACCTTTCGGTTGTCAAAACTTATTAGGAACAATGAGCAAGCACTGTCCCTAACAAGACATCGAGAAAACAGAAGTCCGCATTTCAAACTCCTATCTTCCTCCTACCCATCGCTAAAATTAGTTTTTGCCCTTTTTATCGCCGGCATTCAAGCGCATATTGATAAACTCCATCATCAAATCTTTTTTCGTCCAGAAAAAGGTTTTCATTTTTTCCAAAGAATAGATTTTCCGAATCATCGCCGGCAATCCTGCATGAACGATGGCCGCGACTTCGCCATTGGTTGTTTCGTTGTCCATGGCGGCTTTGAGGTTTAGATTATGCGTATTCAGGTAGTCGCAAAGCGCTTTCCTGACGCTGTTGCTGATTTCGAATTGTTTCATGTTTTCCGTCCATAATGTTTTTATAATTAAATAGCATAGGATTTTAACAATTTTTTTGCATCGTGCATATCCCAACTTGCATATTGTTGCGGAATTTACAATTTGGTTTTTGGGTAAAATCGTACCTGCAACACATTGTTGCGGCGCACTAAATCGGCTTGTTTTGACTATTTTGTTTCGGCTCGGGCCGTATTGCGGATAAAATAATGGTTTTAGGTTTTGAGGCCGTCTGAAATGTATTTGTGGTTTAAGCTGCTGCATGTGTTTTTTGTAATTTCTTGGTTTGCGGGACTGTTTTATCTGCCACGGATTTATGTGAATCTGGCGCAATTAGAGCCCGGCAGCGTGGAATATGTACGGCTGACGGATATGTCGCGGCGGCTGTACCGCTTTATGTCGCCTTTGGGCTGGGGAACGCTGATATTCGGCGCGGCCATCGGGTTTGTAAATAATTGGTGGGGCAACGGCTGGCTGGCGGTTAAATTATTGTGCGGCCTGCTGCTCTTGGCTTACCAGCTTTATTGCGGCCTGCTGCTGCGCCGTTTTCAAAACGGCAGCAATATGTATTCGCACCGCTGGTATCGGGTATTCAACGAACTCCCTGTATTGATGATGGTGGCTGCGCTTTATATGGTGGTTTTCAAGCCGTTTTGATCTTCAGACGGCCTGTTTGGTAAATAAGGAAAGAATTCATGACGGTCGAAATCGAACGCCGCTTTTTGCTGGCGGATGACAGTTGGCGCGAAGTGGCAAGCGAGCCGCTGGTGTTGCAACAGGGCTATTTGAGCGTGGAAAAAGAGCGCACCATCCGCGTGCGGATTATCGGTTCGCAAGCCTGGCTGACCCTGAAAGGCTATATTTCCGATATGACGCGCAGCGAGTTTGAATACGAAATCCCGCTGGCTCACGCGCAGGCGATGATGGCGGATATGTGCCCGTTTAAAATGGAAAAATACCGCTATCGGGTCGAATTTGAAGGCTTTGTGTATGAAATAGACGAATATTTCGGCGACAATGCGCCATTGATTGTGGCGGAAATCGAATTGCCGTCTGAAGATACCGAGTTCCCCAAACCGTCTTGGTTGGGCAAGGAAATCACGTCAGACGGTAAGTTCACCAATGCGTATTTGAGCAAACATCCGTATTCGTCTTGGACGGAATAACGAGTACAACCCACATACAAAAAAGGCATGTATCGCACATGCCTTTTTTCTTTTCAGACGGCCTGATTTGCCTTACCGATATTTGAATTAAGCTGCTTTCGACATACTGTTTCAAATATCGGGCAAGCCCGTGTGTTTTATCCGTGGAACCTTACGCCGGACGGCAGGCCACCATGTAGTTGACTTCGGTCGAGTCACACAGGGAATAACGGCCGCTCAACAAATTGTAGGTCATGCCCTTGCTGCCGACGGTATCCAATCCGGCTTGGCGGCACATACGCGCGAGTTCTGCCGGCGTGATGAATTTTTTCCAGTCATGCGTGCCTTTGGGGACGAATTTCAACAGATATTCTGCGCCGACAATCAGATGCAGATAAGATTTGGGATTGCGGTTGATGGTGGAGAAAAACACCATGCCGTCGGGTTTGACCAGTTTCGCGCAAGCCTGAACGATGGCAGACGGATCGGGAACGTGTTCCATCATTTCCATACACGTTACCACGTCGAAACTGTGCGGCTGCTCGGCGGCGAGGTCTTCGACGCGGATGCAGCGGTAATCGATATTGGCAACATGTTGAGCGGCCGCATGGGCAGCGGCGGTTTGCAGGGATTTTTCCGCCATATCGATACCGGTAACGTGTTCTGCGCCGCGTTTGGCCATGCTTTCCGACAAAATACCGCCGCCGCAGCCTACATCCAGCACGCGTTTGCCTGCCAATCCGGCATAGCCGTCGATATAGTCGAGGCGTAAGGGGTTGATGTCATGCAGGGGCTTGAATTCGCCGTTTTTATCCCACCATTTATCGGCGATTTGGCTGAACTTGGCGATTTCGCCGGCATCTACGTTGTCGTGTTGATTGTTCATGGTTTGCTCCTGCATAAAATCATTCGTCTGATTTTAGCCGATTGTGCTTCAAAATAAAATGTTTCAGACGGCCTTTGCCTGTTTATCGGCCCTATTTTAACTTTCATCCGTCTGCCCATAAAAAACGCACTTTGTGGCAAGGTGCGTTTCAATCTGCATGATTTAGAATTTAGCGCCGGATTCGTTGGCCATGTAGTCAACTGCGGCTTTCACTTCGTCGTCGCTTAAGCTGCCGTTGCCGCCTTTGGCAGGCATGGAATTAAAGCCTTCGAGGGCGTGTTTGTGCAAGGTGTCTTTGCCTTGTTTAATGCGAGGCGCCCAGTCTTCTTTTTTGCCTACGGCCGGAGCGCCGGGAATCAAGCCGCTGTGGCATGCTTTACAGTTCGCTTCAAAAACAGCTTTGCCGTCCACTTTGGCGGATTCGGCAGGCTTGGCTTCAGCGGCAGGCGCTTCGGCTTTCTCTTCGGGCTTGGCGGCCTCTTCAGGTTTGGCGGCTTCCTCTGCTTTGCTGGCAGCGGCTTCAACCTTATCAGCTGCTTCTTGAGCGGCGGATGCAGTCGCATCGGCAGCAGAAGCGGCTTCGGTTTTAACTTCAGATGCAACGGCTTGAGCAGCCTCTTGAGTCTCCTGTTTAGCCTCTTGGGAACAAGCTGTCAAACCAGCCATCATCATTACGGCAATCAGTAATTTGTTCATGTTCTGTCTTTCGTTAGTTTTAGTTTAAATCACTGTTTTATATAAACAGCTCAAAAATTCTAGCATAGAAACTAATACTTTCGACCTACACTATAATAAATATTGGTATAAATCAGATTTTGTCTCAAAAACAGGAAAAATATATTGACACCACCTCTCTACTCGGATAGAAATTCACCCCATTTGTCATGAAGCGCGATAACTTTCATTTTATTGTTCAAGCGGTTACTCATTTTATTTTCAAAGTTTCCTTTAGAATTCAAATTCTTACCGACTTCTCCATGAGTAGCGTCAACCTGAAAGCCATCCCCATCCCAAACAGGCCGTCTGAACCCCGATCAGGTTTCAGACGGCCTTTTTGAATCATGTTAATAAACATTTGCCGCTTGCCTATGCAAAACACACCAGCAGGCTTACCTATTTATGTGGTTATTCATATCACGACTACAAGTTAATCCATTGCTGCCATTAGTCTTTTGCCAATGTTTCAGCTTCAGCCCACAAGCCCCGTTTCTGCTCCGCCGTCAATTTCTTAATGCCGATTTCCCGCTTCAGCGCTTCACTTTTATTCAAGCCGTCTGAAACGATGCGCATCTCGACAGGCTTGTTCAAACGCGTGTATTTCGCGCCTTTTCCTGACAAGTGCGCCGCAAATCGCTCTTGAGGACGGTTGCTGATGCCGCAATAAAACGCGCCGTTTTCGCACAAAATCAGGTAAACGCTCCAATTTTCCGCGTTCATAAATCCCCTTCCTTGGCAAAACTCTCGGTAAAAATGCGCACGGCAGCCTCGGTTTTGGCAGACTGCACACGATAAGGCGTTACCAAATAAAGGCTGACCGGCGGCAATGTCCATTCAGGCAAAACCGCTTTCAGACGGCCTTGTGCAATTTTCTCCCTCACTTCGCCGCCCACTTGTAAAGACAAACCGAAACCGCTTTCGGTCAGACTACACACAGCGGCAAGATGCGTACAGGCAATGCTGTCGGCGATATCGAGAAAATAGCTTTCGCTACCATTTTGCAAGGTCGTGCGGACAGGTAAAAAATGTAGCCAGCGGTGCGCATGAAGCTGAGAGGGATGGGTAATGGGCGGATGCCGGTCGAGATAATCGGGTGCGGCGCAAATCATGTACGGCCAAGTCACGAGATGGCGCGCAACCAAGTTGGGATCGTCCAAAGCACGGTCGCCGCCGCGTATGGCGATGTCGGTCTGATTGTGTTGCAGGTCGTCCAAAGTATCGCTGAAATTAAGGACAGGACGGATTTTAGGGAACTCGGTTTGCAATCGTGAAAAGGCCGTCTGAAAAGCGCGGGAACCGATGACGCAGGAAGTCAGGGAAATGCGCAATTCGCCGACGGGTTCGGTCTTCAGATTGTCGATAACGGTACGCGTATCAGCAAGGGTGGCGGCTAGACGGCGGCAGTATTCGCCCAAGGCACGGCCGGCATCGGTAGGCGCAAGGCTGCGCGTACTGCGGTTTAACAGCTTGATGCCGTGCAGGGTTTCGAGGCGGTTGATGTGCTGGCTGACGGCAGACGGCGTCATGCCCAACACGGCAGCAGCGGCGTTCATGCTGCCGTGTTCGAGGACGGTAGCGAAAACAAGCAGGGGTTTGATGTCTTGCATGATGTTTACTTTACTGAAATTGGTGTTTTCAGACGGCCTGTTAGGAATACTGCGGATTATATAGCGCGGATGAAAAATCGGCGCGGAACTGATTGGGCGGTTGAATAATATTTATTTATAGCCATTTGCATATTTACCCTTTTTAAGGTATACCGCCTACTGATGTTTATATTTTAAAAGGATGATTAAATGGCTGATTTCGACACATCTAACCCTTACAGACCCAAAGGACTACTGCAGCGTCTGATGCGATTTTTAGGTCTTGGTTATTCTGCCGAAGATGAATATGTATATGAACGTTTGGCAGCTTTAGATTTGAATACAACGGTTTATGCCGACTTATTCTTCAATAAAACAGATGAATTTTTGATTTTGACTTCAGATTTCGACCCTGAAATGGGGACATTTAAGATTAATGCAGGCATAGGTGGAGGCAAAAAACAATTCCAAGGCAAAAGCTGCCCAATTTTGGGCTATATCCATGTGGGAAACGGTACATTCATGGATCAACCCATATACAATCTGACCTGGGCAGAAGATGATGCAAACAACCCCTTTAAAAACTGCTTATTTCAGACACTCAAACCACTGACTATATACCGTACCCGTAGCAAGTTAGGCATGGATTGGGAGCCATTCGGAAGTGATTGGTTAGGCAATATACTTTTAGTTGAAGTACTTGAAACTGACGCACACAATCAAAAATTGGAAAACTTACGCCGAGAATATCTGAAGCAACATTCAGATTAAACACATTTATGGGCACTTTCGAGGCATCTTCAAAATGGGCAGGGCTGCCTGTGAAATTATCTTTGAACGCAGACGGCAAAAAACCGGCAAGCAGGGCGCTCAAACGCCTAACGGAAGCATTTGCACAACAGGCGCAACTCTATTCCACCTTAAACGCATACCTGCTCGAACATATCCGTAAACACAACGGCATCCGCACCAAAAACGAATTTTTTGCCAATCCGCATCCGACAGCGGAAAGCTTCCTTCAAGATTTAAAGCCGAAAGCATTGAATTTTGTCGATCAGAATCTCTATATCGTGTTTTACAATGATGACGATGCATTGATACCCGACGATGAATACTATTTTTATGTTTCATTTGATACAAAGGGTAACATTACCGGCATCACTTTCTGACACTAACAACAGGCCGTCTGAAGCTTAACCTCGTTTCAGACGGCCTTTTTCTATCTATTATTTAGTTCAACTTCACAATCATAACAGTAAATCAGGGATTATCAAGCATTTCAGACGGCCTTACAATGCACTCATCTAATCAATCGAATCCCAACAAGGAGTCAAACATGAAAATCGCAGTTATCGGTGCAACTGGTTATGTCGGCAACGCAGTCGTTCAAGAATTGGCAGACCGCGGTCATGAAGTAACCGCTTTTGCTCGCAACACAGACAAAGTTTTCCAAGCGCAAAATGTTGCCGCAGTCTCTGCAGATGTCAACGCAGCAGATTTTGCCGACAAACTGGCCGGTTTTGATGCCGTGGTCAGCGCGTTCAACCCGGGCTGGACCAATCCCAACATCGGCGCGGATTTCACACGCGGCGCAAACAGCATCGTCGAAGCGGCAAAAGCAGCGCAAGTGCCTTATTTGTTGGTCGTCGGCGGCGCGGGCAGCCTGTATGTGGCACCCGGTTTGCAAGTTATCGATACGCCCGACTTCCCGAAAGAAATTTTCGACGGCGCCAATGCCGCACGCCATCTCTTGGCAGAACTCCTGCCGCGCCGCGACGTGAACTGGTCTTTCGTTTCCCCTCCGGCACGACTGGGCGCGGACGGCGGTTTCAGCGAAGACAAAACCGGCAAATACCGCTTGGGTAAAGACGATTTGCTGATGGACGGTAAAATTCCGGCAGGCATCAGCGTGGCCGATTTGGCAGTCGCCATCGCCGACGATGTGGAAAACAAAGCGCATTTGTTTGAACGTTTTACCGTCGCCGCTGTTTAATCATCTTAATTTAAAGGCCGTCTGAAACTAAAAGTTTCAGACGGCCTTTGCATGCGCTCATCTCATCAATCGAATCTCAACAAGAAGTCACACATGAAAATCGCAGTGATTGGTGCAACAGCTTATGTCGGCAACGCAAGCAAAGTTTTCCAAGTGCAAAATATTGTCGTCGTCTCCACATACGAATAAAATCTGTCGGCAATTTATATCAAAATTACAAAAATATTTTGAACAAAGTGAAGGAACTGTACCAGAGTAGTAAGGAGCCCATCCTGAAAAGATATAGATCATAAATTGCATATTGTGAGCAACAATCCGCTCCGCTACCGATCTTTTCTCACGCAAGCGCTGATGGTTAAGATGATCTGAAAGCATCTCTCTAATTTTTCAGACGGCCTCAATTTTCCCTGTACTCTATTTCAAGGAGTTTTCATGACACCTCAAACTGTCTTAGATTTCTGGTTTACCGAAGAAAACCACCCTTTCCAATTTGCCCGCAACAATGGATTCGATGCCCAAATTCGCGCTCAATTTTTCGATATCTGGCAGCAGGCAGCTCGCGGCGAACTTTCACACTGGCGCGATACTCTGCAAGGCAGGCTCGCCGAAATCATTATTCTTGACCAATTCTCGCGCAATCTGTTCCGCGACAGCCCTCAAGCGTTTGCCCAAGATACTGCTGCACTCATTCTTGCCCAAGAAGCCGTTCGCCAACCCGGCTTCGCCGACCTCCTTCCGCATGAACGCCATTTCATGCTGATGCCGTTGATGCACAGCGAAAGCCAAGTTATCCATGAACAAGCCGTACCGCTGTTTGAACGCTATACCAATGAAAACGCATTGGCCTTTGAAATCAAACACAAAGTCATCATCGACCACTTCGGACGCTATCCGCACCGTAACGCCGTATTGGGGCGTAAAACCACGGAAGAAGAAGCAGAATTTCTGAAGCAGGAAGGTTCATCATTTTAATTCCATCAAAGTCAAAGGCCGTCTGAAACCGAAATCAAGGTTTTCAGACGGCCTGCATCATCGTGAAATCACTATATAATACCGTCTATTAAATTCCAGATACGAGCCAACCATGTCCGTAACCCAACCCACCATCGCCGCCATCGCCACCGCACCCGGACGTGGCGGCGTCGGCGTGATCCGTCTTTCCGGCAAAAACCTGCTGCCTTTGGCGCAAACCCTCAGCGGCGGCAAAACGCCCAAACCGCGCACCGCGCTTTACACCGACTTTCTCGGCGGCGACGGACAGCCGATAGACAACGGCATCCTGCTCTACTTCGCCGCTCCCGCCAGCTTTACTGGCGAAGACGTGATTGAATTGCAGGGGCACGGCGGCCCTGTCGTGATGGACATGTTGCTCTCGCGCTGCCTCGAACTGGGCGCGCGCATGGCGGAGCCGGGCGAATTTACCAAACGCGCCTTCCTCAACAACAAACTCGACCTTGCCCAAGCCGAAAGCGTCGCCGACCTCATCGATGCCTCCAGCAAGTCCGCCGCACGCATGGCGTTGCGTTCGCTCAAAGGCGCGTTTTCCCGACACATACACGAGCTGGTGGACGACCTTATTACTTTGCGGATGCTGGTTGAAGCCACGCTCGACTTCCCCGAAGAAGACATCGACTTTCTCGAAGCCGCCGACGCGCGCGGCAAGCTCCAAGCCCTGCAAGGCCGTCTGAAAACCGTGCTTGCCAGTGCGGAACAAGGCGCGATTTTGCGCGAAGGCATGAACGTCGTCCTCGTCGGTGCGCCCAACGTCGGCAAATCCAGCCTGCTCAACGCCTTGGCGGGCGACGACATCGCCATCGTAACCGACATCGCCGGCACCACCCGCGACACCGTGCGCGAACAAATTACCCTCGACGGCGTACCCGTTCACATCATCGACACTGCCGGCCTGCGCGAAACCGACGACGTGGTCGAACAAATCGGCATCGAGCGCAGCCGAAAAGCCGTCTCCGAAGCCGATGTCGCCCTGATTCTGATTGACCCGCGCGAAGGCGTGAACGCCAAAACCCAAGCCATTTTGAACAGCCTGCCCGAAGGTTTGAAAAAAATCGAAATCCACAACAAAGCCGACCTGACCGGCGAACCTGTCGCCGTCCGTTCAGACGGCCTTGCGCAAACCGGCGCGGAAAGCGTTATCAGCCTGTCTGCCAAAACCGGCGCTGGTCTCGATTTGCTCAAACACGCCCTATTGCAGGAAGTTGGCTGGCAGGGCGAAAGCGAAAGCCTGTTCCTCGCCCGCAGCCGCCACCTCAACGCCTTGCACGAAGCCGAAGCCGAGCTGGAAAACGCCGCCCTCTGCGACAACAACCAAATCGAGCTTTTCGCTGAACACCTGCGCCTCGCCCAAAACGCCTGCAGCGAAATCACCGGCGAATTTACCGCCGACGATTTGCTGGGCGTGATTTTCTCGCGCTTCTGTATCGGCAAATAAAACGGTTTGCCATCAAATACAAAGGCCGTCTGAATGTTCAGACGGCCTTTTTTATCACCAAAACAAGCTTAATTTCACTTGCGTTTATTTATTGGCAGCTTCTGCCATATTTTTTGCGATTTTGGTCGCACCAACTGTCAAACCGGACATGCCGATCAAAGAAGCTGCGGCCAATTTAATTAATGTTTTCATTTTAACTCTTTTCTGTGTATTTAAGGGTGTGTTGTGTATTTTTTATTTGGCGGCATCAGCCATATTGTGGGCGATATTGGTTGCGCCGACGGTCAGGCCGGACATACCGATTAAAGAGGCTGCTGCCAGTTTGATTAAAGTTTTCATTGTTTATCTCACTTTCTTGTCTGTCGGCCGAAAAACGGCCTAAGTTGCGTTTTCTGAAGTATTGTAATTAATTCGTTTATGATTGAATTATTTGTGTACTACCGTTTCGATATTACGGGAGATGCCGATGGCAGAAGCTGATATTCCGGACATACCGATTAAAGAAGCGGCAGAAAGCGTTATTAAATGTCCCATTTTAAGTAGTCCTTTTTCATAGATACAAAATGTTATTTAACAACATACACATTTTTTCGCCGGCATCTGCGCTGCCGACAGGACGAATCATACTGTGTTAATCGTTAATTAATACAACTTTTACGTAAAGATAAAATACTAAAAATATACATAATGAAGATTTTAGTTAATTTATATTTTGTTTTGAAAATGACACCGATGTCTTTCTCAATGACACCGATGTCTTAATTACATACACACTACAAACGTATCTTTCTGCGCCCATAAAATCCCTCCTTTTTTGTTGCAAAATTGCACTCTAAATTAAATATATTTTTAAATTCAAAATGTTACAAATTTATCTTTTTCACAACCTAAATGTTCAATTAGTCAAAACCAATACCTTTGATAGCTTCTTTTAAAGAAAACACACGTTTCTAGCGTATATCCGACCATAAAATGCGCTACAAATATATGATATAGTGAAACATTCTGCGTATTGACTATTTCCAGCATGAACAACACCTTAATTCTGACCGGCGCGGCCGCATTTTTTATCGGCGCGCTGTTTGCTTGGCTGATAACACGCTACCAAGCCCAAAGCCGACACTTTATTGTTTTGCAAGAATTGGCCGAAAGTCGCCGCCTACATGAGTTTGCCGAACAGGTGCAGGCTCAAACTGCGGCGGACTTGGCGCAAAGCCGCCATACCGTGCAGGAATTGCAAGACGAATTGCAGGAGACGGGCAACCGCTTTGCCGCAGCCGAAAAACAGATTGCCTATCTGCAAGATTGCGAGGCCGAAGCCGAAGCTTTAAAACACGAATGTGCAAAATGGCAGCAAAGTGCGCAAAACCTGCAAATCAACAACGAACGCCTAAACACGCAACTGGCTCAAGAACAGGCATTGAGTGCGGATAAAAATACACTTTTACAACAGCAGGAAACGGAAAAAGGCCGTCTGAAACAAGACTACGACACGCTGTTAGAGCAAAACCATGCGCTGCAAGTCCAAAACGAGCGCCTCTCCACACAACTGACTCAAGAAAAAGCCAATATCGACGGCAAAAACAGCCTTTTACAGCAACAGGAAGCTGAAAAAGGCCGTCTGAAACAAGAATACGCCGCCCTTTTGGAGCAAAACCACGCGCTTCAAGTCCAAAACGAGCGTCTCAACACCCAATCGGAAAAAGACCGTCAGGCTGCTGAAGAAAAATTGGCTCTATTGGCAGATGCACGTAAAAACCTGAGCGACCAGTTCCAAAACCTCGCCAACACTATTTTGGAAGAGAAAAGCCGCCGCTTTACCGAACAAAACCACGACCATCTCCAACAACTGCTCAATCCGCTCAACGAACGCATCCACGGCTTCAGCGAGCTGGTTCAGCAGACTTATGAAAAAGAAGCCAAAGAACGCCTGACCATCGAAAACGAGCTCAAACGCCTGCAAACCCTCAACACCCAGCTCCACCACGATGCCAAAGCGCTGACCACTGCGCTGACCGGCACGCAAAACAAAACCCAAGGCAACTGGGGCGAGATGATTTTGGAAAGCGTATTGGAAAATTCCGGTCTGCAAAAAGGCCGCGAATACATCGTTCAAGCTTCCAGCGTCCGCCACGAAGCAGACGGCACCCAACGCCGCCTCCAGCCCGACGTCCTTATCAATCTGCCCGACAACAAACAAATCGTCATCGACTCCAAAGTATCGCTGACTGCCTACGTCCGCTATACGCAAAGCACCGGCGCAGAAGCAGAACGCGAGCTTGCCAACCACGTCGCCAGCATCCGCGCCCATATCAAAAGCTTGGCAGCAAAAGACTACACCGACCTTGAGGGCGTCAAAACGCTGGACTTCGTCTTTATGTTCGTCCCTGTCGAACCGGCCTACCTCCTCGCCCTGCAACACGATCCAAACCTCTTCCAAGAGTGTTTCGACAAACGCATCATGCTGACCGGCCCCAGCACCCTGCTCGCCACCCTGCGCACCGTTGCCAACATCTGGCGCAACGAGCAGCAAAACCAAAACGCACTGGCGATTGCCGAAGCAGGCAGCAAACTCTATGACAAATTTGTCGGCTTTGTCGAAAGCATGGATGGCATCAATAAAGCGCTCAGCCAGGCACAATCCCAGTTTCAGACGGCCTACGGCCGCTTGGTTTCCGGCAGGGGCAACCTCATCAGCAGCACCGAAAAACTACGCAAATTGGGCATCAAAGCCGGCAAACAACTGCAACGGGATTTAGTAGAAAAGGCCGTGTCGGAAACCGAAGACCATGCCGCTTTACCAACTGCACAAGACCAAGAAAATGACTGACAAAATTTAAAACATTGCAAATAAAGGGAATTTAACCAATGAGCAACATTACCATCGTCCTTGCCGCCGATACCGGCTATGCCGAACAAGTCCATACCCTGATGAAGTCCATCTGTACGCACAATACAGGTGTCAATTTCTACCTTATGCACAACACCTTCAGGAAGGAATGGATCAACTATACCAACCAAAAACTCGCCGCCAGCGGCAGCCGTCTGAATGATGTCAAAATCGAAATGGACTTCAGCCAATATCGCCGCCTGTCCCATATTTCGGATGCCGCATTTTTCCGCCTGATGATGCAGCACCTGCCCGTCGACCGCGCCCTGTATCTCGACAGCGATATGGTGGTTACCCAATCCCTGCACGATTTGTTCAACCTCGATATGCGCGGATATCCCGTTGCAGCGGTACAAGATTCCGTTTTGGCGCGCACCGAATGGAAACATCCTATCGACCTACACACCACACCCTATTTCAATTCAGGCATGCTGTTGGCCGACTTGGTGCAATGGCGTGAACACAATATCGCGGAGCAACTTCTGAAAACCGCTTCCTGTCTCAACGAAGCCGTACCCTACGGCGACCAATGCTTTCTAAACACCGTATTTCAAAAAAACTGGCTGCAACTAGAAGAATCTTGGAACTTCCAGACCGGCGCAGTCGAATACTTCCAAAAACGAGACCTCGGCGAAGTATTCCCCAAACCCGACACCGTTCCGCCCGTTATCCACTACACCACACGCGCCAAACCGTGGCTGTGCGATTACGGCGAGATTCCTTTTATCGAAGTCTATTGGCAATACTATTGCGCCGACTGGCCGAAAGCGTAATTTCAGGCAAAGAACCCCTCTCCTTCGATTATCTTAAACAACCCGTCATCAAAAACAAAAGGCCGTCTGAAATCGTTTCAGACGGCCTTTAAACCATAAAAAAACAGGCAGAATATTCTGCCTGTTTTGTGTTCACACCCGACCGTAAGGCAGGCTTTGCCACCCACCCTCAGTCGGCGTCATCGTTATCCGATTAGATACCGCGCAACAATTCATTCACGCTGGTTTTCGCACGGGTTTGCGCATCCACGCGTTTGACGATAACCGCACAGTAGAGGCTGTGGCTGCCGTCTTTGGAAGGCATGCTGCCGGATACAACAACCGAACCTGCCGGTACGCGGCCTTGATAGATTTCGCCGGTAGTACGGTCAAAGATTTTGGTGGATTGACCGATGAACACGCCCATAGAAATCACGCTGCCTTCTTCGACAATCACGCCTTCAACAATTTCAGAACGCGCGCCGATGAAGCAGTTGTCTTCAATAATGGTCGGGCTGGCTTGCAGAGGCTCGAGTACGCCGCCGATGCCGACGCCGCCGCTCAAGTGCACGTTTTTACCGATTTGCGCGCAAGAGCCGACAGTTGCCCAAGTATCGACCATCGCACCTTCGTCAACGTATGCGCCGATATTGACATAAGAAGGCATCAACACGACATTTTTCGCCACAAAGCTGCCGCGGCGGGCAACCGCACCCGGAACTGCGCGGAAACCTGCGCTGCGGAATTCGTCTTCAGACCAATCGGCAAATTTAGTCGGCACTTTGTCGAAGTATTTGTTCACACCGTCGTTGAGAATTTCATTGTCCTGAATGCGGAAAGACAGCAACACGGCTTTTTTCGCCCATTCGTTGACTTTCCATTCGCCCACGCCCAAACGCTCGGCAACGCGCAGTTTGCCGGAGTCGAGTTGGCGGATGGTTTCCAAAACCGCTTCACGCACTTCGGGGGTAACAGTATTCGGATTGATTTCGGCACGGTTTTCAAAAGCCGTTTCAATGATGTTTTGCAAAGACATGTTGATTCCTTCAAGAGATCAGGGCCGTCTGAAACCTATTCAGGCACCCTATTACAAATATTTAACTCGTTATTTTGCCATGTAAAAGCGATTTCGTCAGCTATTAACATGATTAGCGCCGAGCGTTACACGGCCGGATTTCGGCTAAGCCAAGATTTTCAGACGGCCTGTTCAAGTGAATGGAATCGCATTTATTTTCCAATCGGTTTCCCAATCACAATATGCAGACTGTCGATGCTGCCGACACGCCGTGCCGATAAATCAATCTTCGCCGCCAATCTTTTGCAGAAGATTTTCAGCCACCACGCCGCATTCGATATTCCGCTTTAACGGTTTCGCGTTCAAATCCTTCAAGGCCGTCTGAAAGTCGGCAAAATCCATCAACTGCGAACCAAAACGGCGCATATGTTCCGTATCCTGCTGACAGTCTATCAGTGCAACGCCCAAATCCTCCAGAAACGGTACGGCGCAGGCAAACGCAACCTTTGACGCATCGGGACGCAAGGCAAACATCGATTCACCATAAAATACGCAGCCGATTTGCACGCCGTAAAACCCGCCTGCCAACTGCATTTCGCCTTGTTCGTCCGGCAGCCAGCATTCAAACGAATGCGCATGCCCCTGATGGTGCAGCTTCAAATAGGCCGTCTGAAACGCTGGTTCTATCCACGTTCCGTCCTGTTCCGGACGCGGCACATTGGCGCAATGGGCAATCACTTTTTCAAAACAGCGGTTGACCGTTACCCGATACGGCTTGTGACGCAAAGTTTTGGCGAGCGAACGGCCTATATGCAGGCTTTCCGGCACAATCACGGCCCGCGGCGCAACCGCATACCAGAAAAACCAACCGTCGCGGCTAAACCACGGAAAAATCCCCTGCCCATACGCCGACAACAGCCGCCCCGTATCCAAATCGCCGCTGATGCCGACCAAGCCGTCGCATTCTGCCAAAGCGTAAGACAGGTCGGGGAAACGATAATCCCGTGGCGCAAGAAAAGGAATCTTCATCGTAAAGCCCATAAAGTTTCAGACGGCCTCAGGCTGAAAATGCCCAAGGCCGTCTGAAAAATCAACATACAAACTGATTAACGTTTGGTTTTGGTTTGGCATTCGCCGCATACGCCGTACATATACAGCGCGTGGTCAACGATACGGTAACCGTTTTCTTCAGCGATTTTGTCTTGCAGCGCTTCGATTTCCGGATTGTGGAATTCGGTTACTTCGCCGCATTTCACGCAAACGATGTGGTCGTGGTGATCGCCTTTGTCCAATTCGTAAACCGCTTTGCCGGTTTCAAAGTGGTGGCGTTGCAAAATGCCGGCCTGTTCAAACTGGGTCAACACACGGTAAATCGTCGCCACGCCGATTTCCACGCCCTCTTCCAACAGGATACGGTACACATCTTCCGCACTCAAATGCTCCTCGGCATGAGTTTCAAACAAGTCCAAAATTTTCAAACGCGGACCTGTAACTTTCAAACCGCTGTCTTTCAATTGCGCAATGTTGCTGAATTTTTCCATAATATTCAATATCCCTGTAAGGTAATAACCGTTATAATACGCACTTTCCGCCCGTTTGCCCACTATTGGGCCGTTAAAGGGCGGCAATCTGCCGCCGGTCTTGCAATTGAAAATCGGCGAAAAGAAAAATTAAGAAGATGATTATCGTTTGCTTTTTAAAAATATTCAAGCGATGATAAACATCTTTCCCGAAATGACACAGAAAGGTAAGCCCGTGAATAAAGCCTTATGCCTTGCCATCGCCGCTATTTTAGGTCTGGCCTCATGCAGTGCCGAGCGCGTATCCAACTTTCCATCCTACAAACTTAAAATCATTCAAGGTAACGAGCTCAATCCCCGCGCCGTGGTTTCCCTGCGCCAAGGTATGACCCGCGACCAAGTCCAACTGCTGCTTGGTACGCCACTCTTGCGCGACGCCTTCCATGCCGACCGCTGGGATTACACTTTCAACACCAGCCGCAACGGCATCATCAAAGAACAAAGCAACCTGACCCTGTACTTTGAAAACGACGTCCTCGCACGCGCCGAAGGCGATGCCATTCAAAAATCCATCGAAGCGGTTCAGGCCGGACAAAACGTCGTTCCGACCACCGAAACCAAACCGCAATAAGGAAGCCCCATGAGCGCATTGAAAATCGCCATTGCCGGCGTCAATGGTCGCATGGGCCGCGTCTTGGTTGAAGCAGTCAACAACCATCCCGATACCGTCCTCTCCGGCGCACTCGAGCATTCCGGTTCGGAAGTATTGGGTTTGGATGCAGGCTTCGCCTCCGGCCTCAAAACCGGCGTTGCCATTTCAGACGACGTGGATGCCGTACTGGCTCAAAGCGATGTCCTCATCGACTTTACCCGCCCCGAACCAACCCTGAAACACCTGCAAAAATGCGTGGAAAAAGGCGTCAACATCATCATCGGCACCACCGGTTTCGACGACGCAGGCAAAGCCGCCATCCAAGCCGCAGGCGAAAAAATAGGCGTTGTCTTCGCCGCCAACTTCAGCGTCGGCGTCAACCTGACCTTCCACATCCTCGACACCGTCGCCCGCGTGTTAAACGAAGGCTACGACATCGAAATCATCGAAGGCCACCACCGCCACAAAGTCGATGCCCCAAGCGGCACTGCGTTGCGCATGGGTGAAGTCATTGCCGACGCCCTCGGCCGCGACCTCAAAGAATGCGCCGTTTACGGCCGCGAAGGCCATACCGGCCCGCGTGATCCGTCCACCATCGGTTTTGCCACCGTCCGCGCAGGCGACATCGTCGGCGACCACACCGCCCTCTTCGCTACCGACGGCGAGCGCGTGGAAATTACCCACAAGGCCAGCAGCCGCATGACCTTTGCCGCCGGTGCCGTACGCGCCGCAGTTTGGGCAAACGGCAAAAAAGGCCTGTACGATATGCAAGACGTACTGGGTTTGAAAAACCGATAAACCCGCATCATCAGGTTTCATACCTTACAAGGCCGTCTGAAAGCACAACGTCGATTTTCAGACGGCCTTATTAAAAAGAAAGCCCCACCATGTCCTATCAACAAATCACCATCAACGTCAACGATGCCGTCGCCGAACGCCTTGCCGACGCGCTGATGGAACACGGCGCATTGTCCGCCGCCATTGAAGATGCCTACGCCGGTACAGAAAACGAGCAGGCCATTTTCGGCGAGCCGGGCATGCCGACCGAACAAATCTGGCAACAAAGCAAAGTCATCGCCCTTTTCGGCGAAAGCGACGATGCCGCTTCCATTATCGAAGCCGCCGCGCAGGAATGCGGTTTGAACGATTTGAAATACACCGGCGAAATCCTTGAAGATCAAGACTGGGTACGCCTGACCCAAGCGCAATTCGACCCGATTCAAATTTCCGACCGCCTATGGATTACCCCGTCTTGGCACGAAGCGCCCGACGGCAACGCCGTCAACCTGCAACTCGACCCGGGTCTTGCCTTCGGCACAGGCAGCCATCCGACCACACGTCTCTGCCTCAAATGGCTGGACACGCAGCTCAAAGGCGGCGAAAGCGTATTGGACTACGGCTGCGGCTCAGGCATTTTGGCCATTGCCGCCCTCAAACTCGGTGCAGGCTCCGCCATCGGCGTAGACATTGACGAACAAGCCATCCGCGCCAGCAAAGACAATGCCGCGCAAAACAACGTCGACGCGCAGTTCTACCTGCCGGACGGCCTGCCACAAGGTCAATTTGATGTCGTTGTCGCCAACATTCTGGCCAACCCGCTGCGTATGCTCGGCGAAATGCTTGCCGCACGCACCAAACAAGGTGGCCGCATTGTCTTGTCCGGCCTTTTGGACGAACAAGTCGAAGAACTCAGCGGCATTTACAGCCAATGGTTCGACATCGAACCTGCCGAAATCGAAGAAGGCTGGGCGCGATTGAGTGGCGTCAAACGCTAAACCTGTTTTCCGATACAAAGGCCGTCTGAAATTTAATCTTTCAGACGGCCTTTTTGTACTTAAAACGCTGAATATTCCAGCAAAATCAGGTATAATTGCCTATTATTTTGACCTTTCGGAACACATCCGCTGCGCCCGTTTGACATTTCATTGCGCGCACGGAAAAATTCCTTGAAATTCAGCAAGAAAAGACCATGACTGACCAAAAACACGAAGAATACGGCGCCGACAGCATACAAGTGCTGGAAGGCTTGGAAGCGGTACGCAAACGCCCCGGTATGTATATCGGCGACACGCAGGACGGCAGCGGCCTGCACCACATGGTGTTCGAGGTGCTCGACAACGCCATTGACGAAGCGCTCGCCGGACATTGCGACAAAATCACCGTAACCATCCATGCCGACAATTCCGTCAGCGTGGCCGACAACGGCCGCGGTATGCCGACCGGCATCCATCCGAAAGAAGGCCGCTCCGCCGCCGAAGTCATCATGACCGTCTTGCACGCAGGCGGCAAATTCGACAACAACAGCTACAAAATCTCCGGCGGCTTGCACGGCGTGGGCGTATCCGTCGTCAACGCGCTATCCGACTGGGTAACGCTGACCATCTACCGCGACGGTAAAGAACACTTCGTCCGCTTCGTGCGCGGCGAAACCGAAGAGCCGTTGAAGGTCGTCGGCGATTCCGACAAAAAAGGCACAACCGTACGCTTCCTCGCCAGCAGCGAAACCTTCGGCAATGTCGAATACAGCTTCGACACCCTCGCCAAACGTATCCGCGAACTCTCCTTCCTGAATAACGGCGTAGACATCGAGCTGATCGACGAACGCGACGGTAGACACGAAAGCTTCGCCCTCTCCGGCGGCGTGGCCGGCTTCGTGCAATACATGAACCGCAAAAAAACGCCGTTGCACGAAAAAATCTTCTACGCATTCGGCGAAAAAGACGGCATGAGCGTCGAATGCGCGATGCAATGGAACGACAGCTACCAAGAAAGCGTGCAATGTTTCACCAACAACATTCCGCAACGCGACGGTGGCACCCATCTGACCGCGCTGCGCCAAGTGATGACCCGCACCATCAACAACTATATCGAAGCCAACGAAGTGGCTAAAAAAGCCAAAGTGGAAACCGCCGGCGACGATATGCGTGAAGGCCTGACCTGCGTTTTGTCCGTCAAACTGCCCGATCCGAAATTCTCATCGCAAACCAAAGACAAACTGGTTTCTAGCGAAATCGGCCCCGTTGTCAATGAAGTCATCAACCAAGCCCTGACCGACTTCCTTGAAGAAAACCCAACCGAAGCCAAAATTATCACCAGCAAAATCGTCGATGCCGCGCGCGCGCGCGAAGCCGCCCGCAAAGCCCGCGAAATTACCCGCCGCAAAGGCGTGATGGACGGTTTGGGTCTACCGGGCAAACTGGCTGACTGCCAAGAAAAAGACCCTGCCCTGTCCGAACTCTACCTCGTCGAGGGAGACTCCGCAGGCGGTTCCGCCATGCAGGGCCGCGACCGCAAATTCCAAGCGATTTTGCCGCTCAAAGGTAAAATTTTGAACGTCGAAAAAGCACGTTTTGAAAAAATGCTGGCCAGCCAAGAAGTCGCCACGCTGATTACCGCTTTGGGCGCGGGCATCGGCAAAGAAGAATTCAATGCCGAAAAACTGCGCTACCACCGCATCATCATCATGACCGATGCCGACGTGGATGGCGCGCACATCCGCACCCTGCTCCTGACCTTCTTCTACCGCCAAATGCCCGAGCTGGTCGAACGCGGCTACATCTACATTGCCCAGCCGCCTTTGTACAAAGCCAAATACGGCAAACAAGAGCGCTATCTCAAAGACGAACTGGAAAAAGACCAATGGCTGCTCGGTTTGGCCTTGGAAAAAGCCAAAATCGTTTCAGACGGCCGCACCATCGAAGGCGAAGAGCTTGCCAATACTGCCAAACAATTCCTGTTGGCCAAAACCGTCATCGAGCAAGAAAGCCGCATCATTGACGAACTCGTCCTGCATGCCATGTTGCATGCTTCGCCGGTCGATCTCAGCACGGCAGAAAGTGCAGACCGCGCAGTTGCCGAATTGAGCGGCCTCTTGGACGAAAAAGAAGTCGCGCTCGAACGCATCGAAGGCCACGAAGGACACCAGTTCATCAAAATCACACGCAAGCTGCACGGCAATGTGATGGTGAGCTACCTTGAGCCTAAGTTCCTCAACAGCAAAGCCTACCAAACCCTTACCCAAACCGCCGCCGCACTCAAAGGCATGGTCGGCAAAGGGGCGAAGCTCTACAAAGGCGACAACGAATACGACATCGACAACTTTGAAGGCGCTTTGGACATCTTGATGAGCGTTGCCCAAAAAGGCATGTCCATCCAACGATACAAAGGCTTGGGCGAGATGAACCCGGAACAACTTTGGGAAACCACGATGGATCCTACCGTCCGCCGCCTTCTGAAAGTCCGCATCGAAGACGCCATCGCCGCCGACGAAGTGTTCGTTACCCTGATGGGCGACGAAGTTGAACCGCGCCGCGCCTTCATCGAAAACAACGCCCTGCTGGCGCAAAACATCGACGCCTAAGCATGGAAAGATAAAAGGCCGTCTGAAAAACGATTTTCAGACGGCCTTTTTGTTTTGTGCTTTATTTCTTACAACTCAAATTCCAATAACTTCGCGTGTTTACTTCAATAATTTATTTTAATTCGCGTATTTTAGTAGAGCGTTCAAACTGATTCAGATTCGGGACAACCCAAATAACCTCTGTTTGAAACGCTCCAATCCGTTTCCGATTTATTCCGCTTTCCCCAAAATCATCGCATCGCCATAGCTGAAAAAGCGGTATTCCTGTTCCACCGCATGACGGTAAACGCTGCGGATATGTTCCATGCCCGAAAACGCGCTGACGAGCATTAGCAAGGTTGATTTGGGCAGGTGGAAATTGGTAATCAAGCGGTCGGCAACATTGAAGCGGTAGCCCGGCGTAATGAAAATATCGGTATCGCCGCGACCGGCTTTCAGACGGCCTGTCTCGCGTGCGGCGGATTCCAAGGCGCGCATGGAGGTTGTGCCCACAGCCCACACCTTATTGCCGCGCGCTTTGGCAGCCTCAACGGCGGCAACAGTCTCGACCGGTACGTCAAACCACTCGCTGTGCATTTTGTGTTCTTCAATTTTATCGACGCGCACGGGTTGGAATGTGCCGGCACCGACGTGCAGGGTCACTTCTGCGGTTTCTACGCCTTTGGCTTTCAGACGACCCAACAATTCATCGGTAAAGTGTAAGCCTGCCGTCGGCGCGGCCACTGCGCCTTGATACTTGGCGTACACGGTCTGATAGCGGCTGTCGTCTTCATCATCGGCCGCGCGTTCGATATAAGGCGGCAAGGGCAGATGGCCGTTTTGCTCTAAAAGTTCGTAAACGGTTTGCTCGCCTTCAAATTTCAGGCAAAACAATTCTTCCGCACGCTCCATCATGACGGCACGGATATCGCCTTCAAAAATCAATTCTGTACCCGGTTTCGGCGATTTGGACGAGCGGATGTGCGCCAATGCAGTATGCGCGTCCAATACCCGCTCAATCAGGGCTTCGATTTTGCCACCGCTGGCTTTTTGGCCGAACAGGCGTGCCTTCATCACTTTGGTATTGTTAAACACCAGCACATCGCCCGGTGCGACATAATCGGGTAAATCGCCGAAATGTTTGTCTTCAATCGGCAATGTAGGCAAGGCAACCAGAAGCCTGCTACTGCCGCGCACTTCCGGAGGATGCTGAGCAATCAGTTTTTCGGGCAATTCAAAATCAAAATCGGAAATATCCATTGTCGTGCATACTTTAAAAAAACAGGCGCCATTATACGCGCAAAGTTGGTTTTCAGACGGCATGTTTTGTCGAAAAACCAATAAATTAGAATAAACGCTCTTGAAAAAATCACTTTTTAACGAAAATCAGCGTTCCTTTCTTTTTTCGCCGAAAAACGCCTTTTTTCTATCTTTTACTGGACATTTACCGACAAGTTCGGGAAAATAACCAGATTCATTTCTCAGGCTCCGCCCTGTTCCGACATTATTTAAACGCCGGATGGCAAACCTACCTTCCGACGTCTCAGGAAATCATCTAAAACCACAGCGGCGCATACCCAATATGCACTTTATGCCGCGCTAAAAAGGAAAAGCAATGGATTTGCGTAAATTAAAAAAACTGATTGATTTGGTCGAAGAATCAGGCATTGCAGAAATTGAAGTTACCGAAGGCGAAGAAAAAGTCCGCATTACGCGCACCACTGCCGCCGCAGCTCCTATTTATGCTGCTCCGGCACCTGCCGCAGCCGCTCCGGTTGCCGCCCCTGCCGCTGCTCCGGCCGCAGCCGCTCCAGCTGCCGCCCCTGCCGCTCGCGATTTGTCCAACGCGCAGAAATCGCCTATGGTCGGTACGTTCTACCGCGCCCCCGGCCCGAACGCCGCCGCTTTCGTCGAAGTAGGTAAACAAGTAAAAGCCGGCGATACTTTGTGCATCATCGAAGCCATGAAGCTGATGAACGAAATCGAAGCCGAGAAATCCGGTGTCGTTAAAGAAATTCTGGTTGAAAACGGTACTCCGGTCGAATACGGCGAGCCGCTCTTCATCATTGAATAATCCGTTTTTTCAGACGGCCTTTATCTTTAAGGCCGTCTGAAATTCCTTTTTCTGTTCATTAAGGACAAACCATGCGTCTGATTTTGGCTATTTTCTTGCCATGGCTGCAGTTTTTCACCATCGGCCGTCCGTTTGCAGGCATCATCTGTCTGATTCTGCAATGTACGCTGGTTGGCTGGATACCGGCAGCCATGTGGTCGGTTTACGCTTTGAGCCAATACAAAACCGACCAGAAAATCCGCAACGCATTAGGCGGCCGCCAATAGGCCGTCTGAACCATCCGGAAAGATTATCATGCTGAAAAAAGTATTGATCGCCAACCGGGGCGAAATCGCCCTGCGCGTCCTGCGTGCCTGCCGTGAAATGGGCATCGCCACCGTCGCCGTCCATTCCGAAGCCGACAAAGACAGCCTGCACGTCAAACTCGCCGACGAATCCGTGTGCATCGGCCCTGCCGCATCCGCACAAAGCTACCTCAACATTCCCGCCCTCATTGCTGCCGCCGAAGTCACCGAAGCCGACGGCATCCACCCGGGCTACGGCTTCCTCGCCGAAAACGCCAATTTTGCCGAACAAGTCGAACAATCCGGCTTTGTCTTCATCGGCCCGAAAGCCGACACCATCCGTCTGATGGGCGACAAAGTATCCGCCAAACACGCCATGATCGAAGCCGGCGTGCCTTGCGTTCCCGGCTCTGAAGGCGCATTGCCGGACGATGGTGAAGAAATCCTGAAAATTGCCGATAAAGTCGGTTATCCCGTCATTATCAAAGCCTCCGGCGGCGGCGGCGGCCGCGGTATGCGCGTCGTCGAGAAAAAAGAAGACCTCCTCCAGTCTGTCGAAATGACCAAAGCCGAAGCAGGCGCGGCATTCGGCAACCCGATGGTTTACATGGAGCGCTATCTGCAGCGTCCGCGCCACGTCGAAATCCAAGTGATTGCCGACGAACACGGCAACGCCATCTACCTCGCCGAGCGCGACTGCTCCATGCAGCGCCGCCACCAAAAAGTCATTGAGGAAGCACCGGCCCCGTTCATCACTGAAGAAGAACGCGCCAAAATCGGCAAAGCCTGTGCCGACGCTTGCAAACGCATCGGCTATCGTGGCGCAGGTACGTTTGAATTCCTGTACGAAGACGGCGAATTCTTCTTTATCGAGATGAACACACGCGTTCAGGTTGAGCATCCGGTTACCGAGCTCATCACCGGCGTGGACATTGTCCAAGAGCAATTACGCATCGCATCCGGCCTGCCTTTGCAATACAAACAGGAAGACATTCAAGTCGAAGGCCACGCGTTTGAGTGCCGTATCAACGCCGAAGACCCGTACAACTTCATTCCAAGTCCGGGCCTGATTGAAAGCTGCCACCTGCCCGGCGGCTTCGGCGTCCGCGTCGACAGCCATATTTACCAAGGCTACCGCATCCCTCCTTACTACGACAGCCTGATCGGCAAAGTCTGCGTCGTCGGTAAAGACCGCGACCAAGCCATGGCAAAAATGCGCGTAGCCCTTGCCGAGCTGGCGATTACCGGCATCAAAACCAATACGCCGCTGCACCGCGACTTGTTCAGCGACCCAGGTTTCCAAAAAGGCGGCGTCAGCATCCACTACTTGGAACACTGGCTGGAAGAACGCAAAGCCAAACAGGATAAATAATCCTTTGTTTTGACTAAAAATCAGGCCGTCTGAAACGCAAAATAAAGTTTCAGACGGCCTTTTTTTACAGCCTTACCATTAATAAAAACTAATGAAATTTAATTCCTAATTGTCAATATTAATTCTAAATCGATTTCATAGTTCCAATAGCTAAAACCTTTCTGTATAGTTCGACTCATAGCTTAATACAAACGAAATTTAAATATCGATATTAAATTTTTATTATCCGTTCGGATATAAGCATCCCGTCCGGCAAACCGTCTCATCAACCTATGAAAACTTCACAAAGGAAATAACTATGTCCATCTCCAAATGCCCTGTCACCCATCTGACCATGAACAACGGCGCGCCCGTTGCCGACAATCAAAACAGCCTGACCGCCGGTCCGCGCGGCCCTCTGCTGGCGCAGGATTTGTGGCTGAATGAAAAACTCGCCGACTTCGTGCGCGAAGTCATCCCCGAACGCCGTATGCACGCCAAAGGTTCAGGCGCGTTCGGTACGTTTACCGTAACACACGACATCACAAAATACACCCGCGCCAAAATCTTCAGCGAAGTCGGCAAGCAAACCGAGATGTTCGCCCGTTTCACCACCGTGGCAGGCGAGCGCGGCGCAGCAGATGCGGAACGCGACATCCGTGGCTTTGCATTGAAGTTCTATACCGAAGAAGGCAACTGGGATATGGTCGGCAACAACACGCCCGTGTTCTTCCTGCGCGACCCGCGTAAATTCCCCGACCTAAATAAAGCCGTCAAACGCGACCCGCGTACCAATATGCGTTCTGCCACAAACAACTGGGACTTCTGGACGCTGCTGCCCGAAGCCCTGCACCAAGTCACCATCGTCATGAGCGACCGCGGCATCCCCGCCAGCTACCGCCATATGCACGGCTTTGGTTCGCATACTTACAGCTTCTGGAACGAAGCGGGCGAGCGTTTTTGGGTGAAATTCCATTTCCGCAGCCAGCAAGGGATTAAAAACCTGACTAACGAAGAAGCCGCAAAAATCATCGGAGACGACCGCGAAAGCCACCAGCGCGACTTGTACGAAGCCATCGAACGCGGCGAGTTTCCGAAATGGACGATGTACATCCAAGTTATGCCTGAGGCTGATGCGGAAAAAGTACCTTACCATCCCTTCGACCTGACCAAAGTTTGGCCGAAAAAAGACTATCCGCTGATTGAAGTGGGCGAATTCGAGTTGAACCGCAATCCCGAAAACTTCTTCGCCGATGTGGAACAATCCGCCTTCGCCCCGAGTAACCTCGTGCCCGGTATCGGCGCCAGCCCCGACAAAATGCTGCAAGCCCGTCTGTTCAATTACGCCGACGCGCAACGCTACCGCTTAGGCGTGAACTTCCGCCAAATCCCAGTCAACCGCCCGCGTTGCCCCGTCCACAGCAACCAGCGCGACGGACAAGGCCGCGCCGACGGCAACTACGGCAGCCTGCCGCACTACGAACCCAACAGCTTCGGCCAATGGCAGCAACAGCCCGACTTCGCCGAACCGCCTTTGAAAATCAACGGCGACGCGGCGCACTGGGACTACCGACAAGACGATGACGACTATTTCAGCCAACCGCGCGCCTTGTTCAATCTGATGAACAACGCGCAGAAACAGGCTTTGTTCGACAACACCGCCGCAGCCATGGGCGATGCACCAGACTTCATCAAATACCGCCACATCCGCAACTGCTACCGTTGCGATCCGGCATACGGTGAAGGCGTAGCCAAAGCCCTTGGACTGACTGTCGAAGATGCTCAAGCGGCACGAGCTAACGACCCGGCTTTAGGTCAACCTGGTTTACTGTAAGGAGGCATTATGTGGATAGAAATTGAAGAAATCTTGTCTCAAGCTGTCCGATACAGCCGTTCGGGCAAAAAGTAACGGTTTAAATCATTAAGCAGGCCGTCTGAAACATAAAATAAAGTTTCAGACGGCCTTTTTTGATGATGAAGTTTATTTGATTACTTCTAATTAAATTGAACTGGTTACCCTTATTTCTCTGCAAATCATGGCATACCCCCTCACCATCTCACGCTTCTTACTGGCAAATAAAAAACCGCACGGCTACTTGCCGTGCGGTTTTGCTTTTTATCTGAAGGTTTCAGACGGCCTTACAGCATGCCGCCCATACCACCCATGCCGCCCATATCAGGCGTAGCAGGTTTTTCTTCAGGGATTTCAGCGATCATACAGTCTGTAGTCAGCATCAGGCCGGCGATAGATGCGGCGTGTTGCAGCGCAGAACGGGTTACTTTGGCAGGGTCAAGTACGCCCATTTCGATCATGTCGCCGTATTCGCCGGAGCCTGCGTTGTAACCGTAGTTGCCTTTGCCTTCCAACACTTTGTTCACCACCACGCTAGGTTCGCCGCCTGCGTTGGCAACGATTTGGCGCAGCGGAGACTCAACGGCGCGCAATACGATTTGTACGCCTGCGTCTTGATCGGCATTGCCGGTGTGCAGGTTTTCCAGAGCGGCACGTGCGCGCAACAGGGCTACGCCGCCGCCTGCAACCACGCCTTCTTCAACGGCTGCGCGGGTAGCGTGCAGCGCGTCTTCCACGCGGTCTTTTTTCTCTTTCATTTCAACTTCGGTAGCAGCACCAACTTTAATCACTGCCACACCGCCGGCCAATTTAGCCACGCGCTCTTGCAGTTTTTCTTTGTCGTATTCGCTGGTCGCGGTTTCGATTTGTTGGCGGATTTCGGCAACACGCGCTTCGATTTGGGCTGCGTCGCCGAAGCCGTCGATGATGGTGGTGTTTTCTTTACCGATTTCGATGCGTTTGGCTTGACCCAAGTCGTCCAAAGTCGCTTTTTCCAGAGACAGGCCGACTTCTTCGGAAATTACCACACCGCCGGTCAGGATAGCGATGTCTTGCAACATGGCTTTGCGGCGGTCGCCGAAGCCAGGGGCTTTAACGGCAACGGTTTTCAGAATACCGCGGATGTTGTTCACCACCAAAGTCGCCAAGGCTTCGCCTTCTACGTCTTCAGCGATAATCAAGAGCGGACGGCTGGCTTTGGCCACTTGTTCCAAAACAGGCAACAAATCGCGAATGTTGCTGATTTTTTTGTCGAACAACAATACAAACGGATTGTCCAAAGCAGCGATTTGTTTTTCAGCGTCATTGATGAAGTAAGGGGACAGGTAACCGCGGTCGAACTGCATACCTTCAACCACGTCCAGCTCGTTTTCCAAAGATTTGCCGTCTTCAACGGTAATCACGCCCTCTTTGCCGACTTTTTCCATCGCTTCGGCGATAATCGCGCCGACTTGTTCGTCAGAGTTGGCGGAAATAGAACCGACTTGGGCGATTTCTTTAGAAGTGTCGCAAGGTTTGGCGATGTTTTTCAGCTCGTCAACCAAAGCGGCAACGGCTTTGTCGATACCGCGTTTCAGGTCGGTCGGATTCATGCCGGCGGTCACGTATTTCATGCCTTCGGCAACGATGGATTGCGCCAATACGGTTGCAGTAGTGGTACCGTCGCCGGCTACGTCGTTGGTTTTAGACGCAACTTCTTTCACCATTTGCGCGCCCATGTTTTCAAATTTGTCTTTCAATTCGATTTCTTTTGCAACAGACACACCGTCTTTAGTGATGTGCGGGCCGCCGAAAGCGCGGTCAAGTACCACGTTGCGGCCTTTAGGGCCCAGAGTTACGCGTACGGCGTTTGCCAATACATTGACGCCGTTTACCATTTTTTGGCGAACTTCATTGCCGAATTGTACGTCTTTTGCTGCCATTTAAATTCTCCAAATCAATATTAAAAATCTGTTTGAGGCCGTCTGAAAACTTCATGTTTGATTCAGACGGCCTTTGGTTCTGAAACTTAATTCAACAATTATTCAACGATACCGAAGATGTCTTCTTCGCGCATTACCAACAGCTCTTCGCCGTCGGCTTTTACAGTTTGGCCGCTGTATTTGCCGAAGATCACTTTGTCGCCGACTTTGACATCCAGCGGACGGCGCGCGCCGTCTTTACCGATTTTGCCCGCACCCACGGCGATTACTTCGCCCATGTCGGGTTTTTCAGCAGCCGCACCCGGCAAAACGATGCCGGAGGCGGTTTTTTCTTCAGCTTCTAAGCGTTTGACGACTACGCGGTCGTGTAAAGGGCGGATGGTCATGTCTTAATGCTCCGATAAATAAATAGATTGAAAACAATTGTCTGTCGGACATGACAGACACGGTTTGCTTGAAAATAGCGGCACACTTAGTAGAAAGCCTGCCGTAATGGCGGGTAGATTTGGGTTGTCTGCGACAAATTCAAGGGAAAAAGTAAAAATTTCTATGCAGTCTTTCCAAATATTTTCATACGCAAAAATGCCCGAACACATATTTTTCAGACGGCCTGATATACCAACTGCAAAGTTCGTTTAAAAACAACCCATTTCCTTTACAAATTCAATACAACTCTTTACAACCGTTTCTTTTATATGCATTATTATAAATGATGATTATTCTTAATTGCATATTTTAAAGATAATTTCTCTTTATTTGCTTTTATTTTTTATTACTGTCATTTTATTAAGGACATTTCTCAATGAATACGCCCCTGTTTCGACTAAGCCTGCTGTCACTGACACTGGCGGCCGGTTTTGCACACGCAGAAAATGAAGCCAAAGACAATGTTGTGCTTGATACCGTTACCGTCAAAGGTCAGGCCACAAGCGCCACACACCGTGTAACGACAAAACGTATGGAAGAAACGACTTCCACTGATTTAAAAGACGTATTGTTCAACGAACCCTCTATCAGTTTCGGCGGCGGCAACGGTCAGTCGCAGTGGGTAACCATCCGCGGCATGGGACAAGACCAAATAGACTATAAAGTTGATGATACTTACACCGACAGCCAGATTTTCCACCACAACGGCCGCTTTATGCTTGACCCCGCATTGGTAAAAGTCGTTGCCGTGCAAAAAGGTACGGGTTCAGCCTCTGCAGGTATTGGTGCAACCAGCGGCGCAATTGTTGCCGAAACGGTTGAAGCCAAAGATTTGCTGAGAGAGGGTCAAAACGTCGGTTTCAAAGTCAATGCCGGTATCAGCAGCAATAAAGGCTATTCACGCGGCGCAAGCGTTTATGGTCAGGCAGGTGGTTTTGACGCTTTGGTTTCAGGTAATTTCGTACGCGACAAAGAATACACAGCAGGCAAAGGCTACCGTAATCTGCTCGGAAGCGATAAGGTTTTAAACAGTGGATTGGGTTCACGCGGCTTGTTGGGCAAAATCGGCTATCGTTTTAACGAAGACAACCGCATTGAATTAAGCCACCGCCAAGAAAAACAATATGGAGAACGCGCCCTGCGCGAAGAGTTCGATTTCTCACAAGTCTTCCAAACCGACCGCCGCACGGGTCAATACGTTTTGGATGCCAACGGCAACCGCATTCCGAATACCGCCAACAACGCGCCGCGTTACCGCACGCTGACCCAAGACACCACCAACTTGGAATTCAAAGGCGGAAACTTGGGCTTTATCGACAAAATCAAAGCCAATGTTTACCGTTTGAACACCAAACGTGATGAAGTCCCCAATCCAAATTATGAATTGGACGGCGAAGTACGGACATACGGAGCCAATCTGAATCTCGACAGCCGTCTATTTGACCGCCATACCTTGAAATACGGAGTAAACTGGCGCACTCAAAAAAGCAGCTCAAAAGGAGAAAACAGCGAGAAGAAAAGCGATGCCGGCGTATATGTAGAAGGTATTTGGGATTTCTCTCCAGTTACACTGACCACAGGTTTGCGCTATGACCGTTGGAAAATGAAAACCAGCAGTAATACAGAAAATTCAGACGGCAACCTCAATCCGAGCATCGGGTTGGTTTATGACATTACTCCTGATTTCTCCATCAACACCAGTCTGAACTATGCAACCCGCAGCCCCCGCCTGTACGAAGCAGCTTTAGCAAACAACAGGCCGATTGTTTCATCGCCTGACTTGAAAGCAGAACGCTCGCGAAATGCAGAAATCGGCTTTAACTACCACTGGAATTCTGCCCTGACGCTCTCCGGCAGCTATTTCCATCAGCAAATCAAAGATGTACAGGCCATCCGTCAAGAAGGGCGAAACAACGTCTGGTATAACGGCGGCAAGCTGAAAAACACAGGTTACGAACTGAACGCAGCCTACCGCTGGAAAGGTCTGACCGCACGTGCAGGCGTAGCCTACAGCAAACCGAAGCTGAACGGCGATACCGCCGACAAAGTAACGACCGCCATCCCGATGGGACGCACATGGACAACCGGCCTGTCTTACCAATTCGACAATCCGAACCTGGAAATTGGCTGGCGCGGACGTTATGTCCAAAATGCAGGCTATGCACCGACCTCGCGCGGCTCTGACGTGGCTCTGAATGTCGTCCGTGCAGGCTACGGTGTCAACGATATCTTTGCCAACTGGAAGCCGACAGGCAAAGACGATTTGAACGTCAACTTCGCTGTCAATAATGTCTTTGATAAAAACTACAAGCCGCACAGCCAGCGCGCAGGTGCCAGCGCCCTATCTGAACCAGGCCGTGATGTCCGCTTGAGCGTAAACTACCGCTTCTAAGCAATCAGCTTGAAAAGGCCGTCTGAAAGCAAAAGTTTTCAGACGGCGTCTGGCTTTATAGTCCGATACAAGTTATCATTTCGATTTACTTTATTCCCGACCACGGAGAAACCCTATGTTACGTTTGACCGCTTTAGCCGTATGCTGCACCCTTGCTTTGGGTGCGTGTTCACCGAAAGATTCTGCTTCCAATCAGGCGCAAACTGCTTCCGCTTCTGCCGCCCAAACCGAAGGCGCAAGCCTGACGGTGAAAACCACGCGCGGTGAGGCAACAGTGCCGCAAAATCCGGAGCGTATCGCCGTTTACGATTTGGGCATGCTCGACACTTTAAACAAACTGGGTGTGAAAACCGGTTTGTCCATCGACAAAAACCGCCTGCCCTACTTGGACGAATATTTCAAAACCACGAAACCTGCCGGCACGCTGTTTGAGCCTGACTACGAAGCCTTAAACGCTTACAAACCGCAGCTTATCATCATCGGCAGCCGTGCAGCCAAAGCGTTTGATAAGTTGAACGAGATCGCGCCGACCATCGAAATGACCGCCGAAACCGCCAATCTGAAAGAAAGTTCCAAAGAGCGCATCGACGCGCTGGCGCAAATCTTCGGCAAACAGGCCGAAGCGGACAAGCTGAAAGCGGAAATCGATGCTTCGTTTGAAGCGGCGAAAACTGCTGCGCAAGGCAAAGGTAAGGGTTTGGTGGTATTGGTCAACGGCGGTAAGATGTCGGCTTTCGGCCCTTCCTCACGTTTGGGCGGTTGGTTGCATAAAGACATTGGCGTTCCCGCTGTTGATGAATCGATTAAAGAAGGCAGCCACGGCCAGCCTATCAGCTTTGAATACCTGAAAGAGAAAAACCCTGATTGGCTGTTTGTTTTGGATCGCGGCGCGGCCATCGGCGAAGAAGGCCAGGCTGCGAAAGATGTGTTGAACAATCCGCTGGTTGCCGAAACAACCGCTTGGAAAAAAGGCCAAGTCGTGTACCTCGTGCCGGAAACCTATCTGGCGGCCGGCGGCGCACAAGAATTGCTGAACGCTTCCAAACAGGTAAGCGATGCGTTTAATGCGGCCAAGTAATTCCGTGTGGGCATAGCCGCCCGCTTCTTTCAGACGGCCTGAAAGGTTTGATGATGCACAGGATCAAGCTGCTTGACCTGAAGTCATTGGATTTAGGCCGTCTGAAAATACATGGTGCAAATGGACAATTTTTGCCTGTTTGCATCTGTTTTTATGATGGGCAAACCTGCCCTTTTTTGCCAAATACCTTAACCCTTCTTTCAGACGGCCTTATTTTTTTCCGAACCATTTTATGTTTCACAAACCTTCATTTTTAAATGCGGTCAACGGCGTGGCGCTGCTGATATTGTTTGCCGTCAGCCTGTCGGTCGGCGTGGCCGAATTCAAATGGTCCGCCCTGTTTTCGCTATCCGACAGTCAACAGGTCATGTTCATCAGCCGCCTGCCGCGCACGTTTGCGATTGTGCTGACGGGTGCGTCGATGGCGGTGGCCGGTATGATTATGCAGATTTTGATGCGCAACCGTTTTGTCGAACCGTCGATGGTGGGCGCAAGCCAAAGCGCGGCTTTGGGTTTGCTGCTGATGACCCTGCTGCTTCCGGCCGCGCCGCTGCTGGCAAAAATGTCGGTTGCCGCCGTTGCCGCGCTGATCGGGATGTTGGTCTTTATGTTGCTGATCCGCCGCCTGCCGCCGACCGCACAACTGATGGTGCCTTTGGTCGGGATTATTTTCGGCGGTGTGATTGAAGCGGTGGCCACCTTTATCGCGTATGAAAACGAAATGCTGCAAATGCTCGGCGTGTGGCAACAGGGCGATTTTTCCGGCGTGCTGCTCGGGCGGTATGAATTGTTGTGGGCAACGGGGATTTTGGCTTTGTTTGCCTATTTGATTGCCGACCAGCTGACGATTTTGGGTTTGGGCGAAACGGTGAGCGTGAACTTGGGGCTGAACCGGACGGCGATTCTGTGGTCGGGGTTGATTATTGTGGCGCTGATTACGTCTTTGGTGGTTGTGACTGTCGGCAATATCCCGTTTATCGGCCTAGTCGTGCCGAACATCATCAGCCGCCTGATGGGCGACAAGCTGCGCCAGAGCCTGCCTGCGGTGGCCTTGCTGGGCGCGTCTTTGGTGTTGCTGTGCGATATTGTCGGACGCGTGATTGTGTTTCCGTTTGAAATTCCGGTCTCTACGGTTTTTGGCGTGATGGGGACGGTTTTGTTTTTGTGGCTTTTATTAAGGAAACCTGCTCATGCCGTCTGAAAAAAATATCGGTTTTATGGCAGGAAGCAGTCGTCCGTTGTGGGTCGCCTTTGCACTGTTGCTGGTTTCCTGCGTCCTGTTTATGACGCTCAACGTCAAAGGCGATTGGGACTTTGTCTTGCACCTGCGTTTGACCAAGCTTGCCGCGCTGCTGATGGTCGCCTATGCGGTCGGCGTGTCCACGCAACTCTTCCAAACGCTGACCAATAATCCGATTCTGACCCCTTCGATTTTGGGTTTCGATTCGCTGTATGTGTTTTTACAGACCTTGCTGGTGTTTACGCTCGGCGGCGTGGGCTATGCTTCCCTGCCGTTGACAGGCAAATTCGGCTTTGAACTGGTCGTCATGATGGGCGGCTCGCTGCTGCTGTTCTATACGCTCATCAAACAGGGCGGACGCGATTTGTCGCGCATGATTTTAATCGGCGTGATTTTCGGGATTTTGTTCCGCAGCCTGTCATCGCTGCTTTCGCGCATGATTGACCCCGAAGAATTTACCGCCGCGCAGGCGAATATGTTTGCCACCTTCAATACCGTCCACTCGGAATTGTTGGGTATCGGCGCAATCGTGTTGCTCATCAGCGCCGTCGTGATCTGGCGAGAACGCCACCGCCTCGATGTTTACCTGCTAGGCCGCAATCAAGCCATCAATTTGGGCATCAACTACACGCGCAATACCTTATGGTTGTTGCTCTGGATCGCCGCGCTGGTTGCGACTGCGACCGCCGTTGTCGGCCCGGTAAGCTTTTTCGGCCTGCTGGTTGCCGCGCTGGCCAACCATTTTTCTCCGTCGGTCAAACATTCCGTCCGCCTGCCCATGACTTTTTGTGTCGGCGGCATCCTATTGGTCGGCGGGCAAACCATCTTCGAACACTTCCTCGGCATGCAGGCCGTATTGAGCGTGGTCGTCGAATTTGCAGGTGGATTGGTATTTTTATATTTGGTGTTGAAAAAGAAATAAATTAAACGTGCCCATACGCTCGCAAAAATAAATTCAGGCCGTCTGAAATCCATGTTTTCAAAATATTTAATCCTTGAAATGAAACTAAATTTCTGACATGTACTCATAGTAAACATTACTGGATTTACTAAAATTACAAAAAATGAGCACGACATTAAAATACCGTCCCGACTTGGACGGCATACGGGCGTTGGCAGTCTTGGCTGTCATTATTTTCCACATTGATGCCGCTTGGCTGCCCGGTGGTTTTCTCGGTGTGGATATGTTTTTCGTTTTGTCCGGCTATCTGATCACCACCATCATCAGCCGCGAAATGCAAAACGGCAGTTTTTCGTTTTTAGAGTTTTACAAACGCCGCGCGAAGCGTATTTTGCCTGTTTTTTCCTGCGTATTGCTGTGTACGAGCGTGGCCGCCGCAATCTTTTTCTTGTCGTTTGACCTGCGCCAATACGTCAAATCCGCAGCGTTTGCGTTGCTGTTTTCGGCCAACCTGTTTTTTGCACGGCGCGGCGGCTATTTCGATGCCGATGCGGCGGAAAAACCTTTGCAACACATTTGGTCTTTATCTCTGGAAGAGCAGTTTTACTTTGTTTTTCCAGTTTTGCTGACTGCTTTTTTCCGATTCAGCAAAGGGCGCAACATCCGCCAATTCATCCTTTTGCTGATTGTATTGAGCCTGTTGTCCGTCTTTTTGCCCACCTTCGGCATGGACCCTTATTTCCTGCCTTATGTGCGCGCATATGAGCTGCTGATCGGCGCACTTTTTGCCTTTATTCCGCCCTCTCAAAACAACGACCGCTTCAGCACGTCTTTGGTCGGCTGGATGATGATGGCGGTGATTGCCGCCATGCTGCTGCTTCCTTACGGCGTATTGCCCGGCGAAGGCAATATCGAACGGCTGCTGTGCTGTACGGCGGTTGGCGGCTTGATTTACTCGGGCAAAACCCTGCAAACGCAAAACGGCTTCAATACCGCCAAACTGTTGAGCCTCAAGCCTGTTGTGTTTATTGGTTTGATTTCCTATTCGCTGTATCTGTGGCATTGGGTGGTCTTGGCCGTCATGCGCTATGTTTACATGGACAACGCTTTGCCGATGTCCGCGATTGTATTGGCCGTCGTACTGATGTCCGGCTTGTCCGTTTTGTCCTATTACTTTGTCGAAACACCAGCGCGACGGATAAAGAATTTCACCACCAAGAAATTCATCGGGGTAATCGCCGCCTATTTCGCCCTGCTGATTCCTGCCGCCGGCTACCTGCTGACTGCCAAACCGGCCGCATACGAGGCAAACCTATATACGGTTGACGAAAGTAAAATCTGCGCGGATACCTTGACCAAAACCGACTGCTCTGTCGGCGCGGAAAATCAAAGCAGCAAAGTCCTGCTGATGGGTGACTCCCACGCCGCCCACCTGACGCCCTTTATCGATATGGTGGGCAAACAGGAAGGCTTTGCCGCCGATGTTATTTCGTCCAACAGCTGCGGCGTTGCCTTCGGCTTCCTTCTGCCGCAAAGCGACCGCCGTGCCAACCGCTGCAACCCTTACAACCGCTTTATCGCACAAAAGGTCGAAAACTATCCGGTGGTCTTTATCTCGCAACGTTGGTTCCTGCATACCGACAAGCCCGGTTTTACGGAGCATTTCGGCAAAATGCTCGATACCCTGATCCAACAGGGCAAACAGGTTTACGTCTTTGCCGACACGCCGATGAACGCGCAACTGCCCCTGCGCCATTACTACCTGAAACAGCGTCTCGGCATCGATATGCAATACGTTTCCGAGCATAAAAAAGCGGAAATTGCCCGCTCCGCCGAAGCCGACAAAACCATAGAAAACATCGTCAAACAGCGGCCTGCCGTGCATTGGGTCAACATTATGGGTCCGATTCCGGCAGACAAAACCATAGACGGCTTGCCGATATATTTTGACACCAACCACCTCAACACCCACGGTGTGACAAAACTGGCGGAAAAATTTATACAGGACAAAAAAATACTCCTAAAATAACACCGCAGTTTCAGTCCGAAACCTTTGCCGCAATACTGAATGCAAATGCCGCTCAAAGCGCAGCAAACAGTATGCCGCAAAGGTTTCAGGCCGTCTGAAACCTTCAGACGGCCTTAGCAAACCCATAAAGGACAACCCTCATGACACAAGAACGCCTCCCTTCATTCTTCGATAATGCCCCGACCATTACCGTCCAAGACGCATTGGCCGACTTCCTCGGCGCGGCCGAAAACGGCATCCTCACTTACCACTACGCCGATGCCGTGCGCCTGTGCGGCCACTCCTGCCCGACCGTCGCCGGTGCCTACCTGATGGTGGTCAAAGGCCTGAAAGCCCTTTACGGCGAAGAGCTGCCGCAGCGCGGCGACATCGAAGCCTTTATGCAGGGCGAGCGTGACGAAGGCACGACCGGTGTTACCGCTTCCGTCGTCCAACTCCTTACCGGCGCGGCACCCGAAACCGGCTTTGGCGGCGTAGGCCCGGCCGGACGCTTTGCCCGCCGCCATTTATTGTCCTTTGGTGCAGGCGAAATCAACGGCACACTCGCGCTCCGCCGCCGCGATACCGGCAAAACCGTTGCCGTCAGCCTCAACGCCGCGCTTCAACCCTTTGCGCCGCAAATGCGCGACATCATGCCCAAAGCCGTCAGCGGCAGCGCAAGTGCCGACGAACTCAAACAATTCGGCGAGCTTTGGCAAGAACGCGTCCGCGCCTTCCTGATTGACCAAGCCGACAATCCCGAATTTGTCACCGTCAACGAAATCTAAAACGTCATAATCAATAAGTTTCAGACGGCCTTAAAACTCAAGGCCGTCTGAAACCCCAATTTCCCATTTTCGGACCCGCCTATGATTACCATCCGCAACGTCAGCCACACCATCGGCAGCAACCCCATCCTCAACGACGTCAGCCTCGACATTCCCGAAGGCGGCATTACCGCGCTAATCGGTCCGAACGGCGCAGGCAAGTCCACCCTCCTCTCCTTTATGGCGCGCCTGCAGCCCTTGGTACACGGCGACATCAGCTACGCAGGCAAAGACATCAAAACTACCCCCACCGCCGAACTCGCCCGCACGCTTTCCATCCTCACCCAAGAAAACAGCATCATGAGCCGCATTACCGTGCGCGACCTGCTCATGTTCGGCCGCTATCCCTACCATCAAGGCAGGCCGTCTGAAAACGACAAAACCATCGTCGAAGAAGCGCTTGCTGAGTTCCACCTGCAAGACTTCGCCGACCGCTACCTGACCGAGCTTTCCGGCGGCCAACGCCAACGCGCCATGATTGCCATGGTGTTCTGTCAGCGCACCGACTACGTTTTACTCGACGAACCGCTGAACAACCTCGACATGTATCATGCCCGCTCCCTCATGCAAATCCTGCGCCGACTGACCGACGAACACAAACGCACCACCGTCGTCGTCCTGCACGACATCAACCAGGCCGCCGCCTATGCCGATTACGTCGTCGCCATGAAAAACGGCCAAGTCGCCATGCAGGGCAAGCCCAACGATATTTTCACCGCTGAAAACATCAAAACCCTATTCGATATGGACGTCAACGTCCTCGATTACGAAGGCAAAAAACTGGTTATCCACCATATCTAAATCCGACAAAAAGGCCGTCTGAAACCCGATTACCCACGTTTCAGACGGCCTTTGCCTATTCAAAGCGTTTATTTTTTATCGTACAAACCGCGCACCACACGACCGATCGCGGCAATTCCTTTTTCCAGCGTTTCCACGTCCTGCGCAATGCTCATGCGGATGCACTCGTGTGCGTGCGGATAGTCTTGCCTATCAATACCGACAAAGAAATGCTCGCCCGGAATAATCAGCGTACCTTCAGCCTTGAGCATTTCGTACAAAGTTTGCGACGAAACGGGCAGGTTTTCAAACCAAAGCCACAAGAAAATCGCACCTTCAGGCTTGTGGATTTTCAACGGATACGCGCCCAATTCGCGTTTGAGCAGGGAAACCGCCGTTTGCGCCTGCCGACGGTAAAACGGCTGAATCACTTGGTCGGCCAACTGTTTCAGACGGCCGTCGTTTAACAGCGGAGCCGCAATCGCCGCGCCAAAACGGGTTGGCGACAGGTTCACAATCGCATTCAAACTGCTGACGGCTTTGACCACTTCCGGCGCGGCGACAATAATGCCGGTACGCACGCCGGGCAGGCCGATTTTAGAAAGGCTGAAGCAGAGGATGATGTTTTCGTGCCAGTTGAGCGTCACATCGCTGTAAATAATATTCGGGAACGGCATTCCGTAAGCGTTGTCGATAATCAGCGGAATCCCGTGCTCCTGCGCCAACGCATCCAAACGCGCCATCTCGCCGTCGGTCAACACATTGCCGGTCGGGTTGGTCGGGCGCGAACAGCAAATCGCGCCGATTTTGCCCTCTTTCAATTCAGGCAGGCTCTCCAGCGCGTCAAAGTCCACGCGGTATTTGAAAAATCCCGCTTCGCCTTCGTGTTCGACATTTTCAATTTTCGGTTTTACCGAAATAAAATGCTGCCCCTCGACATGCACGTCGGCATAACCGATATATTCAGGCGCAAGCGGCAACAAAATGGCTTTCTCAGCCGTTTGGCCGTCTGAAAGATTGAATTTGCCGCCAAATAGGTTAAACAAATAGAAAAACGCGTTTTGCGAACCATTGGTCAGCGCGATATTGTCTGCCGTCAGGTTCCAGCCGTATTCGCGGTTGAGAAACTCAGTCAAAGCCGCAATCAGCGCCGCATCGCCCTGCGGATTGGAATAATTGCCGATATTCTCAACAGCGTGTTCCGCCGCCAACTTGGAAAACACATCGGCGAACACCGCATTGACTTCGGCGATCCGCGCCGGATTGCCGCCGCCGAGCATATTGACGGGCTTGTCGCTTTTGAGCGCGTCGCCCAAATCGTCCATCAACTGCAAAATACCGCTGTGTTGTGTGAATTTTTCGCCGAATGCTGAAAACTGCATGGAAACTCCGTTGCTGGGTGCGTGAAAACAATAAACCGCTATTATAAGAACAAAGGCCGTCTGAAAACCAGTTATCCTGATTTTTCAGACGGCCTATTTGACGGAATAGTGGCTTGATACAACCTTATTGGTTTGCAAGTATTATTTCTTCCTGCCAAAAATCAGTGATATCACCGACAAGATCAAGAAACCGGCAAATAAAATTTTGGCTATGCCTGCCGCACTACCTGCAATACCACCGAAACCTAATACAGCTGCAATAATAGCGATTATAAAGAAAACGATCGAATAATGAAGCATGATTTTTTCCTTTCGGTTTAATATAAAAACGGTCGAGGGAGAGACGACCGTTTATTGTGAAATTCAACGGTCTTAGTTGTTCAACCAATCATTAATTTCTTTTTCAACTTCATCTTTAGTGCGACCGTAACGCTCTTGGAGCTTACCAGCCAACTGATCGCGCTTGCCTTCGATGATTTCTAAATCATCGTTTGTCAGCTCACCCCATTTTTCTTTGGCTTTACCTTTGAGTTGCTCCCATTTTCCTTTGATAATATCTTCATTCATGGTTATACCATCCTATCTTATTGATTAGTATTTAACTCACGGATAAAACCGCTTGCATTTAACCTTACTCGATAATTTATTAATTTTCAAGCAAAGACAATGCTGATTTTTTAATCAATCAACCAATATCTTATTAATCTCCCACTTAATCAATAAGTTATACAAAACCGTTAAATTTTGAAAATATTAAGATATTATTGATTACCTCCTTTTAAGTGTATTCTTTAAATTAATCGACCTCACTATAAAAACACAGGCCGTCTGAAAGTCTTTCAGACGGCCTTTACTATCCAATCTTTCCTTTAACGGCCAAAATTGTCTCGACGTTCGCGCCAGTCTTGGCGGATGGAGCCGCTTTTGCCGACCGGTGTATCTTGTTCGACTTCCCAAATAAAATTCGTTCCGCCGCCAATCGGATGCGAGCCGCGCAAGCCGATGTGGCTGCCTTGGTCGGCAACGGCAGTTCGGCTGTATGTTTGTCCGCCGAAACGGGTTTGCGAGGTTTCGATACCACTTTTGATGCTGCCGTAAAGCTGTACGTCGGCATGTGCAGCGAGTGCGGCGGTGGAAAGTGCGGCAGTGAGGAGAAGTTTCAAGTTCATGGTTTATCCTTTTTTGGAGAGGAATTGTGTGACGATTGTATCGGCCTTGTGCGTAAACAAGTTACAATTCTTGCAAAATCTGACAGGAGTTTTGATGATGCGCTCTTTACGCGCCGCCGCTGTGCAAATGGTGTCGTCCACCGACCCCGAAACCAATATTTCCACCATGAAGCGCCTTGTCTGCGAGGCTGCCGAACAAGGGGCGGATTGGGTGTTGCTGCCCGAATATTGGCCGCTGATGGGCAAAAACGATACGGACAAGCTAGCATTTGCCGAGCCTTTGGACGATGGACGAGTTGGCGAAACCTGCCACACCCGTTTTCAGACGGCCTTAAGCGAAACGGCAAGGGAATGCGGCGTGGTATTGTTTAGCGGCACGGTTCCGCTTCAAAGCCCAGACGCTGGCAAGGTGATGAACACGATGTTGGTGTATGACCGCGACGGCAATCGAATCGGGCTTTACCACAAAATGCACCTTTTCGGCTTTTCCGGTTTGGGCGAACGCTACGCTGAAGCCGATACGATACTGGCAGGAAGCGATGTGCCGAAGTTAAGCGTGGACGATGTTCCGCTGGCGGCCGGCGTCTGCTACGATTTGCGCTTTCCTGAGTTTTTCCGCGCCCAGCAGCCGTTTGATGTTTTGCTGCTACCTGCCGCGTTTACTTACACGACCGGCAAGGCGCATTGGGAATTGCTGCTGCGCGCCCGTGCGGTGGAAAACCAATGCTACGTCATTGCATCGGCACAAGGCGGACTGCATGAAAGCAGCCGCCGCACATTCGGCCACAGTATGATTATCGACCCTTGGGGCGATGTGTTGGCGACGCTGCCGGAAGGCGAAGGCGTGATTTGTGCCGATTTGGATACCGCGCGCCTGCAAAGCGTGCGCACACGCCTGCCTGCACTGAAACACCGATTACTTTAAACACGCACTATGTCCCAGTTCCAACCTACACGCATTCTCGGCATCGACCCCGGCAGTCGCGTGACCGGCTTCGGCGTTATCGATGTTCACGGCCGCGAGCATCATTATGTTGCTTCCGGCTGTATCAAAACACCGACCGGCGCGTCGCTTTCCGAACGCATCGCCGTGATTGTCCGCCATATCGACGAAATCATCCGCCACTATCAGCCGCATCAGGCGGCCATCGAGCAAGTGTTCGTCAACGTCAATCCGGCTGCGACGTTAATGCTCGGTCAGGCGCGCGGTGCAGCGATTGCCGCTTTGGTTATGCACGATTTGCCCGTATTTGAATACACCGCGCTTCAAGTCAAGCAGGCTGTGGTCGGCAAGGGCAAGGCCGCCAAAGAGCAGGTGCAGCATATGGTGGTCCAAATGCTCGCACTTTCAGGCACGCCTCAAGCCGATGCCGCCGACGGACTCGCCGTTGCCCTCACCCATGCCCTGCGCAATCAAGGATTGGCTTCGCAACTTAACCCCGACGGCCTGCAGGTCAAACGCGGCCGTTTCCAATGGTAAGCCGACATTCAGGCCGTCTGAAATAGTGTTCCAGCCCGTTTTCAGACGGCCTTTCGGTTATAATAGCCCTTTGCCCACATACAGCGAGCCTTCATGAAAGCCGCCTTCCTTTTTCTCTACCTCATCCGCCTACTGCCTTTTTGCGTGTTGCACAAGATTGCCGACGCGATCGGCATTCTCGCTTATTACGCAGTCAAACCGCGCCGCAAAGTCGGTGAGGTCAACCTCAAAAAATGCTTTCCCGAGCTGAACGACAGCCAGCGCACTGCCCTGCTCAAACGCCATTTCCAACACATGGCGAAACTGATGCTCGAATACGGCCTCTACTGGTACGCGCCTGCAGACAAGCTGCGCTCGTTGGTACGCTATCAAGACAAACACCATCTTGACGAAGCCCTCGCCGCCGGCGAAAAAGTCATCATCCTCTATCCGCACTTTACCGCATTTGAAATGGCGGTTTACACGCTCAATCAGGATGTGCCGCTGACCAGCATGTATTCGCACCAAAAAAACAAAGCCCTGGACGAGCAAATCCTGAAAGGCCGCTACCGCTACAACAATGTTTTCCTGATCGGCCGCACAGAAGGCCTGCGCGCCATCATCAAACACCTGCGCAAAAGCGATGCGCCCTTTCTTTATCTGCCCGACCAAGACTTCGGCCGCAACGATTCCATTTTCGTCAATTTCTTCGGCATTCAGACGGCCACGATTACCGGTCTCAGCCGTATCGCCGGCATGACCAAAGCCAAAATCATTCCCGCCATTCCCACGCGCGAAGCCGACAATATCGTAACCCTGCGCTTCTATCCGGCTTGGGACAATTTCCCGACCGAAAATGTCGAAGCCGATACCCAGCGTATGAACGACTTCATCGAAGAGCGGGTACGCGAGCATCCCGAACAATATTTCTGGCTGCACAAACGCTTCAAAACCCGTCCCGAAGGCGAAAATAGCTTTTATTGACTACATTGAATTACAATTTGAATATGCAAAAAGCGGTGAAATCCTTCTTTCGCCGCTTTTTCATTTTAATTGAATCAAACCGAAACTCATGTTTGATTTTAAACAATCAAATAATATTCCGCTTTAAATGCTTTAAAAACAACTTTTTTCATCGTGATTGAAACTTTCAAACAACCCTATATTTTTCTCAAATAAAAAACATCAGACCCAATACACTTTTTTCATTTACATATTAAATTTAATTTCTTTTAAAAACAATATATTACAAAACAGTTCACCTGAAAAAATGCATTTCAATCATTCAAAATATGAAATAAAATTAAATTAAAATTTAAAAAAAACAAAATAAATATCTAAATTTAAAATAATTATGAAATATAATTGCAAAAATATGACAATACCTGAAATTTATACTGAAACAAGCCTTCGGAAAAAAATACTTGGCAAACTGTAAAATTTCGCGTAAATTTCACTACATCAAATTACAAAATGTTCAGACAGTCTCGCCTGTTTTAGATATTTTTGTAAGCAGTTTTCTGATATTGCAAGAAATTGCGGTATTTTAGAGGATTTCGGTGCAATGCCCGAAATGAAAGTTTACCGATGCAGAGTTGAGCTGCATCTGTAAAGCCGCAGGTGAAAGCCTGTATTGTTTGTGAAGCGTAAATCTCTGATTTGAGGTATTGGGGCAATCCTGTGGGGGATTGCCTCTTTTTTTATCTGCGCCGTCATGCCACAATGACATCATCCCTTATCCAACCCGATCACGCCATGACTCCGATACTCGCCTTCGACATTGAAACCATTCCCGACGTAAACGGCATCCGCCAGCTCTACGATTTGCCTGCCGATTTGCCCGACAACGAAGTCGTCCTGTTTGCCCAGCAGCAACGCCGTGCCAAAACCGGCAGCGACTTTATGCAACACCATCTGCACCAAGTCGTCGCCATCTCCTGCTGTATGCGCTGGGGTCAGGACAAAATCCGTGTCAGCACCATCGGCGATCCCGAAGACAGCGAAGAAGTCATGATTGCCAAATTCTTCGAGGTCATCGAAAACTATACGCCGCAACTCGTCAGCTGGAACGGCGGCGGTTTCGACCTGCCCGTCCTCCACTACCGCGCCCTGATACACGGCATCAGCGCCGCCCGCTATTGGGACATGGGCGACGGCGACTTTGGCGACAGCCGCGACTTTAAGTGGAACAACTACATCAGCCGCTACCACACCCGCCATTGCGACCTGATGGATTTGCTCGCCCTCTACCAACCGCGTGCCAGCGTGCCTTTGGACGATATGGCCAAACTCTGCGGCTTCCCCGGCAAACTGGGCATGGACGGCAGCAAGGTTTGGGACGCTTATCATGCAGGCCGTCTGAAAGACATCCGCGACTATTGCGAAACCGATGCCGCCAATACCTACCTGATGTATATGCGCTTTCGCATGATGAGCGGCGCGCTCGATGCCGACGAATACGAAGTCGAAATCAAACGCATCAAACATTATCTGGCCGCACAAGCCGAAGAAAAACAACACTGGGCGGAGTTCGTCGCTGCTTGGCGTTAAACCAGGCCGTCTGAACAGCTAAACCAGAAAACCAAAAGGGCGTGATCGACACGCCCTTTTTTAATTCCGACAAACCATGCCCATTAAGCAGGCAAACGCCCCAGCGTTACCCTGTCCAATCCAGCCAAATCCTGTTCGGTTGCCACTTCGGCAAAACCGTTCTCCAGCATAATATTCCGCACTGCTTCGCCTTGGTCATAGCCATGTTCAAACAGCAGCCAGCCGTTGGCTTTCAGGTATTTGGGGGCTTCTTGGGTAATGTGGCGGATATGGCTGAGGCCGTCTGAAAAGTCAGTCAGCGCGTTTTGCGGTTCAAACCTCAAATCGCCTTGCGATAAATGTTCATCGCCGTCCTCGATATACGGCGGATTGGAAACAATCACATCGTATCGGCCTTCAGACGGCCTGTCGGTATCAAACCACGAACCCTGCGCAAACTCCACTTTTGCGCCCAATTCGGCCGCATTTTGATGGGCAGTATCCAAAGCACCGACGCTGATGTCGGATGCACGAACATCGGCATCAACGCGTTCAAGCGCGACGGTCACGGCAATGGTGCCGCTGCCCGTCCCCAAGTCCCACACGCGGCCTTGCGGCGGCAAGCGTTTGAGCACGGCTTCCACCAAATGCTCAGTTTCAGGGCGTGGAATCAGCACATGGGGATTGACGGCAAAGCGTCGTCCGTAAAACTCGCGCTCGCCCAACAGATAGGCCATCGGCTCGCCTTTCAGACGGCATTGTACCAAAGCCTCCAAGGTTTGCAGGGCAGACTCTGCCAAATCGTCCGTACCGCGTGTAACCAGCTGCGCACGCGTGTAACCCAGCGCATATTGCAACAACATCCGCGCTTCGTTTTTGGGCAGTACCGATTGGCGCAACCATTCATCAAGCGTCATTTTTCGTCCCATCTGCCAGCGTTGTGGCTTTTCTTTCCTTAATCTTTCCGGCAAACGTGCCGATGGTGGCAACCGCAAATGCGGCATACCACAAATAAAATCCTGCACCGTAACGCACGATATCCGATGTATTCCCTGCCTCATCGACGTGTACGGCTTTCACACTGAAAGCCACCAGCGCCAAGCCCCAAAGTGCCGCATGGACAGGCACGACCTTCTTCCGCAACGCCAGCAAAACAATGGCCGCCAACCAAACATAATTGGCATAGGCCGCACAATATCTTATATCCAAAGAAGCAAATATCGATCCCAAAATCAAAACGGTCACACCCTTCATGCTTTCATGATTGCCCAAATAAAATGCAACATTGGACAAAGACGCTATCCACAGGGCAACCGACACCAGCAACATCACTATGGGAAAACTTGATTTCCGATTCTGTTCCTGCATGGTTTTATCCTAATGCAAAAGGCCGTCTGAAACCTTTCAGACGGCCTGCCGTTTAAATTTCGCTACCGCCGACGGTCAGTCCGGCATCAATCCTCAGGGTCGGTTGTCCGACGCCGACAGGAACGCTCTGCCCTTCTTTACCGCAGACGCCGATGCCGCTGTCGAGCGCGGAATCGTTGCCTATCATAGAAACGTGTTTCAGCACTTCGGGGCCGTTGCCGATGATGGTTGCACCTTTGACAGGATATTGCAGCTTGCCGCCTTCCACCCACCACGCTTCGGATGCGCTGAACACGAATTTACCGCTGGTAATGTCCACTTGTCCGCCGCCAAAGTTGACGGCGTAAATGCCCTTATCGATGGACGCGATGATTTCTTCCGGCTCATAGCCGCCGTTTTCCATAAAAGTATTGGTCATGCGCGGCATAGGCGCGGAAGCGTAACTTTCGCGGCGGCCGTTGCCGGTCGATTGCATACCCATCAGGCGGGCGTTGGTTTCGTCCTGCATATAGCCGACCAAAATACCGTCTTCAATCAATACAGTACGGCGGGTTTCGTTGCCTTCGTCGTCGATATTGAGCGAGCCGCGTCTGTCGGCAATATCGCCTTGATCCACAACGGTAACGCCTTTGGCAGCCACGCGCTCGCCGATTCGGCCGGAGAAAACGCTGGTTTCTTTACGGTTGAAATCGCCTTCCAAACCATGTCCGACCGCTTCGTGCAACAACACGCCCGGCCAGCCGTTGCCCAAAACAACGGTCATCTCGCCGGCAGGCGCAGGACGGGATTCGAGATTGGTCAGCGCTTGTTTGACGGCGGAATCGACAAACCGATGCACCAAGTTTTCATCGAAATACGCCAAATCATAACGTCCGCCGCCGCCCGCGCTGCCCTGCTCGCGACGCTCGCCCTGCTTGGCAATGACGGTAACGTTCATGCGTACCATCGGGCGGATATCGGCAGCGTGTTTACCGTCCAAACGGGCGATGTACACCATGTCATATTCGCAGGTCAAACCGGCCATCACTTGCACGATACGTGGATCAGTGGCTTTGGCCAGCGTTTCGACTTTGTTCAACAGTGCGACTTTGGCAGCGGAATCGAGGCTGGCAATAGGGTCAATCGCCATGTGGACAGGCTTGCCGTAGGCAGGTGTCGGCACTTTGACGCTGGCCTCGCCGCCGGTCGCACCAATCACGCGCACGGCTTTGGCAGAGCGGTTGATCGAATCGATACACAGGCTGTCGGCGTAGGCAAAAGCAGTTTTATCGCCCGAAACGGCACGCACGCCCACACCCTGATCGATTTGGAAGCTGCCCGATTTGACGATGCCCTCTTCCAAATGCCAGCTTTCATAGGCAGTACGCTGACAATAGATGTCGGCATAATCGACATGGTTGGCGCCGATAATGCTCAGGCTTTGGGCGAGCAAATCGGGGGAAAGGTGGTTGGCTTCGAGCAAATCTCGCTGTACGGCGGCGTAGGTTTGTTGCATAATTTTTCAGACGGCCCGACAAGCAGGCAAAGTTAATTTGGCCTTGATTATACGGTATTTTATATGGCTTTGGATATGTTGATTGCTTGGGTTTATGAGTGATTGAAACAAATCAAAAGGCCGTCTGAAATATAGGAATATAGGGTTGAAACGTTTGCCTTGCCCTATTTCAACGTCAGCCGCGTAAAGAAGATAACAAATCATCGTATGATTGATGCAGTGGCAGACTGATAAAGATTCAAATAATAGATTGGACTTAAAATGAAAAAATTACTTGTTGTATTGCTAGGACTGGCAAGTCTTAATGTTTATGCCAACGGCTGTGGCGGTGAATACCAGCCTGCAACGGGAACCTGTCGCATTATTGACAGTTCTGGCAGACAAATTTTATATAACGTTGGCAGACCTCAATCTTCTAATAATGGTTCGGCTCAGAGCCAACCAAGGGTTGTTAATATCGATGTTCCTTCAAAATATGGGGCTTGGGCAATCAATCCTAAAACAGGTATATCAGGTGGAGCACTTGAGATGGATTCACTTGCTGCTGCAAAAAGAGAAGCTATTAAGACCTGTGAACGAGGAGGGCAGAATAAGCCGTGTAAAATTGGGGCTTGGGTTCGAAACGGCTGTATTGCCGTTGCTCAAGGAAAAGATGGTAGACTATTTTATGGAATGGAAGCTCCCGGCCTCTCTGAACCAGCAGCCTTAAGGAAGTGTCAGGCTTCTGGAACTTCCCAATGTAAAGTTACCACAACAGAAGGCTGCTCTATGCCTAAATTCTAATAGACAAAAGGTCGTCTTTGTTCAGACGGCCTTTTTCAATCATGGCAAAGCCAACGCCAAAATTTAATTTCCATACAAAACAATCTATTACAAAAAAAATCCCTTATTTTTTTATTTTTGCTATTGATAATAGTTATTATTAGCGTATAATCAAACTCACTCGGAAGACGTCCTAATCCGAGCCATTAAACGACAGATTTTATCCCCCTCTTCCCCATTATCTCTTGATACTCGGAGTGCGCATATACGAAACATACCTGTTCCCCTTTATATCAGATACTCAAAACCGAAAAACATGAAACCCACTGCCGATACAGTGGGTTTCGTGTTTTGTGTCGCTTGGTTTATCAGGCTTGGGACTACTGTTCAGGCCGTCTGAAACCGAATAGACCTGATTACCGGCAGGTTTTCATGTTCAACTTGCCATAACGGCCGACAATGTTTCTGATGTCTTGGGCATCGCGCTCGTCGACCGCCATAAAGACCACGGTCATGCGCGCTACGCTCAAACCGGTATCGGGCGCGCTTCTGTCTTCCTGTTCGACAATGCGCGCGCCGCCGAAACCTGCGCTGGACAAGCGTGAAATCAAAACTTGGGCGGAAGAGCGACTGCGTGTTACGTCAATGCTGATTTCGCCGTTGTGAATGCTGCCGCTAAAGCCGCGGCTGCCCAAGGCATCCAGCTGGGCGGAAGTGTCGCCGTCGGCAGGCAAGACCACGCGGAAGGTTTTGGAAGAAGTCTCGCCACCGGATGCGCCGTTGCGTTTTTCGATACTGCGGCTGGCCGCATGAGGCCATTTGCCCAACAAGCCTTTGATGCGGTGGTAATCGTCTTCATCCATCACTACGGTGGCGCTGCTGGTACACAAGCGTTCCACGCCGGCCGCGTCCATCTCTTCTTCGGCGGCACGGCGTTCTTGCGCTTCTTTCTCGCGGCGCATTTTTTCTTTTTTCTCTTTCAACTGCTGCGCTTCTTGCTTTTTACGCAAGGCTTCTGCTTCTTCGGATTCAGGTTCGGCCATAATCAGGCCGTCTGATTCATCCGCCACCCAATCGGGTTGCGATGCCTGCTGAGGCTCGGCTTTAGGCGCGTCCAAAGAAGATGGGCGCAATAATTCGTGCGTACCGCCTTCCAAAGCAGATTCGGGTTTGGCGGTTTTATGTTGTGTCCGATAGGCAACCATGCTGCCAAAAACAATGATGTTGAGTGCGACCAAGACCGCAAACAGCCATTTCATGATGCGTTTTCCTTTTTATTGTCCGTTGCGATGGGCAATCCAATGCAAGAGCCCGTGAATCACGAGATTATCGACGATTTTCACTTGATTGTCATGAACGAATGACTCCGGCAGCGCCTGCACGACTCTGGCCGCACCGCCGCCCGTGATAATAATATCGACCGGTTTGCCCTCACCCGTTTTGTCTTTCAGACGGCCATGCATCATCATCAACGCGCCGCAAACGGCATCCATCATGCCGCTGGCAATGGCGTTCGGCGTTGTGGTTGGGAACGGATATACCTTGCCGATGGGGCGGTTGAGGTTGGCGGTCTTGAGCGCCATCGCCTCTTTCATCAAGTGGAAACCGGGCATGATGGTGCCGCCGAGATAATGATTGTCTTCCGTCAGCGCGTCGGTGGTTACGGCGGTGCCGCAGCTGACGACGACGCAGGCGTTTTGCGTAAAGCGGCGGCTGCCCAGCGCATTAAACCAACGGTCGGAGCCATGTTCTTCAGGGCGGCGGTAATGGTTGCGGATACCCAAAGCCTGCGGCATGGAAGACAGCCATTCGACCGGACGGGTTAATTGTTCTTCCACCATCGCTTTTTTTACCGAACCGCACACGGCGCAACCGACAATCTTTACATCTTCATCGGCAAATTGCAGCCATTCTTCGCCCAGCTGGGTCAAATCACGATACGGCGCACGGCTGACTTCGGTAAATGTGCCGTTCTCCACCCACGCCCATTTCAATTGGCTGTTGCCACCGTCCAGCAGCAAAAAGCGTTCCGGCTTGGCGGCGGCGGGTTGTGCTGGACGGTTATCCGGGCGCAAGCTGATTTCGCCGCTGACAATGGTTTTCTCGCCATTGTCGGTCAACAAACGCAACGCACCTTGCGCATCCACGCCTTTGACTACGCCTTCATGAACAATGCGTCCTTCTTGAAGCAGCAAGACCAGCCTGCCTGTGTCGCGGTTGGCGGCATCGTATTCGCCGACACATGACGCAAATCCGTTTTGCGCGTATTCGTTCAACAGCGCATCGAGTTGCGCCAACACCGCATTCAATAAAGTTTTGACGCTTACGCCCTGCTTAGAGGCCGTCTGAAACAAAGCCTGCACGGAAGTAGCGTTTTCCACTTCTTTCGGCAATACAAAATTAATGCCGATGCCGATGACGGCTACGGTTTTATTTTCCACCCGCGTCGTTTCAATCAACACGCCGGCCAATTTATCGTTGGCCACGACCAAATCGTTCGGCCACTTGATGTTCACGTCCAAACCAATATCGACAAGCGCACGGCGGCAAGCCAATGCCACCACCAACGCCAGCGAACCCAGTTCATATTGCGGCTTGTCAAACGCCCAGCCCAGGCTGAACATCAAGCATTCGCCCTGTCGGTTGACCCAGCTTCGCCCCTGCCGTCCGCGTCCTTTGGTTTGAAAATGCGCCACACACAAAGCCTTGTGCGCCAAACCTGCCGACCGGCGCGCCAACGCCATGATTTCATCGTTGCTGGACGAACATTCGTGTTTCAACTGCGCACGAAAACCCTGTTTTCCGGCCATTTGTTGCAGAGATTCTTCAGCAAACACAGCCAAAGGGCGCACCAAACGCCATTGCCCGTCGTGCTGGCGCAGCAAACCGCGGATATGGCCCGGCATCTGCTGCCAGAATCCGTTTAATTGTTGCGGCTTCATCCCGACCACTCGCGCCAACTGAGAAACATGTTGCGGCAGGCCGTCTGAAAGCGCGGCGAGCAAGGCCCAATGGCGGCTGTTCAAATCCGTCATGCGCCTCCTCCGGCTTCACGGATTTTCGCCAACGTTTTGGTGGTCGAAGTCTGGTGTAAAAACGGAATCGAAAATACTTTGCCGCCGCGCGCAAACGTCTCGGCCGCACCGACAATCTTATCCACAGGCCAGTCGCCGCCTTTAATCAACACATCGGGTTTGACCATTTCAATCAGCGCGGCCGGCGTGTCGTCATCAAACCATGTGACTAAATCCACGCTCGCCAATGCTGCTGCCACTGCCGCGCGGTTTTCCAAAGGATTAATCGGACGGTCGTCCCCTTTGCCCTGACGGCGTACCGAAGCATCGGTATTCAACGCCAATACCAAAGCCGCACCGGCCGATCGCGCCTGCGCCAGATACGTTACATGGCCTCGGTGGAGAATATCGAAACAGCCGTTGGTAAACACCAGCGGACGGGGCAATGCCGCCAAACGCTCCGCCAGCTTTTCGGGCGGACAGATTTTGGATTCGAATTCTGGAGCTGACCATTCGGACATGATGCGGTTCCTTTGGAAATAAAACAGAAAATAATCGGGGTATTATAAAGGATAACGGCGAAACGCCATAAAAAGATACCGAACGGTACGATATTCGGGCTTGACTGCGTATTCATCGGCATTTGACAGACACCGCAGACGCCGTTTTTGCCGCAGCCATGATGGAACGGTTTGATGAACACTGTTTTTGAAACCCAATAAACTTGAAGTAAAATTCAGGGCATAAACGGAAAAAAGCCTGCATACAATATGCAGGCTTTCATCTGGGGTGGCTGATGGGGCTCGAACCCACGACAACTGGAATCACAATCCAGGGCTCTACCAACTGAGCTACAGCCACCGTAAAAATTGGCACGCCCGACAGGAATCGAACCTGTAACCCCCGACTTAGAAGGTCGGTGCTCTATCCGGTTGAGCTACGGGCGCTCATGCCGATTCGTGCTAAGAATTTTGTGGTCGGGGCGGTGGGATTCGAACTCACGACCCTCTGCTCCCAAAGCAGATGCGCTAACCGGGCTGCGCTACGCCCCGACTGAAGACCCGAACTATACAGACCCTTTTCATCCCGGTCAACACTTACTTTGCTTTATTTTTCTATTTTTTATTTATCTTATTATTTTTAATCATTATTTATTTTTATGTTTCGTCATCAGGTCCACTCTTTTGTGTCAGGCCGTCTGAAAAATGCGATAATTTGAACGCAATATTTGTCCCTATTTAGAAGGAAAATCATGACTGCTCAACTTATAGACGGAAAAAAAATCTCCCAGCAACGCATCGAGGCGGTCGCGCAGGCGGTAAAGGCGCGTCAGGAAAAAGGTTTGCACACGCCTTGTTTGGCGGTGGTATTGGTCGGCGACGACCCTGCCAGCGCGGTTTATGTACGCAATAAAAAACTGGCCTGCCAAAAAAGCGGCATTGAATCGCGCTCTTACGAGCTGCCGTCTGAAACCACGCAAGACGATTTATTGAAACTGGTGGACGAATTGAACGGCGATTCTGCCGTCGACGGTATTTTGGTACAACTGCCGCTGCCGGCCCACATCGACAGCCAGGCAGTTTTGGAACGTATCGTGCCGCATAAAGATGTGGACGGCTTCCACCCTTACAACGTCGGCCGCCTAGTCGTCAAAATGCCGCTGATGCGCCCTTGTACACCCAAAGGTGTGATGACTTTGTTGGAAGCCTACGGCATCGACCCGAAAGGCAAAAAAGCAGTCGTCGTCGGCGCGTCCAATATTGTCGGCCGTCCGCAGGCGTTGGAATTACTGCTGTCCCGCGCGACGGTAACCATCTGCCACAGCGCCACGCAAAACCTTGCCGATGAAGTTGCTGCCGCAGATATTTTGGTGGTCGGCGTAGGCATTCCGAATTTCGTTAAAGGCGAATGGGTCAAACCCGGCGCAGTCGTTATCGATGTGGGCATCAACCGCTTGGACGACGGCAGCCTGTGCGGCGATGTGGAGTTTGATGTCGCCAAAGAACGCGCTTCCATGATTACGCCCGTTCCCGGCGGTGTCGGCCCGATGACGATTGCTACTTTGTTGGAAAACACGGTACACGCGGCCTCATTGCACGATTAATCGCTGTCATTAAGTTAGGCCGTCTGAACATGATTTTTCAGACGGCCTGACCTACTTTTTTGCTTTTTACCTTATTGGCTTCACATGTCCTTACTCTCTTCCCACTCCGACAACCCGACTTTCCGTAACGCTTCCTATATCCTGATGGGCTTGGCCTTGCTGATTGTCTTGCACTACCATTTTCTGCCACTGCTGCTGTCGGTTATCCTGACCTATATCTTTATTACGCGCACCAACGGCGTGATCCTCAAACTCCGCCGCCGTGTTTTACCGCGCAACACGCGACTGCATAAATCGCTCAACGCGCACAATATCAACCTGATTTCCACTACGCTGACGCTGGCCATCGTATTCAGCATCATTGCGATGATGTCTTTGGGCATTTACCACCTGATACATGGCGGCCACGTCGGCTTTATGCTGGCCAAGCTGGCGGCGATTTTGGAAGACACCAAAAACAGCCAAGACCTGCCTGCTGCCATTCTCAATATGTTGCCCAACAATATGGCCGAAATCAAAGCCTCGGCAATCAAGCTGATTGAAGAATACCGCGCCGCGCTGACCCGTATCAGTAAAAACAGCATCACGTCCTTCGTGTACATCCTCATCGGCATCATCATCGGCGCCATGCTCAGTTTCCACCGCCTGAAAATGCGCAAAAACCGCCGCAAAATGCCATTGTTTAAAGCCGAATTGGTGCACCGCATCGTCAATTTTGAAACCAGCTTTGAACGCGTGTTCCTCGCCCAAGTCAAAATCTCACTGATCGACACCTTCCTAACCGGCCTGTACCTTTACTTGGTTTTACCGCTGTTCGGCGTTGACCTGCCGTTTAAAATGACCGTTCTGATCGTCGCCTTTATCGTCGGCCTGATTCCGGTGGCGGGCAACCTGATTTCCAACACCATCATCATTATTTTGAGCCTCGGCGCATCGCTTTACGTCGCCCTCGCCTCGTTGGTTTTCCTCGTCGTCATCCATAAACTCGAATATTTCCTCAACGCCAAAATCATCGGCTCGGAAATTGAATCCAGCGCATGGGAATTGCTGGTGGCGATGGTCGTCTTTGAACGCATTTTCGGCATCGGCGGCATCATCGTCGCGCCGGTTTATTACGCGTATCTGAAAAACGAATTGAAACTGCGAAAATTGATTTAATCAGTTGCATTTATACACATCAAAGGCCGTCTGAAAACGACAATCGGGTTTTCAGACGGCCTTTGCTTTACCTTTTCTTACACTTTACGGCATAATGGCAGCCACGCATTTCTAGAAGAAAGATAAACAATGTCAACCAAAACCCCTTCCCTATTCGGCGGCGCGATGATTATCGCCGGTACGGTTATCGGCGCAGGCATGCTTGCCAACCCGACCGCCACATCCGGCGTATGGTTTGCCGGCTCGCTGGTCGTGTTGCTGTACACCTGGTTTTCCATGCTCTCCAGCGGCCTGATGATTTTGGAAGTCAACACCCATTATCCGCACGGTGCCAGCTTCGACACTATGGTTAAAGACCTGCTCGGCCCGGCTTGGAACGTCATCAACGGCGTTGCCGTCGCTTTCGTTTTATACCTGCTCACCTACGCCTACATCTTCGTCGGCGGCGACCTGACCGCCAAAGGCATCGGCAGCGCAGTAGGCGGTGAAATCTCGCTCACCGTCGGCCAACTCGTCTTCTTCGGCATTCTCGCCTTTTGCGTTTGGGCATCCGCACGCTTGGTTGACCGCTTTACCAGCATCCTCATCGGCGGCATGGTATTGACTTTTATTTGGGCAACCGGCGGCCTGATTGCCGATGCCAAAATGCCTGTCCTGTTCGACACCCAAGCCCCTGCCGGCACCAGCTACTGGATGTATGCCGCCACTGCCCTGCCCGTCTGCCTTGCCTCATTCGGTTTCCACGGTAACGTTTCCAGCCTGCTCAAATACTTTAAAGGCGACGCGCCTAAAGTGGCCAAATCCCTATGGGCAGGAACGCTGATTGCGCTTGTGATTTACATCCTCTGGCAAATCGCCATCCAAGGCAACCTGCCGCGCAACGAGTTCGCACCGGTTATCGCCGCAGAAGGACAAGTTTCCGTCCTGATCGAAACGCTGTCCAAGTTCGCCCAAACCGGCAATATGGACAAAGTGTTGACTCTGTTCTCCTACATGGCAATCGCAACGTCCTTCCTCGGCGTAACACTCGGCCTGTTCGACTACATCGCCGACATCTTCAAATGGAACGACAGCATCTCCGGCCGTACCAAAACTGCCGCACTGACCTTCCTGCCGCCTTTGATTTCCTGCCTGCTCTTCCCTACCGGCTTCGTTACCGCCATCGGCTACGTCGGTCTGGCCGCAACCATCTGGACAGGCATCATCCCCGCCATGCTGCTCTACCGCTCGCGCCATAAATTCGGCGCCAGCAAAAACTACAAAGTTTACGGCGGATTCTGGCTGATGGTTTGGGTCTTCCTCTTCGGCATCATCAACATTGCCGCCCAAATATTGAGCCAACTGGAGCTTGTTCCCGTATTTAAAGGTTAAATTCCCTTAAGGCCGTCTGAAACACCCTCTTTCAGACGGCCTAATTCATTATTTTCCGCTACAATACCCTCTTTCCCCCAACGAACCCCGTCCATGTACGACAATATCCGTTTCCATCTCGACGAAGACTATCCCGACCAGCTCCCGCCCGAAAACGCCGCTACCCACATCGGCATGTACTGGCAGTGGGCGGCACAGGCAGGCCTCGTCAAACCCGTCTGGCAAACCGCCCCAGAAACCGCAGCCGACTTCGCCGCCATGACCTCGGGCAAAATCAGCGGACGGCACTTCCTGCTCAAACACATGGACGGCGCATTGACGGCGGACGACTTTACCGAACTCGGCCACCGGTTTACCGAGTTCTACTACACCGACGAAGAAGACGGCTACGGCGCATTTATGGAAGACTACGTCCTCGCCCTTGACACGCCCTCGCTCGGCGGCTTCTACCACGTCAAAAACACCCCGGAAACCTTCGCCAAACTGACACCCGTTTTTCAGACGGCCTTTGAAAAATGGAAAAGCAGTTTGAAAGCAGAAAAATAAGAGCCCACACCATGAAACTCATCATCCTCGACCGCGACGGCGTCATCAACCAAGACCGCGACGATTTCGTCAAATCCGTTGACGAATGGATTCCCATCGAAGGCAGCATGGATGCCATCGCCTTTTTAACGCAGGCAGGCTACACCATCGCCGTGGCCACCAACCAATCCGGTATCGGCCGCAAATACTTTACCGTGCAAGACCTGACCGAAATGCACGCAAAAATGCACCGCCTTGCCGTTCAAGCAGGCGGCACCATCGACGGCATTTGGTTTTGCCCGCATACCGCCGTTGACAACTGCGAATGCCGCAAACCCAAGCCCGGCATGATTATCGACATTATCGAACGCTTCAAGGCCAATGCCGCCGAAACCTGGCTGGTCGGCGACAGCCTGCGCGACCTGCAAGCCATTGATGCCGCAGGCGGCAAATCCGCGCTCGTCCTGACCGGCAAAGGCAAAAAAACACTGGCCAAACACGAGCAAGACCTGCCCGAGCACACCCAAGTCTTCGACAACCTGCTCGCTTTCTCGCAATACATCATGCGTGAAAACACACAAATCGAAGAAGCCGCGCAAGCCATCCTATAAACGACAAGGCCGTCTGAAAACTGCCGACAACGGTGTTCAGACGGCCTTCAAACGACTGACTTTCCCCCGATATGCTGATTATCCGCAACCTGATTTACTGGTTCATCCTTTCCTCTAGCATTATTTTGCTGTTCCCCTTTATGCTGCTTGCCCTGCCCTTTCAAGGCGGCGCGCACAAAATGGCGCAAGTTTGGGTGCGTATCCTCAACTGGTCGCTCAAGCACATCATTGGTTTGAACTACACCTTAAGCGGCGCGGAAAACATTCCCGACCACCCTGCCATCATCTGCGCCAAACACCAAAGCGGCTGGGAAACCCTCGCTCTGCAAGAGATTTTTCCGCCGCAAGTCTATGTTGCCAAACGCGAGCTCTTCAAAATCCCTTTCTTCGGCTGGGGCTTGAAGCTGGTTAAAACCATCGGCATCGACCGCAGCAACAGCCGCGAAGCCAACAAACAACTCTTAGAACAAGGCCTTGCGCGTAAAAACGAAGGCTATTGGATTACCATTTTCCCCGAAGGCACACGCCTGTCGCCCGGTGAAAAAGGCCGCTACAAGCTCGGCGGCGCGCGCATGGCAAAAATGTTCGAGATGGACATCGTCCCCGTCGCACTCAATAGCGGCGAGTTTTGGCCGCGCAACTCCTTCCTCAAATACCCCGGCACAGTCAGCGTCATCATCGGCAAACCCATTGCCCACAACAACGGCAATGAAGCCGAACTCATGGCCCAATGCGAGCAATGGATCGAAAGCCAACAGCCCCTGATTACCGGACAAGGCCCGTTCGCGCCCAAAACCAAATAAATCATTCCATCGGGTGGACCGCTATACCCACCCTTTCCATGCCGTCCAATATTTTTCTCAACATCATGCCCCACCTCCATACCCACACCCTTTCAGACGGCCTGACCATTCATATCCAGCTCAAACGCAGTGCCAAGAAAAACCTCATCTTGCGCCCCGTTTCCGCCGATACCGTCAGCATCAACATCCCTCCGTTTGTTACCCAGCGCACCTTTACCCAATGGCTGAACGACAACGAAGCCCTACTGCGCCGTACCCTAAACAAGACACCGGCCCGACAAACACCCACCGACACACTTCCCGAATGGATTTGGTATCAAGGCGTTCAGACGGCTTTGTCCATCCACACGGCAAACCACATCCAAATCAGGCCGTCTGAAATTCTGTTGCCCGAAAAAGAAAACGCCGCCCAACTCATCCATTTGCGCCGCTTCCTGCACGAGCGTGCACACGAATATCTGCTGCCACGCCTCGAAGGCCATATCCGAAACACCCGCCTAACCCCGAGCGCCATTTCCCTTTCCAACGCCAAAACCTTCTGGGGCGTTTGCCGCCACACCACCGGCATCCGCCTCAACTGGCGGCTCATCGGTGCGCCCGAATATGTCGCCGACTACGTCTGCCTGCACGAACTCGCCCACCTGCGCCATCCCGACCACAGCCCTGCATTTTGGGCTCTAACCCACTCGCTCACGCCGCATGTCGACCAAGCCAAACAATGGCTGAAGGCGCACGGCAGCGAATTGTTCCGCCTCGGCTAAGTCTTTCCAGCAGCATTTTTCTGCAAGCAAACACCAGCCCAAAGCAAAGAATCAACGTCCTCCAAACAAATCATGTAGCCGCGCGTAAAATCAGGTTTATCCGCTTGCCGCCCCCTCAGGCATGCCGATAAGATGATTTCGTTCTCAAAACCCTTTTCAGAAAGGAAAACCGATGACCAAAGCAAAATCGTTACTGGCCACCGGCATTTTGGCTCTTTTCTCCGCCACGGCATTCGCCTCCCCGCTGCCTTCCGAAATTTACCGTCCGGATGGCGCGCACACCATCAAAGCCGATCATCAAGGCGACGGCGAATTTGAATACGAAGCCGAACTTTCCGGCCAACGCAATTCCATTCCTTCCTTGGCCAAAAAAGTGATCGCCCACGCGCGTAGCAAAGGTTTCCATGTGGTTGAGTCTGAAATCAAACACGACGATGCTGATCTGAAATTCAAACGCGGCAAACAAGAGCTGGACGTTTCCATCGAAGACAAAGGCCAAGGCCGTATCGAATACAAAGCCGATTTGGACTTGGATCAAAACTAAATCCGACTCGCAAACAAAGGCCGTCTGAAATCCCATCAGGTTTCAGACGGCCTTTTGTCGTCTTTATCAGATAAAATGGCAATCGGTTTACAAAATTTCCGACTCAAAACATTGTACAATCTGCCCACTTATACCGATAACATTCCAAACATTGCCATGAAAAAACGTCTGCTCCTCCTCGCCATCCTTCCCCTTTCCCTTCAAGCCGCCGATGTGCCGCCTGACGTAAAACCCGAGCTTCAAGTCAACACAGCCGAACCCCAACAGCCTGAAACGCACAACATCCCTGCCGAGCAGACAAACAGGCCGTCTGAAAAAATCATCAACGTCGATGCCGACACCCTGCTTGCCAACACCGAATTACTGGCACGCGTCATGTATTCCGCCGTCGTCGCCCACAACATCCCCGGCATCAAAGCCGTTTTGCCCATTTACGAACAATGGCCCGAACACGACCGCGCCATGGCGCGCTATGCCAAAGGTTTGCTTGCCCAATCTGAAGGGCGCGCCGCCGAAGCCGTCGGCTATTACCGCCGCTTTATCGCCGAGCAGCCCGATGCTTCCGCCGTCCGCTGGCAGCTTGCAACCGCCTTGTTTGAAGACAAACAAAACGAAGCCGCAGCCGACCAGTTCGACAAACTGCAAACCGAATCCCTCCCTCCTGCCTTGCAAGAACGCCTCGAAACCTACCGCAAAGCCCTACGCGAACGCGACTCATGGCAATTCAACGCCGGCTTGAACATCACGCGCGAACAAAACATTAACCAAGCTCCCGGCCAACGCCGTCTGGGCAACCACCTGAACGACGAACAATGCCGCGCCGTGCGCCTTGCCTATCCTGACGACGACTGCTTCCGAGGCTGGACATTCCCCGAACCCATCGATGCCACCGCCATCCATTACCAAATCGGTGCAGAAAAAAAATGGTCGCTGCCACGCGGCTTCTATGCCACGGCAGGCGCAGACCACTACGGCAAAATCTACCCCAAACACACCAACTACAACGACCTCACCACACGCTTCTCAGCAGGCATCGGCTATGCCGACCAGCACAACGATATCGGCATTACCCCGTTCCACGAACGCCGCTTCTACGGCAACGACCCCTACACCTACACCAACGGCGCACGCCTCCACTACAACCATTGGTGGCAACCCAAGCTGCAAACCCTCAGCGCATTTGAAGCAGGCCGTCTGAAAAACAGCCGCCGCGAGCATTCCAACAATACCAGCCAACTGCTCAGCAACTCCATCGTGTACTACCGCAACGCGCGCCAATACTGGGTAGCCGGTATCGACCTCTACCGCGAACGCAACCGCGACGACAAAAGCGACAGCTTCAACCGCTACGCCCTGCGCACCACATGGGGACAAGAATGGCCCAAAGGCCTCTCCACCGTCCTACGCCTCAGCGCCGCCCAACGCCATTACCAAGCCCCCAGCTTCTTCAGCAACGAACAAAACCGCCGCGACAAAGAAGCCTCCGCCTCCCTGAGCGTATGGCATCGCGCCCTCCATTTCAAAGGCATCACCCCACGCCTGACCATTGCCCACAACAAAACATGGAGCAACGACAAGTTCTACGAATACGGCAAAACCAAAATGTTTGTCGAATTGAGCAAAACGTTCTGACAAGCAGAACCAATCTGTGAAGAAAGCAAGAATGCCTGTTCTGCATACTGATTTACAAGACAGATTCAAACTTTTACAGATACCGAATCAATAGATTTTTTAAGGCACAACGCCTTATTAAATTCATATTTATCAAATAGATAAAATTCAAACCGATATTACCTTACAAACGTAACGTACAACACCGCATAACGCTACAAAAAAATCAGGCCGTCTGAAACCCGACTTGGTGTTTCAGACGGCCTGAGTATTGGTTATCATATCCGTTCACCTCTTCAGAAAGTATGATGATGAACGCCCTAAACAAAACCCTCTTATCCGTTTCTGTCGCGCTGGGATTGAGCGCCTGCGCTTCCGTCAAAACCGCAGACACCTACGACCTAGACTTCTCCAAACAAAAATACACCGAACAAAGCATCGAAGTGAACGGTCAGGCGGTTAAATTCCGCGCTTACGAAGGCGTAGTTTACGTCCGCAATCCTGTCGATACCCGTTACGAAATCATCAATATTTATGTACCCGAAGCCTATTACAACGGCGGTGAGATAGACGGTTTCAACGCCGAAACCGCACCGATTTTCCTGCCCAACCAAATCGGCGGCTATATGCCGGCCAAACCCGGCAAACCTGCTTTAGAAGGCAAACGCGGCGAGCCTGAAGACGGCCAAAAATCGCCCAACGCCGCCCTGGTTGCCCTCTCCAAAGGCTACGTCGTCGCATCCCCTGGCGCACGCGGCCGGACAGAACCCACCGGTAAAGCACCTGCCGCTATCGTTGATTTGAAAGCCGCCGTCCGTTACCTGAAAGCCAACGACAAAGTCATGCCCGGTGATGCCGAAAAAATCATTTCCAACGGCACAAGCGCAGGCGGCGCAATGTCCGCCCTCTTAGGCGCAACAGCCGACCAAAAAGATTACGAAAACCACCTCGAAGCCTTAGGAGCGGCAGACGGCAGCGACAAAGTTTTCGCCGTATCCGCCTACTGTCCGATTACCGATTTGGACCATGCCGACATGGCTTACGAATGGCAGTTCAACGGTATCAACGACTACAAAAAAATGAACATTTCCATGCTCGACTACCGCGTCAAACGCGAGCTGGTCGCAGGTACACTGACCGATAACGAGAAAAAACTGTCCGACCTCCTCAAACCCCTATACCCCGCATACCTCAACAGCCTGAACCTGAAATCCCCCGAAGGCAAACCCCTGACACTGGACGCCCAAGGCAACGGCAGCTTTAAAAACCATATTGCCGGTTTAATTGCCCAATCCGCACAAGCCCAGCTTGATGCAGGCAAAGACCTAAGAGACCGCACTTGGCTGACCGTCCGCAAAGGCAAAGTCGTCTCCGTCGATTTCGATGCCTACGCCAAAGCCGCCGGCCGCCAAAAAACACCGCCGGCCTTTGACGGCGTAGATTTAAGCACAGGCGAAAACCAACTCTTCGGCACCAATACCGTCGACAAACGCCACTTCACCGCGTTCTCCATGCAACACAACACCGCCGCCAACGCCGAAATCGCAGATGAAGAAACCATCAAAATCATGAACCCGCTCAACTACATCGGCAAACCGGGCGTAAATCTGCCGCAAAACTGGCGCATCCGCGTCGGCACCAACGACCGCGACACCTCACTGGCAGTCTCCGCCATCTTAGCCGCCAAACTGCAAAACAACGGCCAAACCGTTGACTACGCCCTGCCTTGGTATGTCGGCCACGGCGGCGATTATGACTTGGACGAACTATTTGCCTGGATGAAACAGGTCAGCAGCTCTGCAAAATAAGCGTTCCAACATGGATTGAGATGAGATTTGGTATCCCGTTTTAATTGGAAAAAGGCCGTCTGAATATTTCAGACGGCCTTTTTTTATTCAAGTTAAACAACCATTTTTATCATTAGTCGCAAGATACCATCTATTCATTTCTAATGAAAAAAGTACAAATTTAATGGAAAATACACACCTTCAAACTTAATTGCCTTTAAAAAAAACGAATGCGTTCCTTCCTTCACATCCTCAAAAAAATCGGCAAAATAGCGCTGATTATCCCTATTTTTGCCCTATTGTATTTTTTGTCTGCTTGGATGATGGCTTCATTGCCGCTTAATGAAGAGCAGCCCAAAGGGGAAATTACTTTATTTTTAGTCAGTAACGGCGTGCATACTGATGTAGTCATGCCGCTGAAGAATGATATTTTTGATTGGTCGAATGTCGTCAATCCAAAAGACACGCTTTCTACTAATCCTCAAATAACGCATATCGGTTTAGGCTGGGGGGAGCGCAATTTTTATTTATACACGCCTGAGTGGAAAGATTTGACTTTCTCCAATGCTTTAGGTGCATTAAGCGGGCTGAACCGTACGCTGATTCATGTTACTTATTATCCTTTTGAACCACGAGAAAATAGCCACGTCGTCAAATTTTTGGTCACGCCTGAGCAATACAGGAATTTAACAAAATCGCTCTTGGCCGGTTTTCAACAAAAAAATGGGCACCCCATCTTGCTAAAAGGAATTCATCATCAATCTAACGATGCTTTTTACGAAGCCAAAGGGCGCTATCATTTATTCAATACTTGTAACACTTGGTTGAATGACAAATTGGTTGAAAGCGGCCTTAAAGGCGTGTATTGGACTCCTTTCTCTTCGCCCTTGCTGGAACAATATCGATAGCCTTCACGCTTCTCAATTTTTGGTCTATGTAAGACTTCAGGCCGTCTGAACATTTTCAGACGGCCTGTATTTTGATAAAACCCCAAAACCCTTTATTATATAAATAAAATTCTTAAATAGCATTAAATATTAATTTTTATAAACAAACTGATTTTAAATTCTATAAAATAATTAAAATAAAGAAATTTTAGAATAAAATTGCTAAAACAAAAAACTAAGCCTTGTTTAATTCTGCTAAAACCTGTAACCTGTATCAAAAATAAACAAGAGAGTCCATCATGTCCCAACACCACCCTACCGATGACATTAAGATCAAAGAAGTCAAAGAGTTACTCCCTCCAATCGCACATTTGTATGAGCTGCCTGTTACGCCTCAGGTTGCCAATTTAGTTTATAAAACGCGTCATGAGATTTCGGATTTGGTTCACGGCCGCGACAACCGTTTACTGGTCATTATCGGCCCATGCTCGATTCACGATACTAAGGCGGCGGTAGAATATGCGCAAAAATTGCTGCCTTTGCGCAAAAAATATGAGAAAGAGCTGCTGATTGTAATGCGCGTGTATTTTGAAAAACCGCGTACAACTGTTGGCTGGAAAGGTCTGATTAACGATCCGCACTTGGACGGTACGTTTGACATTAACTACGGCCTGCGCCAAGCGCGTCAGTTGTTGCTGACTTTGAACGAAATGGGCATGCCTGCTTCGACTGAATTCTTGGACATGATTACGCCGCAATACTACGCCGACCTGATTTCTTGGGGCGCGATTGGTGCGCGTACGACTGAAAGCCAGGTACACCGCGAATTGGCCAGCGGCCTCTCCTGCCCTGTCGGTTTTAAAAACGGTACGGACGGCAATCTGAAAATCGCCATCGACGCCATCGGTGCCGCCAATCATCCGCACCACTTTTTGTCTGTAACCAAAGCCGGTCATTCTGCGATTGTCCACACCAGCGGCAACCCTGATTGCCATGCGATTTTGCGCGGCGGTAAAGAGCCTAATTACAGCGCAGAACACGTTAAAGACGCGGTTGCGCAGCTTCAAAAAGCCGGCGTGAGCAGCAAACTGATGGTGGACTGCAGCCATGCCAACAGCCGTAAAGACTTCCGCAAACAAATGGATGTAGCGCGCGATGTTGCGGCGCAGCTGAAAGCCGGTGAAGAAAACATCATGGGCGTGATGGTGGAAAGCCACTTGGTTGAAGGCCGCCAAGACAAGCCTGAAGTTTACGGTCAAAGTATTACGGATGCCTGCATCGGTTGGGATACGACTGAAGAATTGCTGGCCCTGCTTGCCGAAGCGAAAGGTTACCAAGCGTAAGTGCGAAATCATTAAAAAGACCGGATATGTTCCGGTCTTTTTTGTGCCTGTCATTTTGATTTCTTTGCTCAAGATACCGAGCAAGTTTTAGTCAGGTTTGACATCAAAACAATATGAGAAAAAAATTCAGGTCGTCTGAAAACCCGATAATTTAGGTTTTCAGACGGCCTGCACTATTTTTCTTTTCAATTAGAACGTATGTTTAACCGTTGCAGTCACACTACGCGGCGTGCCGTAAACGTGAATATCCGGCATGGTGCGATAGCGTTTGTTAAACACGTTTTCAAAGTCCAAACTGATGCGGGTGGATTTGCCAATTTTGTAATGACCGGTCAAGTCCAGCGTTGCGTACGGACGTTGGGTCAATGCGGCGGCGGCGGCCGGATTGATGTCTGCAGGGTATTCATCCAGCGTGTGGCTGCGGCTTTGCCAGTTGACGTTGGCACCCAGGTTCAAACGGTCGGTCACGTCATACGCGGTAAAGAGTTTGAACAAATGAACCGGATAAGACGGATGCAGTTGAACACCTTCGCTGTCTTTGATTTTGGAACGTGCATAAGACGCATTCAGCAGCCATTTGTCGCTCAGGCGGCCGCCGACAGAGAGTTCCACGCCTTTTGTTGTGGTGTTGTCGGCTGCACGGTAGTATTCCTCGCCATTCGCGAATTTGCCTGCAACCACGCCCAAATGGTCGCGTTTGTTCATAAAGACGGAGGCGGAAGCATTCAGACGGCCTTCAAACCATGACGCTTTCAAACCGGTCTCGTAGGTTTTGCCGCGCTGCGGTTTGAGCGCCGCGCCGTCTTTGGTCAGGTAACGTACTTGCGGACGGAAAATGGTGGTGTAAGATGCATAGGCGGTCAGATTGTCGCCGATGTCGTAGGTTACGCCCAAATAAGGAATGAAAACGTTTTGTTTGTGGCTGCTGTGTGCGAATTTGTTGCGGTCAGTGCTGTAACGGTAACGCCAATCCACAAAACGGCTGCCGCCGATAAAGGCGAGCTTATCGGTCAGTTTGAAACGGGTCGAGCCGTAAACCGACAGGTTTTTCATGTGTGAAAAACCATCGCGTAGATATGGCATATCGGGTTTGGCGATGTTGCCGTTAAAGAGGCGCAAATCAGGAATCATCGACTCGCCTTCTTCATAGAAAGACAGGTTTTCTTTGTTGTCCTGATAGCTGATGCCGACATTGAACTCGTGCGAGCGGCCCAACGCCGGATAATGGCCGTCCAAGGCCAATGAAAAATTCTGGTCGCGGTATTTGCTGCGATCGCGGTCAGACGTAAAGAGCGCGGAATAGTCGGATTTGATGACATAAGTACCGGCAATGCCTGAAACGATGTCATTTTTGCCCGAAACATGGCTGTAATCGCCTGTCAGTTTCCAGCCGTTGTCAAACTCATGACTGAGGGAAGTGAACACTTCGGCACTGGTGTCTTTGCCGTATGCCCAGCGTGCGGACGAATTGCTGCGTGGCGAAGACTCAAACGGTTTGAATCCGTCTTTACGATTGCCTGCTGCGGTCAGGTAGCTGAAACGCGAGCTGCCGGTATTGCGGAAACGGTGTATTTCCGTACCGAGGCGCCATTGGGTTTGCGGCGTGATATCGTAAGACAAAGTACCGTAGAAAGTGTGATTATGGCGCGATGTACTCGGCAGGTAATCGCCGCCATGGTCGCTGACCAAAATAGCGCGGCCGCGCAAGGTATTGTCTGCATTCAAAGGCTGATTGGCATCAAGGACGAAGCGGTAGTGTTTCCACGAACCGACACCGGCTTCCACACTGATGGCTGGCTTGGCAGTCGGTTTTTTGCGTTCCAAAGCAACCGTACCGCCCGGCTCGCCCATACCGCCGTTGGACAAACCGCTTGCGCCGCGCACGACGACGACTTGTTCGTACAATGTGCTGTCCAGATTGTTGGTGCCGCGGCGGATGGCTTTACCGTCGTAAAGGAATTTGGGCGCGCCGTCTACGGAAATGCTGTCAATCGCCTGACTGCGCGAAATAAATTGGCTGTGGCCGGATACGTTGTTGCCCATTTTGCTGTGGAACACGCCTGGCGTTTGTTTCAATACGTCCTGCAAGGTATCCAAACCTTGGTCGTCCATTTGTTTTTCTGTGACAACGGACAAGGACTGCGGCGTTTCGCGCTGGGTCAGGCGGATGCCTGTTGCGACAGAGGAAGCAGGAATGGTGTAGTTGGAAGTAGTCTGTTTTCCGACACCTTGGACGGTAACTGTCGGTAAATCGACACGCTCTTGCGGCTGGGTATTTTCTACTTCGGTTGCGAAAGAATACGCCGAACACAGCGCCAGACTGACGGCAAAGCTTAATTTGCCATAGGGAAATACGGGTAGTGACATAGCTTCTCCAGTTAGCTGATGTTTTAATTTGGTGGCAGATTCTATCAAAAAGATGTAGTCCGATGAAACTATACTCTAGCCCCTATTTTCTAAGTAGTTCGTTTAATTCAAAATATTTATTTTTAAGCTAGTCCTAATTAACTAAAAAGGCCGTCTGAAAACCCGCATCATCAGGTTTTCAGACGGCCTTAATCTTTTTATTACAAGGTAATCAGTCTGCCAATTTTCTTGCCAATTCTGCCAAACGCTTACCTTGCGCAAAGGCAATATCGTTTTCTTCGGCAGTCAATGCCGGCTTGCTGTCGTGGCCGGAAACATGGCTTGCGCCATAAGGCGTGCCGCCGCTTTGGGTATTGCTGAGCGCGGACTCGGTATAGGGAATGCCGCTGATGACCATGCCGTGGTGTAACAGGGGCAGCATCATGGTCAGCAGGGTGCTTTCTTGGCCGCCGTGCAGAGAAGATGTACTGGTGAATACGGTGGCAGGTTTGCCGACGAGTTCTGCACCGAGCCAAAGGGGAATGGTACCGTCGATAAAATATTTCATCGCGGCGGCCATATTGCCGAAACGTGTCGGGCTGCCGAGCGCAAGGCCGGCACAATTTTTGAGGTCGTCGGCAGTCGCGTAGGGCGCGCCTTCGTCGGGAATGGCTTTTTCAACGGCTTCGCAAACGGTGGAAACTTTGGGAACAGTACGCAACACGGCTTCGCAACCGTCCACGCTTTCAATACCGCGCGCGATTTGGCGGGCAAGGTTGCGCGTGCTGCCGTTTTGGGAATAAAAGAGGACGAGGATTTTCAGAGGATTTGGGTTCATTTGGGGTTTCCGTTACAATGCTGTCAGGTTTCAGACGGCCTTTTAAATACTCAGGCCGTCTGAAAAGAAGAAATTTCAATTTAAAAGTGGGAAAAGGTTATGCCGTTTTCGCAATGGTGGCAAGGTTTTTTAAAGAGTAAAGGCGTGGCGTTTGCTTGGTTTGTCATGCACCGTTTTGATGAGGAGCGTGTGCCGCAGGTGGCGGCAAGCATGACGTTTACGACGCTTTTGGCTTTGGTACCCGTGTTGACGGTGATGGTCGTCATCGCTTCGGCCTTCCCCGTTTTCGACCAATGGTCGGGGGAATTTGTCTCTTTTATCAACCGCACCATTGTGCCGCAGGGCGCGGATATGGTGTTCGACTACATCAATGCGTTCCGCGATAAGGCCACCAAGCTGACGGCCATCGGCAGTGTGATGTTGGTCGTAACCTCGCTGATGCTGATTCGGACGATAGACAATGCGTTCAACCGGATTTGGCGCGTCAATTCGCAACGGCCTTGGATGATGCAGTTTTTGGTGTATTGGGCGTTGCTGACGTTTGGACCTTTGTCTTTGGGCGTGGGCTTGTCGGTCGTGATCGGTCAGGTGCAAGTAGTGGGCGGCTCGGAATGGCTGAGGGTTATCACTACGGTTTCATTTATTACGGTGCTGCTGTGGGGTTTATACCGCTTTGTGCCCAACCGTTTTGTGCCTGCCAGCCATGCTTTGGTCGGCGCGGCTGTAACGGCGTTTTGCTTGGAAACGGCACGCTTTTTATTCGCTTGGTACATGGGCAACTTTGACGGCTACAAATCAATTTACGGCGCATTTGCCGCAGTACCATTTTTCCTGTTGTGGCTCAACCTGTTGTGGACGCTGGTATTGGGCGGCGCGGTTTTGACCTCGTCCCTGTCCTACTGGCGCGGCGAAGCGTTCCGCCGCAGTCTGGATGCGCGCGGCCGCTTTGACGATGTATTGAAAATCCTGTTGCTGCTCGATTCTGCCCAACAAAACGGCAAGGCGTTGCCGGTGCAAGAGTTCAGACGGCATATCAATATGGGCTTTGACGAATTGGGCGAGCTTTTGGAAAAACTGGCGCGACACGGCTATGTCTATTCCGGCCGTCAGGGCTGGGTCTTGAAAATGGGGGCGGAGTCCATCGACTTGGCAGAGCTGTTCAAACTCTTCGTCTACCGTCCGCAAACGCTTAATAAAGATAAGGTCAATCAAACGGTTGACCACATTATGCAGCCCTGCTTGGAAACCTTGAACATGACGCTTGCCGAGTTCGGCGCCCATACGAAAAAACAATCCTCTTAAACCTGACGCCGTCTGAAACCAAAAATATCAAGTTTCAGACGGCCTTTGCTATAATCGGCACACTACTGAATACTACATTCGACCTACAAGGAAAAATAGATGAAAACACCAGCCCTACTCTCTCTGCTTGGTTTGATTCCATCTGCCGCCTTTGCCGCCCACGGCGTAGGCCTTGGCCAACCACCCAAATATCCGGCCAACTTCACCGCCTTCGAATACGTCAATCCCAACGCCCCAAAAGGTGGCACGTTTACCACGCCTTTCCTCGGTGCTTTTGACACGCTCAACCCCTTTACCCTCAAAGGCAACCACGAATACGGCATCAGTATGCTGACGCTCGACACCCTGACCGAGCAAAGCATGGACGAACCTTACGCCGTTTACGGCCTGATTGCCGAAGACATCGCCCTGGCGCCGGACGGTCTTTCCGTTACCTTCAAAATCAACCCCAAAGCCAAATTCCACAACGGCGATCCCGTTTTGGCCAAAGACGTTGCCGCTTCATTTAACATCCTGACCAAAGACAAAGCCGCCGCCCCCATGTACCACTTCTACTGGAGCGACGTGGCCAAAGTAGAAACGCCCAACGACCGCACCGTCGTGTTCCGCTTCAAGCAGCGCAACTCAGAATTGCACATGATTCTCGGCAGCCTGCCCGTCTTCTCGCATAAAAGCTATCCCAAAGGCCTGGCCGCCGCGCCCAACAGCCTACCCATCGGCTCCGGCCCCTACCGTTTTGCCAAAGCTGAAAACGGCCGCATCAGCGAGTTTGTCCGCGACAAAAACTACTGGGCGCAAAATCTGCCCGTGCGCAAAGGCCGCTACAACTACGACCACATCCGCATCAAATACGTCAAAGACGAAGTTGTCCGCATCGAAGGGCTGAAAGGTGGCCAATATGACTTCGTACAAGAAAACGTCGCCCGCAACTGGGCGCGCGCCTACTCCGACGAAGTCCTCAAAAAACGTAATCTATCCAAACACGAATGGGTACAAAACAGCACCGCAGGCATGCAAGGCTTCGTCATCAATATGCGCCACAAGCCCTTGGACAATATTTACGTCCGCCGTGCCTTGATTGAAAGCTTCGACTACGAAAGCGTCAACAGCCGCATCTTCTACGGCGCATACCGCCGCACCGACAGCTTTTTCACCAACAGCACCATGGCCGCAACCGGCAAGCCCGACCGTGCAGAAACCGCATTGCTCAAATCATTGGGCACCAAGCTGCCCGACGGCGTATTAGATCAAGACGTCCCTATGCCGCCGGTTACCGACCCCAAACTGGGCGTGCGCCCGAACCTGCTCAAAGCACGCGCCCTGCTTGAAAAAGGCGGCTATCAATACAAAAACGGCAAAGCAGTCGACAAACAAGGCAAACCGCTGACTTTTGAATTCCTCGCCCCAAGCAAAAACTACGAGCGTATTACCGCAAAATGGCAGCGCGACCTCGCCAAAATCGGCATTACCATGAACGTGCGTACCGCCGACTCCGCCGTGTACCAAAAACGCATGAACGACTTCGATTTTGACGTAACCACCGGCTACTACGGCAACAGCGAAAGCCCCGGCAACGAGCAATACGACTACTTCAGCTGCGCCGCCGCCAAAACCGAAGGCAGCCGCAACCTATCCGGCGTCTGTCATCCCGCGGTTGAAAAACTGCTGACCCATTTCAACAGCTTTACCAACCGCCAAGAGCTGCAAACCACCTCGCGCTCACTCGACCGACTAATCCGCCACCAATACACCATCGTTCCAAACTGGTTCGCCGACCGCTATCGCGTCGTGTACCGTAACGATGTGGGCATTCCGTCCAAGCTGCCGAAATACTACGACCCCATCACCTTCGCCATGACCGCAGGTTGGAAGAAAAAGTAGTCGCATTTCGACAACACATCCAAGCGTCTGACAAGTCCTGGGCGTGTAGTCCTAAGCATATAATCATAAAACCTTGTTGTTTGTTTAAAAATAATCAATCAACTGATTTCAAACAAACATAAAAGAAAAAACAACTTAAAACCAAATCAAAGGCCGTCTGAAACATCCGTCAGCAAAATCGTCTGCAACGGAACATTTCAGACGGCCTTTTCGTCTCTTTTCAATCCATTTTCGCAACCGAAGCAAAATATCGAAAATGAACAAAAAAATTGCAAAACAATGCCCTCAAATTTTACAAAACCGTGTACACTGCAAGGTAAGAGTTTGAATTATAAGGTTAATCTTAATAAAAACCACAATCATCCAAATTTAACCTAAATCAAGCATTCATATAACAGACAAAAGGAACAATAATATGGAAATCAAGCGTCTCTCTACCATTCTCAAACTGATTGCCAACCCCGAACGTATGGCCATTCTTTTTCTGCTGCTTGACGGCGACCGCAGCATTACCGAACTGGCACAGGCACTCGACTCCTCCCCAACTGGCATCGCCAACCACCTCGCACGCCTGCGCACCGAAGGCATCATCGATTTCACACGCTACCACCGCATCATCGAATACCGCATCATCTCCGAAGAAGCCACCACCATCCTCAATACCCTGCGCACGCTCAAAGACCAAGCCGAATAAACATATTATTCCACATCACAATATCAAGGCCGTCTGAAACATCAGCTTTCAGACTGCCTGCCCCTTTCAGCCCATATCGAAAAATAAACCAATCCGCTATACAATACCGCCCATGCCCACAGGCACAATCCGCCGCCTTCCCACCCAACAGCACACACGGAAACATCATGAAAATCGCCACTTGGAACGTCAATTCCCTCAACGTCCGCCTGCCCCAAGTACAAAACTGGCTGGCCGACCACCAAGCCGACATACTCGCCTTACAAGAACTCAAACTCGACCAAGACAAATTCCAGGCCGCCGCCCTGCAAATGATGGGCTGGCACTGCGTCTGGAGCGGCCAAAAAACCTATAACGGCGTCGCCATCATCAGCCGCCACGAGCCGCAAGACGTACATTGTGGCCTTCCCGCCCTTCCCGACGACCCGCAACGCCGCGTCATCGCCGCCACCATCAACGGCGTGCGCGTCATCAACGTCTATTGCGTCAACGGCGAAGCACTGGACAGCCCCAAATTCCAATACAAAGAACAATGGTTTGCCGCATTGACCGAGTTCGTCCGCGCCGAAATGGCCACACACCCCAAACTCGTCCTGCTCGGCGACTTCAACATCGCCCCCTCTGATGCCGACTGCTACGACCCCGAAAAATGGCACGAAAAAATCCATTGCTCCTCCATCGAAAGACAATGGTTTAAAAACCTGCTCGACCTCGGCCTGACCGACAGCCTGCGCAAAGTCCACCCCGAAGGCGCGTTCTACACATGGTTCGACTACCGCGGCGCCATGTTCCAACGCAAACTCGGCCTGCGCATCGACCACATCCTCACCAGCCCCGAACTCGCCGCCACTCTTACCGACGTTACCGTCGACCTAGAAACCCGCGCCCAAGAACGCCCCAGCGACCATGCGCCGGTGATTGCTGAGTTTGACTGCTAACACTTTGAATTAAGAAAAAATAAGGCCGTCTGAAAATTGGATTTCAGACGGCCTTTATTCTAAAAGTTTTCAGATGACATTTGAGGTCTTCTGAAGATTTGAAACAATGGTTTGAACAGCAAAAAACGCGTGCGTGCGTACCGCACACACCCTTGTATATCGGAACTCCCGTATCATAGCAACAAACCGCTACGTCGGCCTTAAAAGTTTGTACCATCCGCAGGTAGTATGTAGCGTAGCCACGCACGCGGTTGGTAAGAATGCAGGCTACGGCTTGCTGATTATCTGGTATCCGGAGAAAATTGAGGGGGTATTTGGGTAGAATCAGTGAATATTTGGAGTGAAAACAGCCGAAAATCTGTGTTGGGGTTTCGACTGTTGGGAGAAAAAGGAATTTTGCAAAGGTCTCAATCCAATAGTATTAATAAACAAATAAGATGCTCTGATACAGTTATGAAATGACTATATTAAAAATATGGTTCTATAAATGTATTTTACAGCCAGCAGGTAGGGGCGTGATTAATAAATGGCTACCTTGTGCTTACTCAATAATTTATTCCTTAATAAATGGCTTATATTGTTCATAACTAAAAATTTCTTTTTGGATTTGTTGTTCACTACCCAACAATCCATAAATAGGAAAGAAAACAAAAATAACTAAACAAACCACACCTAAAGTAATAGCTCCTTGAGACCAATTAAATGATTTAAATATATTAATAAATAAAATTATTACAAAAACAGCTAAAATACCAAAGATTAATTTAATCCCTATAAATGAGACTTTTCGTTTTTTATAACACAACAAAGTATCATCCCATTCAATTACTGCAATGCCTTTTGCCATGCCACCTTTAGCAAAAATTATTTTTAGCAGTTCTGGAAGTTGAATATTCTTAGACAATAAAAAATCTAATTCAACTATTGATAATTCTTTTAAATAAGGCACCTTTTGTTGTTCTATTTGCTGTATCAAGTTAGGTTTATTTTCTTGCAACAATTTCGGTCTAATATTTTCAAGATAGGTTTGAATGATACTTAACTCTTCTGGCGTTGGCTCTAATTCTCCCAATAAGAACTTTTTTATATTTTTTTTGCTTAATAGGAAAAATATTAAATTAATATAGTCTTTCATACTTTATATCCTTTCTCTAATTATTTACTCTACTCCAAATAACAACCCTTCCTTAATTCCCCGAATTCTATCCCGCAACACAGCAGCCTCTTCAAACTGCAAATCCCTAGCTGCCTGCTGCATAGCTTTTTCCAGTTTGGCGATTTCTTTAATCGCGTCTTCTTCGTTGTGGATTTCGCCGACTTTGACCTTGTTTTTGCCTTTCAGACGACCTTTGCCGCTGTCTTCTTCGTGGTACACGCCGTCGATGATGTCTTTGACCTGTTTTTTAATCTGCTGCGGAACGATGCCGTGTTCTTCGTTAAATTTAATCTGTTTTTCGCGGCGGCGCTCGGTTTCGTCGATGGCGGCTTTCATGGAATCGGTGATTTTGTCGGCGTACAAAATAGCGACGCCGTTCACGTTACGCGCGGCGCGGCCTATGGTTTGAATCAGGCTGCGGTGGGAGCGCAGGAAGCCTTCTTTGTCGGCGTCGAGGATGGCGACAAGAGAGACTTCGGGGATGTCCAAGCCTTCGCGCAAGAGGTTGATGCCGACGAGTACGTCAAACAGGCCGAGACGCAAATCTCTAATAATTTCAACGCGCTCGACGGTGTCGATATCGCTGTGCAGGTAGCGCACTTTGATGCCGAGTTCGCTGTAATAGTCGGTGAGTTGTTCCGCCATGCGTTTGGTGAGGGTGGTAACGAGCACGCGTTCGCCTTTTTGGATGCGGTCGTTGATTTCGCTCATTAAGTCATCGACTTGGGTGGCGACGGGGCGAATGATGATTTGGGGATCGACCAGCCCTGTGGGGCGGACGACTTGTTCGACCACTTGTCCGGCGTGTTCTTCTTCGTATTTGGCGGGGGTAGCGGAAACGAAGACGGTTTGCGGCATGACTTTTTCAAATTCGTGGAATTTGAGCGGGCGGTTGTCGCGGGCGGAAGGCAGGCGGAAGCCGTAGTCGACCAGGTTTTGCTTGCGCGATGCGTCGCCTTTGTACATGCCGCCGATTTGGGTAACGGTCACGTGGCTTTCGTCGATGAACATGATGGCATTGTCAGGCAGGTAGTCCATCAGCGTGGGAGGCGGTTCGCCCTCTTTTTTGCCAGAGAAGTGGCGGGAATAGTTTTCGATGCCTTTGCAGAAGCCCATTTCGTAGAGCATTTCGAGGTCGAAGCGGGTACGCTGTTCGATGCGTTGCTGTTCGACTGGGCGTTGTTCGCGGGCGAAAAATTCGATGCGTTCGCGCAATTCTTCTTTGATGGACTCGCAGGCGCGCAATACAGTATCGCGCGGGGTAACGTAGTGGCTGGACGGGAAGACGGTGTAACGGCCGACGCGTTGGATAAGGCTACCTGAAAGCGGGTCGAACATATCGAGGCGGTCGATTTCGTCGTCGAACAGGCTGATGCGCAAGGCGTTTTCGGAGCTTTCGGCGGGGTACACGTCGATCACGTCGCCGCGCACACGAAAGCTGCCGCGTTTAAAATCCAAATCGCCGCGTTCGTACTGCATGGAAACAAGCGTGGCGATAATGTCGCGCTGCTCGATGGTGTCGCCTTCTTTGACGGACAACACCATTTGTTGATACTCGGTCGGGTCGCCGATACCGTAAATGGCGGACACGGTGGCGACGATAATCACGTCGTCGCGCGTCATCAGGTTTTTGGTGGCAGAAAGGCGCATCTGCTCGATGTGCTCGTTGATCGCGCTGTCTTTTTCTATGAACAAATCGCGGCTGGGCACATAGGCTTCGGGTTGGTAATAGTCGTAGTAGGAGACGAAATATTCCACCGCGTTTTCGGGGAAAAACTCGCGCATTTCGGCGTAGAGCTGGGCGGCAAGGGTTTTGTTGTGCGCCATGATGATGGCGGGGCGGCCGCTTTGCGCGATGACGTTCGCCATGGTATAGGTTTTGCCCGAACCGGTTACGCCGAGCAGGGTTTGGTAGGCCAGGCCGTCTGAAAGCCCTTCGAGCAGGTCGGCAATGGCAGTAGGCTGGTCGCCGGCGGGGGGAAAGGGTTGGTGGAGTTTAAACGGAGAATTGGGGTATTGGATGACTTCCATAAGACAGCCTGTTTTATATTCAGGTAAAGAGAAGATTATAACAAAGGGCCGTCTGAAAATTGATAGTGTGCCAATCTGATAAGACTAAATATTTCTTCTCCTTCCTTAGCTAACTGAGGTTGGTTGTGTTAGCTGGACAATTAAACTACCCTCTCCCAGGACGTGCCTGTGCACGTCCTTTTTACTTTCTTATCTCCTTTCCACTCTATTGTCACCCCATAAAAGGCTTACACTCCGCATCATTGCCCCTAAATATCTCCTCACCGTCCGTACAGCTGCCCTTC